>JANNWL010000038.1:0-10587 GCA_031414735.1 Burkholderiales bacterium | reverse complement strand
GTGGCGGGCTTGTACTCGCACCCTATCCAGCCGGTGTAGCCGATGCGGTCGAGGTGCTTGAACAGGAAGGCGTAGTTGATCTCGCCCGTGCCCGGTTCGTTGCGGCCTGGGTTGTCGGCCAACTGGATGTGGCCGATGCGCGCCAGGTACTTCGTCATCGTCGCCGCCAGTTCGCCTTCATAGCGCTGCGCGTGGTAGACGTCGTACTGCACGAAGGCATTGGCCGCGCCGACCTCATCGAGCACCGAGATCGCCAGCGCCGTGTGGTTGAGCCAGAAGCCCGGGATGTCGTAGTTGTTGATGGGCTCGATGAGCAGCTTCAGGCCGACCTTCGCGAACTCGGCCGCAGCAAAGCGCAGGTTGGCCACAAAGGTGCGGCGCAGCGTGGTGGCGTCCACGCCGATCGGGGCCTTGCCGGCCAGACAGTTGAGCTGCGGCACGCCGAGGGCCTTGGCGTACTCGACGGCCTTGGCCACACCCGCGCGGAATTCGTCCACGCGGTCGGGCAGGCAGGCGATGCCGCGCTCACCGGCGTCCCAGTCGCCGGCGGGCAGGTTGTGCAGGATCAGCGTGAGCCCGTTCGCGTCGAGCCGCTGCTTGATGTCTGCGGCCTTGAAACCGTAGGGGAACAGGAACTCCACGGCCGTGAAGCCGGCCTTGGCGGCCGCTTCGAAGCGGTCGAGGAAGGCATGCTCAGTGAAGAGCATGGTCAGGTTGGCGGCGAAGCGGGGCATGTCTGATCCTTACTCGAGCAGGCCGGCCATCTCCAGGCCCTGGCGACCCTCGGGATGGCGGCAGTCGATTTCCTCGAACTCGTTGATCTTGTCGATCTCGGTGCCCATGGCGATGTTGGTGACCTTCTCGAGAATGACTTCGACGACCACCGGCACGCGGTACTTCTGCGCCATGGCTTGGGCTTCGACCATCGCGTCTTGAATCTTTTCCGGGTCGGTGACGCGCAGGCTCTTGCAGCCCAGGCCCTGCACCACGGCCTGGTGGTCCACGCCGTAGCTCTTCAGCGTGGGGTCCTCGACGTTCTGGTTTTCGAAGGCCAGCTGCACGCAGAAGTCCATCTCGAAGCCACGCTGGCTCTGGCGGATCAGGCCCAGGTAGCTGTTGTTCACCAGCACCTGCACGTAGGGCAGGCGGAACTGCGCGCCCACGGCGAGCTCTTCGATGAGGAACTGGAAGTCGTAGTCGCCCGACAGGCCGACCACCGTGCGTGTGGGGTCGGCCGCCACCACGCCCAGGGCGGCGGGAATCGTCCAACCCAGCGGGCCGGCCTGGCCGCAGTTGATCCACTGGCGCGGGCCGTAGACGTGCAGGAACTGCGCGCCGGCGATCTGGCTCAGGCCGATGGTGGTGACGTAGATGGTGTCGCGCGGGAAGACCTTGTTCATCTCCTCGTACACGCGCAGCGGCTTGATCGGCGTTTCGGTGTAGTGCGTCTTGCGGTGCATCAGCTGCTTGCGTTCGGCACAGCGGCTGGCCCAGTCGCTGAACGACTTCAAAGCACCAGCGGTCTTGCGCTCACGGGCGACTTCGACGAAGAGCTTGAGGGCCGCGCCCGCGTCGCTGACGATGCCCAGGTCGGGGTTGAAGACGCGGCCGATCTGCGTCGGTTCGATGTCGACATGCACGAAGGTGCGGCCCTTGCAATAGACCTCGGTGCTGCCGGTGTGGCGATTCGCCCAGCGGTTGCCGATGCCCAGCACGAAGTCGCTGGCCAGCATCGTTGCGTTGCCGTAACGGTGGCTGGTCTGCAAGCCCACCATGCCGGCCATCAGCGGGTGGTCGTCGGGAATGGTGCCCCAGCCCATCAGCGTGGGGATGACAGGCACGCCGACCAGTTCGGCGAACTCGACCAGCAGCTTGTCGGTGTCGGCATTGATGATGCCGCCACCGGCCACGATGAGCGGCTTCTCGGCGGCCATCAGCATGTCCAGCGCGCGCTCGATCTGCTTGCGCGTGGCGGCGGGTTTGTACACGGGCAGCGGCTCGTAGGTGTCGATGTCGAACTCGATCTCGCCCATTTGCACATCAAACGGCAGGTCGATCAGCACGGGGCCCGGGCGGCCGCTGCGCATCAGGTGGAAGGCCTGCTGGAAAGCGCGCGGCACGAGCGCCGGCTCGCGCACGGTGACGCTCCACTTGGTGACGGGCTTGCTGATGGACTCGATGTCCACGGCCTGGAAGTCTTCCTTGTACAGCCGCGCCCGCGGCGCCTGGCCGGTGATACACAGGATGGGGATGCTGTCGGCAATGGCCGAGTACAGGCCGGTGATCATGTCGGTGCCAGCCGGGCCGCTGGTGCCGATGCACACACCGATGTTGCCGGCCTTGGCGCGGGTGTAGCCCTCAGCCATGTGCGAGGCCCCCTCGACGTGGCGCGCCAGGATGTGGCTGATGGACTCGCGTTCACGCAGCGCCGCATACAAAGGGTTGATCGCAGCACCCGGCACGCCGAAGGCCTGCGTGACGCCTTCCTTCTCCATCACCAGAACGGCGGCCATGGCGGCCTTCATCTTTGCCATTGAATGTCTCCTGCGGGGGTTGCTTGACGCCGGCCGCGATGCTGAGGCCTGCCGCTCGGGGACGCTAGGTCGGCCGACCGCATTTTCGATATTCCAAGCCGGAATACCCGGCAGCCACAGCGCTGTGGGTCGCCCCGGGCGCAATCAGCACGCAATCAGGGCGTGTCCAGGTCGCGATCGTCTGGAACGGGTTCTGGCTGCGCGCCGGGCGGCGGTGGGAAGCTCATCCTTTGGCCGTCCCATTGCTGGCCACACCAGCAGCGGCCTTCGTTGTCAATGATGCAGGTGCCGCTTCCACAGCAGCGGGCGTCTTCGCTCATGGCGTACTCCGGGTCGGTTCGATGGGCGTGGGTGCGGCGGCAGACAGGCGGGCGCCGCGGTAAGGGTGCAGCGCATCGGCGCTCATGTCGGCCAGCACCTGCTGGCCGTGGGCCAGGCCTTGCGCCACGATGTGGTCAAAACGGTTCCACTGCAACAGACCCACGCGGTCCAGTGGCGGGTTGAAGTACAGGTCGATCAACTTCTTGGACTGGCGCTGGCGCGAGTTGCTGTACATCAGCGTCACGTTCATCAGGTACGCCACCAGCGACGGGAAACGGTAGCGCCGGCGCTTGCGTGGGCGCAGGCGGTCCAGCAGCAGGGCCCAGGCGCCGGGCACCTCGTCGAGATCGATGCGCCGGGCGCGGCGGTAGCTGAGGTCCACGCCGATGACCTTGCCCACGCCACGCACGCTGCGCATCACGTCGACCGGGAAGTTGTTGAACGAGCCGCCGTCGCACAGCATGTCGCCGTCGCTCAGCACCGGCGGCAAGGCGCCGGGGATGGCCGCGCTGGCCAGCAGCGACTGCAACAGCGGCCCTTGCGCGATGACCTGTTCGCTGGCTTGCGAGTAGTTGCTGGCGACGCAGTAGCAGTTCTTCCACAGGTCTTCCATGTCGCCCTGCGCGCCCGTCAGCTCCTGGATGGCGGTGTGCACGATGTGCTGCAGCCGCCGGCCGCGGATCATCGACAGCAGGGGAAAGGGATTGAAGTCGCCCGTGGGGTTGCGGCCAAAGGCGCGGCGCGCCACGGAGATCATCCGGTCCACCGGCTGGTCTGACGCCGCCAGCACCGCCATCACGGCGCCGATGCTGGTGCCGCCGACCCAGTCGACCTCGACGCCCTGTTCCTGCAACGCGCGGAACACGCCCAGGTGGGCCAGCCCGCGCGCACCACCACCGGCCAACACCAGCCCGACGGCCGTGCGGCTTTGCAAGCGGGCCAATCGCGCCATGTCGCGTTCCAGCGTGGGCCGGATGTGCACGTGTCCCGCCAACGGCCGGCGCGCCAACCACTTCCGCGTACCCGACGGGCACTGCCTTTGCGCGGGGTGCAGCAGCACCAGGATTTCTGCGGCCTCGGCACGCCCGTTGCGCGTCATCATGAACTGCTGCTCGCTGGGGTGCAGCACGGCAGGCTCGTCGGCGTTGGCCAGCAGCAGCATCTCGTCGCAGCGCCGGCTGCAGCGCCGGGTCCAGGGCGTGGGCTGGTCATCGGCCAGCAGCAGCACGTAGTCGAACTCGGCCTCGACCTCTTCGAGATGCAGGGCGATGCGCCGGTTGGTCTCGGCGTCGTCGGCACTGCGTTGCGCCAGGCCGGGCTCGTTCAGCACGCGGTCGATGCGGGCGGCGTCCACCACACAAACCTTGCTGCTGCCCAACTGCAGGGCCAGTTGATCGGCCAGGGCGCGCGTCAGGCCGGCCGCGTCCACACCGGCCGTGATGGGCATGAGGCCGATGGTCACCGGGCGCGCCAGGTCGGACCGAAGCTGCACCGTCTGCAGCCGCTTGATCATCTGCCGCGTCAGCGCCACCGAGACCTGCGCGCTGCTGGACAGCAAGCGCGTGAAGGCCGCCTTGTCCAGCCGCACCAGCACCGAGTCGCGGATCGCCACCACCGTGGCCGAGCGCGGCTCGTCGGTGTACAGCGCCATCTCGCCGATGATCTGGCCACGCGCCATCTCGCGCACCATGCGTTCCTGGCCGTCGTCGTCACGCACATAGGCGCGCAGCCGGCCACTGATCGACAGGTACATGCTGTCGCCCGGCTCGCCCTGCGACATGAGGACGTCACCTGCATCGAGTTCAACCCACTGCAACTCACTGCGCAAGGTGGCCAGCGCGGCGACGTCCAGGTTGCCGAGCAAGGTGGTGAGGTGGGCGTCGAGCACCCGGTCCTGCAGGTGGGCGCGGGGCGGGAACTTCGGTGGGTTGTGCATGCAGCGGGGCAATGTAACTCGGTTCTTGCGGGGGCTTGAAGCGCTGCCGTTCTGCGGCGTTCAGAGCTTGGCCAGCCACAGGCGCGTCTGCACTGAAAGCGGCGCGTCGGGGCCGGCGGCGGTGTCGAGCTGCGCTTGAGCTTCCTGCCCGCTGCGCAGCGCCGCGTCGCGCTGGCCTGCCGCCTGCTGGGCCTGGCCCAGCACCAGCAGTGCCCGGCCCATCGGCGCGCTGGTGGGAAAGTCCTGGAACGTCGTACGCGCCAGTTCCACCGCCGCCTGCGCATTCACCAGGCTGGCCGCCCCGTCGCCGCCTTGCAGCTGCGCCTGGGCCAGCAGCGCCAGCGCCGCCACGCGCAAGGGCGCGCTGGACGGCTTGTCGCCATACAGCGCCAGCGCTTGCTGCGCCTGCTGCACCGCCTCCGCGGGCGCCGCACGCGCCAGGGCCAGTCGCGCGCGCAGGACGTGCACAGCGGCCAACCCCGGGTTGCCGGCCGGCAGCAGTGCGGCCAGGTGGCCTGCACCCAGCGACAACAGGCTGTCGCAGCGCGCCAGGTCACCCAGGTCGCAAGCACCCAGGCCAGCCGTCACGGCGACACTGGCCACCATGCGCGGCGCGCCCGTGCGTTGGGCGTTGGCCAGGGCTTGTTCGAAGTGCGGCAGGGCCTGTGCGCCGCGCCCGGTCTCGACCAGGGTGCGCGCCAGGTTGGACTGGGCGGGAATGTCCACGAGCGTCGGGTCGCCCTGGGCCAGTGACATCGCCACCGACTGGCCGAAGGCCTCGGCCGCCTTGCGGCTTTGGCCACCGCGCATCAAGGCCAGGCCGTACTGGTTCAGCGTGGTCTTGGTCGATGCCTGCTCCATCCGGCCCAGGCGCTTGACTTCGCCGAGCACGGCCTCGTACTCCGCCACCGCCAGGCCCAGCCGGCCCAGGCGGCTGAGCGCGTCGGCCTTGATGCCTCGCAGCATCAGCAGCATGTCCATCTGGCCCGGGCGCGGCGTGCCCAGGGCCTGCAGCGCGGCCTGGGCGTCGTCCAGCGCATCCTGCGGACGGCCCCGCTCGTAATGCAGCACGGCGCGCTTTTGCAGGCAGCCCACGGTCAGTTCGGGCTGCTGCGCGTGCTGTTGACGGACGCGGGTCAGGGCCTCGTCGAAGAGCTTGAGAGCCGGGACGAACTCGCCGCGGTCGACCAGCATGGCGCCCAGCATGCAGTCGGCCTCGGTGCGCAGCAGCGTGCCGTGCACGCCCGCCGCCGAGGCTTGCGCCTTGCGCGCCAGCGCCAAGGCGCGGTCGTTGTCGCCCAGTTCGCCCCACAGCTTGCTCAGCTGCGTCTGCAGGTAGGCGCGTGTGCCGGGCTCGGCGGCGTACTCGGTGTCGGCCATGGTCTCGGCGCGCTGCAGCAGCTGCGAGGGGGTGAACGACTTGTCGGCCACGGTGCCCAGCAGCACGGCCAGGGTGGTGCTCAAGGCCTCGGCGTGGCCCAGGTCGACGAGCGCGTTCTGCCGTTCGCGGTCGGCGCGCAATGCCTGTTCCTGCGCACGCCGAGCCTGGCTGACCGTGCCGATGGCGCCGACCGCCAACGCCAGGCCGATCAACGCACTGGCGACGACGGCACCACGGCGGCGTCGCACGAACTTGGCGCAGCGGTAGGCCAGCGTGTCAGGCCGGGCGCGGACCGGTTCATGGTTCTTGTGGCGGCGCAAATCGTCGGCAAAGGCCACCACGGTGGCGTAGCGCTCGGCCGGGGCCTTGCGCAGGGCCCGGGCCAGGATGTTGTCCAGGTCGCCCTCGAGGCTGCGGCGCAGACGTGCCGCGGTGGTGCCGCGCAGTTCGGCCGCATCACCAGCCTGATTGGCCACCGACGCGCTGGCCGGGCCGCCCTTGCGCGGGCCAGCCGCCGCCGCGTGCGACAAGCGGGGCGGTTCGGTGTCCAGCGTGCTGCGCATCAGTTCTGCGGCGCTGCCGCCTTCTTCGGCCGTGGGGTGATGCCCGCTCAGCAACTGGAACAAAAGCACGCCCAGGGCATAGACGTCAGTCGCGGTGGTCACGCCCTCGCCACGCAGCTGCTCGGGTGACGCGTACTCCGGCGTCAGCGCGCGCACACCTTCGCGCGTGAGCGCGCTGGCCGCCGCGTCACCCGGCGCGCCGGCCTCGTCGTCCAGCAGCTTGGCGATGCCGAAGTCCAGCAGCTTCACGGCGCCGCTGTCGTCGACCAGGATGTTGGCGGGCTTCAGGTCGCGGTGGATGACGCCGTGGGTGTGGGCGTGCGCCACCGCGGCCAGGACGTCGTCGAACAGCGCCAGGCGCGCCTGCACGCCCAGCCGGCGGCTGTCGCACCAGCGGTCGATGGGCTCACCGCGCACGAGTTCCAGCACCAGGTAGGGCTGGCCGCTTTGTCCGTTGTGGCCGTCACTGGCCACGCCAGCGTCAAGCAAGCGCGCAATGTGCGGGTGCTCCAGCCGCGCCAGGATGCGGCCCTCGCGCTCGAAGCGTTGCGTGGCCTGCGTGCCGTGCAAACGGCCGTGCATCAGCTTGATGGCCGCTTGGCCCTCGTGGCGGCCGTCGCTGCGCCGCGCCAGCCACACGCTGGCCATGCCACCTTCACCCAGCGGCGCTTCGATGGTCCAGGGTCCCAGCCGGTGGCCGGCCGCGGGTCCGACCCATGCCGACCGCGCAGAGCCTGAAAGGAAAGCATCGCGGCCAGCGGCTTCATGGCGGTCAAGCAGCACCCTCAACTGCGCGGCGTCTTGCGGCGCGCGCAGGTGCAACTCGGCCAGCCAGGCGGCGCGCTCAGGCGGCGGGAGGTCCAGCGCCTCGTCCAGCAACGGGCTCAGGCGCGCCCAGGTGGCGGCGTCAGGGGTGGAATCGGCAGGCTTCATGGCAGCAGCGAACGCGTGGGGACCGGCAAAGGCACAGGCCACAACCCATGGCGGCCCAGTGAGGTAAATCGAAAAACCTGGCCCGATGACGACAAAGCGGCGGCATGTCGTGTTCTGGCGCGCCACTGCGATTGACCTTGCAGGCCCGCAGCCCGCGGTGTCCGCCCTTCGGAGATCTCGCCCATGAACTACCTCATCGTTGCTGTGCTGTGCCTGGCCCTGAGCCTGGTCCTGACCCTGGGCGCGGCCGCCACCGCGCTGTCTGACTTGCGCCGCGCCCTGCGCGACTTGCGCGTGCGGCCCACCGCTGATTTCTAGGCTTGCAACAGCCCGTGCAGCAGCGCACGGGCCTTGTCCCAGTCACGCTGCGCCGTGCGCTCCGACCCTCCACGCAGCGCGGCGATCTCGGCGAAGGTCAGGCCGGCAAAAAACTTCAGGTCGACCAGTTCGGCCAGGCGCGGGTCGATGGCGGCCAGCTTGTCCACGGCCTGGCCGATCTGCGCCAGGTCTTCGCTGGCCGCGTCTTCGGGCGCACGGGCGTTGTCCGACACAAAGGTGTCCAGCGCCGTGATGTCGAGCCCGCCGCCGCGCTTTTGCGCGCCGCGCGCACGCGCATGGTCGATGGCGATGCCGCGCATGGCGCGCGCGGCATAGGCCATGAAGTGGGCGCGGTCGGCGAACTGCAGGCCGGGCCGGCCGGACATTTGCAGGTAGGCCTCGTGCAACAGCGTGGTGGGCGACATCTGCCCCGCCTGGCCGCCCTTGAATATCTCGCGCCGGGCCATGCGCCGCAGTTCAGCGTAGAGCGTCTCGAAGCTCGGGGTGTCGGAGGGCGTCGTGTCCACAAGCCATGCTAAGCCCCGCGGCCGGCAGCCTGCCGGCGCCCGATCAGCGGCGACGCCCGCGAGGTCACGGCGCCGCTGACTTTGGCCGCGCCAAGGCGCCACGGGCGATGGCGTCGACCAGCGCGTCGAGCACGGCGCGACCCTGCTCCACGCGGTCGTCCTGGTTGACCATCGTGGCCAGGGCCCAGGGCCGGCCTTCGGCGTCGTACACCACGCCCGCCAGCGCCGTCACGTTGCGCAAGGTGCCCGTCTTCAACCGGGCCCAACCGGCTGCCGGGCTGCCCTTGAGCCGGTTGCGCAGGGTGCCGTCCACGCCCGCCACGGGCAGGCTCATCAACAAGTCAGGCGCGTGGCGGCTCTTCCAGGCCCAGGCCACGGTGTCGGCCAGGGTCTGCGCCGTGATGCGTTCGCTGCGCGACAGGCCCGAGCCGTTGTCCAGCACCAGGCCAGCTGCTGCAATGCCCTGCTCGGCGTACCAGCGCTGCACGGCCTGGCGCGCCAGGTCGAGCGTGCGCGCCTGCGGCTGCGCGGCCATGTCGGGCACGCCGAGTTCCAGGAACAGCAGCCGCGCGAGCGTGTTGTCCGAAGTCTTGACCATCATGCGCAGCATCTCGCCCCAGGGGCGCGAGCGCCTTTGCGCCAACACGCGCGATTCGGCCGGCGTGGCGGTGTCGGCATCGCGCACCGCGCCGTCCCACTGGCCGCCCAGTTCACGCCACACCTGCGCGAACACCAGCCCGGCGTAGCGCGTGCGCTCCACGGCCTGCAGGCCTTCGTTGCGCGTGCAGCGGCGCGGGAAACCGCCCTGCAGCACCAGCACCGCGCCGGGCTGGCCACGCGGCCCGGCGCCGGGTTCGTCACGCCGCAGCGGGGCCACCCAATCGGCGTCCCACTGCGCGCAGGGTTTGTCGGTCAGGCGCATCGCGCTGGTGTCGATGCGCACGCCCTGGACCGCAGGCTTGAGCCGGGCACGCAGCGTGTCGGCGTCGGACACCAGCTCCAGTGTCTGCAGGCCCAGGTCAATCAGCAACGAATCGGGCGTGACGTTCCACCAGCTCTCGGGGCGGCTGTCGAAGGGTGGCTCGCCCGTGTCCAGCCGCGCCGGCCGGTAGCGCTGGCGGTCCAGCACCAGGTCGCCCTGGATGCGCGTGATGCCCTGGTCGCGCAGTTCCAGCAGCAGTTCCCAGAACTGCGCGATGCCGAAGTCGGGGTCGGCGCCGCCTTGCAGCACCAGGTCGCCTTGCAGCACCCCGCCGGCCACCGGAGCCGCGCTGAGCAGCCGCGTGCGACCGGCGTGGGTCAGGCCCAGCTTGTCCAGCGCCACGATGCTGGTGACGAGCTTCATCGCCGACCCCGGTTGCATGGGCGACTGACCGCGGTACTGCCAAGGCGCGGCGGAATGGCCCAGCGGCAGCGCCACGGCCCCCAGGCTGTCGGGCGGCAGCTTGGCAAGAGCCAGCGCTTGCGTCACCGCCGGCGGCAGCGTCTCGTCAGGCAGCGGCAAGGCGTCGCGGCTCGGGCCGCTGGCGCAGCCGGCCATCGACCACACGATCGCCCAGGCCAGGACACAGGTCCACAGCACGCGCCGCTGGCCGCGCATTCAGTGCCCGTCACGCGCCAGGCGCAGGCCGGTGAACTGCCAGCGCGCGTCGGTGGGGAAGAAGTTGCGGTAGCTGGCGCGGATGTGCGCGCGCGGCGTGGCGCAGGAGCCGCCGCGCAAGACCATCTGGTTGACCATGAACTTGCCGTTGTACTCACCCACCGCGCCGGCCCAGGGGCGGTAGCCGGGGTAGGCCAGGTAGCTGCTGTTCGTCCATTCCCACACGTCGCCGAACATCTGGTGCAGGCCGGGGCCGCCACGCGCCACGGGCACCGGGTGCAGGGCTTGGGACTCGACGAAATTGCCCTCGCTGATGGCCGTGGGCGGCAGCGCGGCGGCGGCGTTTTCCCACTCGGCCTCGGTGGGCAGGCGGTGCGGCGGCTGCCCCGGATGCTGGGCCGACGACCAGCGCGCATAGGCATCGGCCTCGAAGAAACTGATGTGGGTGATGGGGGTGTGCGGGTCCAGCGGCAC
>JANNWL010000037.1:0-2754 GCA_031414735.1 Burkholderiales bacterium | reverse complement strand
AAGCTGGCGCGGCGAACTGAACGCTGTTCGCGCCTGGGAGGCGGTGGCCCGAGGCGATGCCCTGACGATTTCGCGCGAGGCTGCCTTGGCGCTGGAGTGGCTGCCCCAGGACAACCTGGCCGTGCGCACGGCAGCCCACTGTGCCCTGGGTGTAGCGCACCAGTTCAGCGGCGACCGCCTGGCCGCCCAACTGGCCTATGGCGACGTGGTGACGATGGCGGACGCCTGCGGCAATCGCATGATTTCGGTCGTCGCGTGCATCGCGCTGGGGCATCTGCAGGAGAACGACAACCGGCTGCACCTGGCAGCGCGCACCTACGGGCGGGCGCTGCAGACGCTGGGCGATCAGCCCCACGGCGTGGCCTGCGAGGTTCACCTGGGCCTGGCGCGCATTCAGTACGAATGGAACGACCTTCCCGCTGCGACAGTCCATGCGGAGAAGAGCAGCCGACTGGCCGCCCTGTTGGAATGCGACGCCGGACTGGGCGCGGACGTGTTGCTGGCGCAGATCCTGTTGTCCCACGCCGAGTCCGATGCGGCCTTGAACCTGCTGGCGAAAACCAGCACCGCGGCACAGACCAGGAACCAGCACGGCGGAAGGCTCGCCATTGCACACGCCCAGGTGCAGGCCTTGTTGCAGACCGGTGAGGTCATCGCCGCCGCGCAACTGGCGCGGGACCCAGCGCTGCCTTTGGCGCATGCCTGGGTCTTGCTCGCCCGGGGGCAGGCCTTGCAGGCACATGAGTGTCTGACCGCGTTCCTGGACGCTTCACGGGCCAGTGCGCCGGCCTCCGAGGTGCTGCGTGCGCTGCTGCTCGACGCGCTCGCCCTGGATGCATTCGATCCACCGGAAGCGGCGTTGGCCGTGCTGGAAGAGGCGATGGCTTTGGCCGAGCCGCAGGGCCGCGTGCGCGCATTTGTCGATCTTGGCGGGCCCATGCAGCGCCTCTTGACCAAGGCCACCCAGGACGCACGGCCGCGGTACACCGCCATGCTGCTCGAAGCGATGGCGGTCCAGTTGGCGGCCCTGGCGCCCGTCGCGCCGCCGCCCAAAGAAGCTGCGGAGCAACCACCCGGCACGGTGCGAGCCATGGCAGACCCCCTGAGCCCGCGCGAGCTGCAGATCCTGACGCTGATCTGCAAGGGCCTGTCCAACCAGGAAATCGGCCAGCAGATCTTTCTGTCCTTGAGCACCGTGAAGTGGCACAACCAGAACATCTTCGACAAGCTGGATGTGCAAAGGCGTACCGAAGCCGTGGCACGGGCACGGGAGCTGAATCTGTTGTGAACCTGCGGGGGTTCCGCAGAACCGCACTTTAGTGCGGCGACAGGGCGAAGGGGGGCGGCCGACACTGCCTGCCAGGCGGTCGACATCGGGTTGGCGCCACGGTCCACCTCCGGTCTTGCCCCTTCGTCATGTCGCCTTTGCCCCGTCCTTGCTGGAAGCTGCTGAGCTCGCTCTGGATGCTGAGCCTCGTGCCCGTGATCGCCGGCGCGGTGCGTCTGTCGGGGCTGGCGGGCGGCGCGAATGGTGGCGGCGTCACACTCGAGAACGCACGCTTCATGGCGAACCCGGCGCCGGTGGTCTTGCACGTCCTGTGCGCCAGCTTGTTCTGCGTGCTGGGGGCGCTTCAGTTCGATACAGCGCTTCGGCAACGCTTCCCGCGCCTGCATCGCATCGCCGGTAGGGCGACCGCGCCCTGCGGCATCGTGGCGGCGTTGACGGGCTTGTGGATGACGACCGCATACGCCATTCCTGCAGAGCTGCAAGGCCCGCTGCTGTACGGGGTGCGCGTGGTGGTCGCGCTGGCCATGGCGCTGGCCGTGATCGTGTCAATTCGCGCAGTGCTTCAACGCCGCATCGCCCAGCACAAGGCCTGGATGGTCCGCGCCTATGCGCTGGGGCAAGGCGCCGGTACACAGGTGCTGATCTTGTTGCCGGTGACCTTGATGGCCGGCGCGCCGACTTTCATCTTCCGCGACGTTCTCATGGCCTCGGCCTGGGGACTGAACATGGCCTTCGCCGAATGGGTCATCCGACGCCGGCTGCCCACCCACTGACTTCACCAAGAGAGATTCCCATGCGCCATTCGCTTGTTGTACTTGCTGCCGTCTCGCTGACGGCATGCAGCACGGTCTTGCCCACCGCCCACAGCGGCTTCCTCAGCGACTACACAGCGCTGACCGGGGGGGCGGATGCTGCGGCCGCAAGCCGGGCTTCGGCAGACCGCATCGACCCCGCCCGCGTGACGGTGGATGCCGTGGCCTGGCGCGTGACGGGCAGCGCCGACATCAGCACCGAAGAGCGCGAGGCCTTGCTGGCCCTGCTGCGCAGCGAGCTCCAGCAACGCGTGCAGGCGCTGCCCGCCCAGCCGCAGGGCCGCCCGGCCGTGCTGCGCGCCGCGATCACCCGCGTTGAGACCGTATCGCCACTGCTCAACACCCTGAGTTCGCTGGTGCTGACCATCCCGCTGGAGCGTGGGGGCGCGGCAATGGAGATCGAAGCCGTCGATCCGCAAACCGGGCGACAGCTTGCGGCTTTGACGCCGGGCTGGCGCGCACCGGTGACGGAACTGATGGTTCGTTTCAGCAAGATGGCAGCGGCCGAAGTTGCCATTCGCAAGGCTGCCACCGACTTTGTGCTGCTGCTGCAAGTCGCGCCCGATGCCGGGAAGCAGACCGCACTGCGCTGAGCCCTGCTCAGGTAGCCAAGCAGCCGGCGACCGCTGGCGGTCGTCTCGCGCTTCGCTGCTC
>JANNWL010000036.1:0-1743 GCA_031414735.1 Burkholderiales bacterium | reverse complement strand
TTTCAGGTGGTGCGGGTCGACGAACTCGCCGTGGCCCTGCACGACAGTCACCTTGCGCATCTTGGCCATCGCAGCCAGGCCGCCGGTGAGCTTGCCGACGACCTTGTTCTTGTGCGCCAGCAGCTTGCCCATGTCGATGGTCGGCGCGGCGAAACTGACGCCCAGATCGGCGAAATGCGCCGCCTCGTCCATCACCGCAGCCACGTGCAGCAGCGCCTTGCTCGGGATGCAGCCGACATTCAGGCAGACGCCGCCCAGCGTCGGGTAGCGTTCGATCAGGACGGTCTTCAGGCCCAGGTCAGCCGCGCGGAAGGCGGCTGAGTAGCCGCCCGGGCCGGCACCCAGCACGAGCATGTCGCACTCGATGTCGGCGCCGCCGGCGTAGGACGCGGCGGCAGGCGCTGGCACCGGTGCGGCGATGGGTTTGCTGGCGGCTGGGGCCGGCGCGGGCGATGGCGCAGCGGGGGCAGTTGCCGCCGCGTCCGCTGCGTCCAGCACCAGCAACAGCGAGCCCTGGTTGACGATGTCGCCGATCTTGACCTTCAGCTCCTTGACGACGCCGGCAGCCGACGACGGGATCTCCATCGAGGCCTTGTCGCTTTCCACCGTGATCAAGCTCTGTTCGAGCCTGATCGAGTCGCCGGGCTTGACCAGCAGCTCGATCACCGCCACGTCCTTGAAGTCGCCGATGTCCGGCACCTTGACGTCGATAGTTGGCATGTCAGTGGTTCACTTTGAAGGTGTTCAAACGCAGGGCGGGTTGCATCACAGCAGGACGCGACGGAAGTCGGCCAGGATCTGCCCGAAGTAGGCGTTGAAGCGGGCTGCGGAGGCGCCGTCGATGACGCGGTGGTCCCAGCTCAGCGACAGCGGCAGGATCAGGCGGGGCACGAAAGCCCCACCGTTCACATTCGCGTCCCAGCGCGGCTCGGTGCTGCTCTTGCACACACCCATGATGGCCACTTCCGGCGCGTTGATGATGGGCGTGAAGTAGCGCCCGCCGATGCCACCGAGTGAACTGATGGAGATGCAGCCTCCCGTCATGTCGGCCGGCCCCAGCTTGCCTTCGCGCGCCTTGGCAGCCAGTTCGCCCATTTCCTTGCTGATCTGCATCACGCCCTTCTTGTCGGCGTCCTTCACCACCGGCACCACCAAGCCGTTGGGCGTGTCTGCCGCAAAGCCGATGTGGAAGTAGTTCTTCAGCACGATCTGCTCGTCGTCCAGGCTGGCATTGAAGTCGGGGAACTTCTTCAGCGCCGCGACCATGGCCTTGATGAGGAAGGCCAGCATCGTGACCTTGACACCGGACTTCTCGTTTTCCTTGTTCAGCTGGACGCGGAAGGCTTCGAGCTCGGTGATGTCAGCATCGTCGTGGTTGGTGACGTGCGGGATCAACACCCAGTTGCGGTGCAGGTTGGCGCCGCTGATCTTCTTGATGCGGCTGAGGTCCTTGCGCTCGACGGGGCCGAACTTGGCGAAGTCGACCTTCGGCCAGGCCAGCAGGCCGGGGAACGCGCCACCTGTGGTCGCTGCCGCAGCAGGCGCCTTGGCTTTCTGGGCGACGGTCTGTGCAGCGCCGTTCATGACGGCCTTGACGAAACCTTGCACGTCGGTCTGGAGGATGCGGCCCTTGGGCCCGCTGCCGGGCACCTCGGCCAAGGGCACGCCGAGTTCGCGCGCCAGGCGGCGTATCGACGGTGACGCGTGCGGCAGTTGCCCGGCGACGGCTTGGGTGGGGTTGTG
>JANNWL010000035.1:0-7419 GCA_031414735.1 Burkholderiales bacterium | reverse complement strand
AAGCTCACCGCCGGCACGGCATCGGGCCAGCTCTTCAAGTGGGTGGCCTGGTTCACCGGCAGCAAGAACGCCATGAAGGGCGTGGGCTTCTTCCTCGGCGGACTGTTGCTCGACCGGCTGGGCTTCCAGGTCTCGCTGTGGACGATGGCGGCCCTGCTGGGTGCGGTGCTGGCAGGTGTGGTGATCTTCGTGCCGCCGCTGATGGGCAAGGCGCGGGCCTCGAGATCGGCCCGCGAGCTGTTCGCAAAGAACCGCGGCATCAACCTGCTGGCCGCCGCGCGCGTGGCGCTGTTCGGCGCGCGCGATGTCTGGTTCGTGGTCGGTGTGCCGGTGTTCCTGTATGCCTCGGGATGGACACCCCCCATGGTCGGTGGCTTCCTGGCGGCCTGGACCATAGGCTATGGGCTGGTGCAGGCGCTGGCACCGGCCTTGGTCAAGCGCAGCGACGACGGCTTGAGCAGCGAGGTGCCGGCGGCTCGACTGTGGTCGGCACTGCTGGCGGTCGTGCCCATCGCCCTGGCTGCGGCCGTGGCCATGAAGGTGCCGCAGCTCGAGTGGGTCGTGGTGGGCGGGCTGGCTGTGTTCGGCTTTGCCTTCGCCGTCAACTCGTCGGTGCACTCGTACCTGGTCCTGGCCTATGCCGGCAGCGAGAAGGCCGCCGAGGACGTCGGCTTCTACTACGCAGCCAACGCGCTGGGCCGCTTCTTCGGCACGCTGATGTCGGGCCTGCTCTACCAGCAGTTCGGCCTCTTGGGCGTGTTGACGGCGTCGGGCGCGATGCTGGCCCTGTGCTGGCTCATCACCTTGAGCCTGCCGTTGCGGCACCGCCTGGCCACGTCCCAGACGGCGCGTTGACAGACTGCACACCATGGACGAACGCAACGCTATCGCCGCCCTGTCTGCCCTGGCCCAGGGCATGCGACTGCGGGTGTTCCGCGCCCTGGTAAGCGCCGGGCCGCAGGGTGTGACGCCTGGCGTGCTTGCGGCCACGCTGGACGTGAGCGCGTCGACACTGTCCTTCCACCTGAAGGAATTGGCGCACGCGGGCCTCGTGTCGCAGCAGCGCGACGGCCGCCATCTGATCTACCGGCCGGAACTGGCCCACATGAACGAACTGCTGGCCTACCTGGTTGCGCACTGCTGCGGCGGCGAGCCGTGCGAGGTGACGCCTGCCGCGCGGCGCGCCGGCTGCTGAACCAAGTCGCCTGGGCCCCTGGACTTGGGGCCGTTGCACGGCCAGAAAAAAAGCACTGGGCCTTTCCGCCAAGTGCTTGATTTCCCTACCGACCGTCTTTGCGGAATCTTGGTAGGCGCGATTGGACTCGAACCAACGACCCCCACCATGTCAAGGTGGGAAAGTGGGACTTTCCGGGATGTCCTTGGACGCTGTTTTACCTATGAGAATGGCTTGTCCTTGTCCCGAGAAGTTCGCTAGAGCACGGGAAGGATTTCCGTACATTTTCCGTACTCCAAAGCGACCATGGCCACCAAGATCGACACCGTCTCATCGCGCGACAGGCTCAAGCCGCGTCGCGAGCCGTACTGGCATCGAGTGAGCAAGGGTTGCTATCTGGGCTTTCGAAAGATGGTCAGCAGCGGGCACGGCAACTGGATCGCCCGAGCCATGCAGGAGAGTTCTGGAAAGGAGAACTACAAGGCTCTTGGCGACCTGTCTGAACTGCCTGATCACCTCCGCTTCGACGCAGCGCAAAAGGCTGCGCAAACTTGGTTCGAGCACCTTGGTCGCGGCGGTACGGCTGGCACGCCAACCGTCGCGGATGCGTGTTCGAGGTATGTGCGCCACTTGCGAGCTACGAAGTCGGAGCGAGCCGCCAACGATGCCGAAGCACGTTTCAAGAACTATGTCCTGAACCACGCAAAGCTGGCAGCGACCGAATTGCCCAAGCTGACACCCACCCAACTTGAAGGCTGGCGCAAGTCCCTGAAGGAGCTTTCCACGCGCAGCGGTGGACGGCGGGGTGAACGTCGATCGGACAGCACGCTGAACCGCGATATGACCTGCTTCCGGGCCGCCCTGAACCTCGCGTACCTGGACGGCCGGCTGACGACGGACTTCGCTTGGCGCAGTAAGCTTCGCCCCATCAAGAACGCAGACCAGCGCAGAGAGCTGTACCTGGACCGACCGCAGCGTCTCACTTTCATCGAGAAGGCCCCGACCGACCTCGGCGCGTTCCTGCGCGGTCTGTGCCAGCTCCCGCTGCGCCTTGGGGCATTGGCGAAACTGAAGGCCGGCCACTTCGACCGACGACTGAAGGTACTCAAGATCGGCCAGGACAAGAGCGGAAAGGATCGGCGGATCAAGCTGCCGAACGTGACAGCCGAGTTCTTTGAGACAGCTTCCAAGGACAAGCTTCCGACTGCTCCGCTTCTGTCACGCGCCGACGGCAAGGCGTGGAACAAGGATGCCTGGAAGGGGCCGGTCAAGGTTGCAGTCGAGACAGCAAAGCTGCCGGCCGGGACGACTGCCCTGGGGCGGCGGGCGGACTCGAAGCCGGTGGGACGAAGGGCTGGCGACCGAGCAGTTCGTCCCACGAGACCGATCGGTCACGCTGCGAGCCCAGAAACGCAGCCGAGTCGAGCGTCGGCACCGACGGGGCACGCTCGCGACGACGGCGAACCTCGGCGACACCGCGCGACCGCGGTCCAGCGTCACCGGGACCACCACTCGCCGACGAGCCGACGTCAATGCTCACCGACGACTCGCCACTCGGCGCAGCGGCGTCGACAAGCTGCCGAATCAGGTCGACTCCGATTCGGTGGTACTCAATGCCGCTCTCGATCTCCGACTGCTCTGTGCCTGTCTTGGCGAAGTCAAAGATGAGCGCACTGCGCGTAAACGCGAGTTGATAGCCGTCATCCAGGGTGTGAATGAAGTAACGCGCTTCGTCGGCAGCCTCGCGGCTGATGGCCCCGTAGCGTTCGGCGCGCTCCAGGTAGAACTCCAGGAGCAGGGCCAGTTCGTGCGTCTTGAATGCACGATCAGGGCGATCCTGGAGTCGCACCCGACAAGACCGGCGAGATCATCTGGACCTTCAACCGCGCCGGTGCCCGTCCATCTGGGCCGGTGTGTGCAGACCATGCCAATGGATAATTGTTTTTGCGGTCAACGCGTTGTCCAGGCTGGCGGTGAAACGCGCGCCGCTCTCGATACGCAGAATCGGGTTCTGTTAGGCCTTGCCGGCGTGCCCGGTCTGGTACAGCGGGAATGGCGACGGTGCCTGTGATGCGGGTCCGGACAGCAGCGGGAAACTGGCCTCCGTGGCGCGGATCTTCAGCGGCGCGGCGACGTCCAGTACCCCGAATGGCCCGCTGGCAACCGGAATGAACAGCTTCTGTCGGAAATTTTCGGCGGCCACCGGATCGAAGGGATAGTGGCGAAACGGCCCGCGGCCCATCGCCTGCGAAGCGCACGAACGGAAGTACAGCCACGCAGCCGCACCGGCGCCGGCCACGACCACTCCGCCTGCCAACAGTTGCCTTCGTTTCAACACGCCGGTCTTTCCAGGGCCGAGCGCGCCCGCGCGAGCCGGTGACGCGCTTCTTTCGCGACGGGCCCGATCTCGGCAAGGGCAACAGAAGGAAGGCGAACGAGCTTCATGTGGGATTCCTGGTCCATTGGCAAAGGGTCGGCGGTCGATGGGAGTCGGCCGGGCTGCGATCGGTCGGTGCAGAGCGCCGGGCGCAGGCGTTGCGCTGCTTCGGACCGCGTTCCGTACGCGAGCAAGGATCCAAGCCGGACGAAAGAATGACGCCGGCCGCAGAGCACGATGGCTCCGGATCGGAGGTGGGTGGGGCTACAGCGCCAGTCGCGAGTAGCGAACCCTCAAAGGCGGCCCGAGGATGGGTATGACCAGATCATCCACTCGGCGAGGCGCCGCGACGACAGGCATTGATCCGGTCCACGGTGTCGTGACCAGAGCGGGTGGGCCTGGATCTGCGTGGTCGACGCCAGAATACGCCTTGGGCAGGCCTTGCGTGCCGTCATCGCAGGCCTTCAGGCACGATTGCCTGATGCTGCGTGCGTCGTCGTGGTCGGCCGTGGCGTGCAGATGAGCCACCCACTCGGTAGGCGCTTGGATGGCTGTCGCCGCGGCGCCGTTCACTGCCCTGGAGTGATGCCCGGGCGTCTCCAGAAGGCAGGCATTCGCGACCCCCGAAGCCAACGCGAAAACCCACACCAGCAACATCGCGAATGCGGTGTTGCGCTTGGTGCGGGTGTCGGCGAAGAGCTTCATGTTGGGTGCGGATGAATTGCGGTCCATGCTATTTGGACGCCGAGGCCAACCCGTTGATTTACGTCAAACGAGACGTGGGGTACGGAAACAAAGTCCATGCTTGGCAAACTGCGCCTGCTGACCGAGGGCCTCTGTGCGATGGCCCACTTAAATACCAAGTGCGTTCTCGGGCGACGTCCATCCACAAAGCCGATCGGCACCCTGTCGTCCAACGCACAGACAGCAGGCGAAGCCACAGATACCCTGCCTGGGTTGATTGGCGTGCCGACTTCCCCCAGCCAATCTCCGCGCGCCTTACGCCACACCATGGTCACCCACATTTCGTGAACGCTGTCCTGCCGCCACCGCCAGTCGACGAGCCCCGCAGCGCCATCGGCATGCTCAACAGCGCGTGCTTCTGCCTGAGCCTTGACCAGAGAGTGTTGGCGCGTGCCCTCGATTCGGAACTGGGGCAGCCAGGTCTTGCAGAGATGGTTCGGCAGCGCTGCCCCTTCCTCTTCGCGGCACTGCCCGTGTTCGTGGCGACACCCCAGTTGCACCGCATGGCGCAGGTGATGCAGGCTGTCGAATCAGTGGTGGCCCTCCCGGCCTACCGGGAGCAGGTGCTGGACGCTGCGCCAGCCATCGCGAGGCTGGGCACCCGCGGGGCACTCGGTGCCTTCTTCGGCTATGACTTCCATCTGAATGACGGGATTCTCGGGCTGATCGAGATCAACACCAACGCCGGCGGAGCGATGCTCAACGCCGTGCTGGCGCGAGCGCAGCGTGCCTGCTGCAGAGCGGTGGATTCCATGGTGCCCACGCTCGCCAGCGTGGCAGGCTTCGAGCAGCAGATCGTCGCCATGTTTCGGCACGAATGGCAATTGAGTGGACTGACGGCTGGTCTGCCTGGGGGCACTCGACCGCTGGCCAGCATCGCCATCGTCGACGTGGCGCCCGAGGATCAATACCTTTACCCCGAGTTCCTGCTGTTCCAGCAGTTGTTCGAGCGGCATGGCCTGCGCGCCGTCATTGCCGATCCGGCTGCACTCGATTGGCGCGACGGCGTGCTGTGGCATGGCGACCTTGCCATCGATCTGGTCTACAACCGGCTGACCGACTTCTACCTGGAGCAGCCGGGCAGCGCCGCGCTGCGCGAAGCCTATTTGCACCAGGCCGTCGTGCTGACACCGCATCCGCAGGCCCATGCGCTGTACGCCAACAAGCGGCACCTGGCGCTGTTCAGCGATGCCGCGCGCTTGCAGGCGTTGAATGTGCCGCAAGCCGTGCAGAACGTCCTGCTCGAACATGTGCCTCGCACCGAGGTGGTCAACGCAGCCGATGCACAGCGCTTGTGGGACGCACGCCGCAACTTGTTCTTCAAGCCTGTCGCGGGCTTTGGCAGCCGCGCGGCCTATCGGGGAGACAAGCTGACGAAGCGGGTCTGGCAGGACATCCTGGCCGGCGACTACGTCGCCCAGGCGATCGTGGCACCTGGGGAGCGGGTGATCGACGACGCGGACGCGATGACAGCAAAGACCGGCGCCACCAAGGCCATGAAGTTCGACCTCCGCGCCTACACCTACAACGGTGCGGTGCAGTGGGTGGCAGCGCGCCTGTACCAGGGGCAGACCACCAACTTCCGCACGCCGGGTGGCGGCTTTGCGCCGGTGTACAGCGCGCATGACGTGGTGCGCCGCGGCCTCGATGCCTGCGCCGGCGACACCTGCAGCGACAGCAAAGACGCTGCGCATGCCTCGTATGTGTTCCTGCTCGACGAAGGCAATGGTGTGCACCCGGTCCCGCACGCCTTGTATGTTGCGCTGGCGCGCGGCGAGGCCACGCTTGGGGCCATGGCGGGGCAGACCTTGCGTCTGGCCGACTGGTATGTGCGCCTGAAAGATGGGGCGCCACACACCGTGGTCAACGAGACCTACAGCCTGATGCGCTTCGATGCGCGGGGGCAAGTCGATCCGGCGCCCGCACCCACCGCCGCGCAGACCTCTGCGGCGGCTCCTGAAAACGCCGCCTGGCCGAGCGTTGCTGAACGCACCCGAATGGTGGAGTTGCTGTTTGGTCAGGCCCGACCACCCGATTCGCCATGTGCGGCATCTGCGGCGAACTGAGGTTCGACGGCGCATCGCCGGACATGCGGGCGGTCGACCGCATGTCCGAACAACTTGCGCGCCGCGGGCCAGACCACGCCGGCACGTTCACCGACGGGCCGCTGGCCTTCGGTCACCGACGCCTGGCCATCATCGACTTGTCGCCGAGCGCCGATCAACCGATGGTGGACACCGCGTTGCAACTCGCCCTGGTGTTCAACGGCACGATCTACAACTACCGGGAGTTGCGCACTGAGCTGGTCACCATGGGCTACGTCTTCTTCTCCGAAGGCGACAGCGAGGTGATCCTCAAGGCCTATCACGCCTGGGGCGAAAGTTGCGTCCAACGCTTCTACGGCATGTTCGCCTTCGCCATCTGGGACATGCGAGAGGCGCACGACCCGCAACGCGCCCGCTTGTTCCTGGCGCGCGATCGCTTCGGCATCAAGCCGCTCTACCTGGCCCAGGATGGGGAGCGGCTGCGCTTCGCGTCGAGCTTGCCGGCGCTGCTGGCAGGCGGCGGCGTGGACACACGCATCGACGCTGTCGCACTGCACCATCATTTCACGCTGCACACCGTGGTGCCGGCTCCGCGCACGGTACTGCGCGGCGTGCGCAAGCTTCCGCCCGCGACGACGATGACGGTGCACCCGGACGGGCAGGTCACGCAGCAGGTG
Source organism: Burkholderiales bacterium (assembly GCA_031414735.1). Taxonomy (GTDB): domain Bacteria; phylum Pseudomonadota; class Gammaproteobacteria; order Burkholderiales; family Burkholderiaceae_C; genus Rubrivivax. Next base: position 402 of record JANNWL010000035.1, on the reverse strand, counting down.
TACTGGACGCTGGACGCCACCCGGCCGGCGCAGCCCCTGACCGAGACCGAGTGGCTGGACGCAACGGCCAAGGTGCTGGTGCGCGCGCTCGAACGCCATCGCCTGGCCGCCGACGTGCCGGTGGGCGTGCTGCTGTCGGGCGGTCTGGATTCGAGCCTGCTGGTCGGTTTGCTGGCCGATCACGTGGATGACTTGCTGACGTTTTCGATCGGCTTCGAGGGCATTCCCGGCGTCAGTGTGGGCGCGGAGAAGGCGGACGAATTCGAGTTCTCGGACCTGATTGCCGAGCGGTTCAAGACCCGCCACCAGAAGTTCCTGATCCCCGACAGCGAGGTCCTGGCACGCTTGCCCGAAGCCGTGGCAGCCATGACCGAGCCCATGATGAGCCACGACGTGATCGCG
>JANNWL010000034.1:0-14897 GCA_031414735.1 Burkholderiales bacterium | reverse complement strand
TGCGTCGAGCCCAGCGCGTCTTTCGGTGACTGCGTCCGGTAGCATCGCGCCGCCACTCGCTACGGGCCCCGCAGCCATCCCCTTGCATCCGCCCCCGATCTCCGCCGATCTGCGCCCCGCAGTGGCCTCAGCCGCTGCCCTGGCCGCCGCCGTCCCGGCGCTGCTGGCCCACAACCTGTCGCCGTCGCCCACCTTCCTGAACCAGGCCCTGGCGCTGGGTCTGTGGGGGGTGTTCGTGGCGCTGGCGCCTGCCCGGCAGCCCGGGTGTGGCACGTGGGCGGTGGTGGCCGCGCTGACGGTGATGGCCGCCGCGGTGCTGTGGTCCTGGGGGCCCGGCGGGCTGCCGGCGAGCCTGGCGCTGTCGGCGCTGGGGCTGCTGGCGGCGGCAGCAGTGATGGTGGCGGCCGGGGCCGGAGCACGCTGCGCGGCGTCGGCCGAAGACGTGTTCGCGCTGTTTTGCGTCGCGTGGCTGGTGGCTGGTGTCTTGAACGCTGGCGTGGCGGTGGCGCAGGTCTTCGCACCCGCCCTGCCTGACGGCGACTGGATCGCCAGTTCCAGCATCCCCGGCCGCGCCGTGGGCAACCTGCGCCAGCCCAACCACCTGAGCAGCCTGCTGCTGTGGGCGGCGATTGCCGTGGTGGCGCTGGCCGAATTGCGCCGCATCGGGCCGCGGCTGGCCGCCGCGCTGCTGGCGTTGATGGTCTTTGGCGTGGTGCTCACGGCGTCGCGCACGGGCCTGGTCAGCGTCGTGCTGCTGGCGCTGTGGGGTGGGGCCGACCGCCGGCTGGCGCGGCCCACGCGATGGCTGCTGGCGGCCGCACCCGTGGCCTATGCCCTGGCGTGGTGGGGCATGGCGCAGTGGGCGGCGGCATCCAGCCACAGCTTTGGCGGTGCGGCGCGGCTGGCGGAGAGCGACATCTCGGGCTCGCGTTTCGGCATCTGGGCCAACACGCTGGCCTTGATCAAGCAGCAACCCTGGTTCGGCGTGGGCTGGGGCGAGTTCAATTTCGCGTGGTCATTGACGCCCTTCCCGGGCCGGCCCACGGCCTTTTTCGACCACACCCACAACCTGCCGCTGCAGCTGGCGGTGGAGCTTGGCCTGCCGCTGGCAGCGCTGGTGATGGCGCTGCTGCTGTGGGGCCTGTGGCGCGCCGCGCGTACGGCCTGGGCTGCGCCGGGCGACATCGGTTCGGCGCAACGCTGCGCCTGGGTGATGGTGGTGATGATCGGCCTGCACAGCCTGCTGGAGTACCCGCTGTGGTACGCCTACTTTCTGCTGCCTGCCGCCTGGGCCTGGGGCTTTGCGCTGGCCGGGCCGGCCGGTGCGGTCGACGGCGCGGGCCGGTCACGCGGGCTGACGCTGACCGGCTTGGCCCTGGCTGCGGGCGCCTCGTTTTCGGTGTGGGACTACCAGCGCGTGGCCGTCATCTTCTCGGCGCCCAATGGGTCCGAGCCGCTGGCGCAGCGCATCGCAGCGGGCCAGCGCAGCGTGTTCTTTGCCCACCACGCCGACTACGCTGCGGTCACCTCGGCGCCACCGCCGGCAGACGACGCCACGGCCTTCGACCGCGCCGCCCATTTCCTGCTGGACACGCGCCTGATGACGGCTTGGGCGCGGCATCTGGCGGCACGCGGTGAGCTCGATGCGGCGCGCCACGTGGCCGCCAGGTTGCGCGAATTCGGTCGGGCCGAGGCCGGTGACTTCTTCACTGCTTGCGCCGCCGACCGCGTGGCAGGCGCCGCGCCATCGGCATCGGCACCCGGTTCTTTCGCCGCAGCCGCCAGTGCGCCGTTCCAGTGTGAATTGCCCGTGCATGCGCCGGGCTGGCGCGAGTTCTTGCCGCGCTGATGGGCCCTTGAGCTGCGGCGTTCACCTGGCTGCGGCCGTCGGCCCAGCCACCGGGTTGCCCAGTCAACCCGTCCAATCGCCCGACTTGCCCCCGCTCTTGCTGAGCACGCGGATGTCGCCCATCACCATGCCGCGGTCGGCGGCCTTGCACATGTCGTAGACCGTCAGCAGCCCGACCTGCACGGCGGTCAGCGCTTCCATCTCGACGCCGGTGCGGCCAAAGGATTCCACCTGGGCGACGCAGCGCACCTCGTTCAGCGCCGGGTCGATCTCGAAGTCGACCACCACGCGCGTGATCGGCAGCGGGTGGCACAGCGGCACCAGGTCGGCGGTGCGCTTGGCGCCCTGGATGGCAGCGATGCGCGCCACGGCGATGACATCGCCCTTCTTCGCCTCGCCGCGCGAGATGAGGGCCAGCGTCGCCGGCTGCATGCGGATATTTCCGGCGGCGCGTGCCACGCGGTGGGTCTCGGCCTTGGCGGACACATCGACCATGTGGGCCTGGCCCTGGGCGTCAAAGTGAGTGAGGACGGTGGTCATGGGCGCAGCAATCTCCAGCAACATCGCGGTGTCATGATAGGTCGGTGGAACGCAGCGACGCGCCGGCGCTCCAAGCCCAACCCCGACCCCGACCACCGCCTGCCCACACCCCCTTGAATTCGACCACTTCATCCAAACGCCGGCAGAGCCGCGGTTCGCTGTTCCTGGCAGGGGTGCTCGCCGGCCTGCAACTGCTGCCGCTGCCCGCATTGGCCCAGGTGCGCCTGCCGGCCCTGGGCGAGTCGGCGTCCGACGACCTCAGCATCTCGGCCGAACGCCGCGTCGGCGAACAGATCATGCGCGAAGGCCGGCGCGACCCGACCTACCTCGACGACGCCGTGCTGCTGGACTACCTGTACACGCTGTGGGCGCCGCTGGTGGCCGCCGCGCGCGAACGCGGCGAGATCGATGCCGACACCGACCGCGCCTTCCCCTTCGAGGCCTTCTTGCTCAGCGAGCGCAGCGTCAACGCTTTCGCGCTGCCAGGCGGCTACGTGGGCGTGCATCTGGGGTTGATTGCGATCACGAGCACACGCGACCAGCTGGCCTCGGTGCTGGCCCACGAGCTGGCGCATGTCACGCAGCGCCACATCGCCCGCAGCATTGCGGGCACCCGCACCTCGTCGCTGGTCAGCATCGCCGCGCTGTTGCTGGGCGTGCTGGCCGCCGCGCGCACCAACAGCGTCGATGCGGCCAACGCGGCCATCACGGGCGGCCAGGCGGCGGCCATCCAGGGCCAGCTCAACTACTCGCGCGACGTTGAACGCGAGGCCGACCGGGTCGGTTACGGCCTGCTCGGCGCAGCCGGCTTTGCCACCACCGGCATGGCCGAGATGTTCGACCGGCTCGACGTGGCCACCCGCATGAACGACAACGGCGGCTTCCCCTACCTGCGCAGCCACCCGCTCACGGTGGACCGCATCAGCGAGGCGCGTTCGCGTTCGCTGCTGGCTGGCAGCCTGGCCCCCGGCCCGAAGCTGGCGCACGCGCTGATGCAGATGCGCGCCCGCGTGCTGATGGACCCCGACGTCGTCAGCCTGCGCAAGCTGGCTGGCGGCGTCTCGTCGTCGCCCGTGCGCACCGACCAAATCGCCGCCGCCTATGGCGGGGCGCTGGGCGCGTCGGGGCTCAAGGACCACGCGTTGGCCGAGTCACACGCCTTGCGGGCACTGGGCATGCTGGGCGCGCCCACCGCGCCCGAGCCCCAGGCCGAGCTGGCGCTGCACCTGCTGCTGGTTGAGGTGCGGCTGGCCGGCGCCCAACCCGCCCGCGCGCTGCGGGACCTGGCGGCCACACCCGCCGGCCTGGGCGCCCGCCCGCGCTTGCTGATGGCGGCACAGGCCGCACTGGACCAGCAGCGGCTGCAGCCCGCCACCGACGGCACCGAGCTGCGCCGCCAGACTGAAGCCCTGCAGACCTGGGTCGCCGACCAGCCGCAGGATGCCGCCGCGTGGCAGTTGCTGGCAGGCACGTCTGAGGCCATCGGCCTGCGACTGCGGTCGCTGCGTGCAGGCGCTGAAGCCCAGGCTGCGCGTGGGGACCTCACCGGCGCCATCGACCGCATGCGCGCGGCACAGTCGGCGGCGCGCACGGCCAGCCTGGGGCAGGACTTCATCGAAGCCTCGGTGATCGACTCGCGCATGCGCCAACTGGTGGCTGAACGCCGGCGGCTGGTGCTCGAGATGCGAGAGGCCAGCGGCCAGCGCACCCCGCGCGACCCGGACGAACCGCCGCCGAGCTGAGTGCCTGGGTGCCTCTTCAGGCCTTGTTGCGGCTGAACAGGCGTTCGACCGCCACGTCGATGACCATGCCGCACAGGCTGTAGATCAACGAACCGATCAAGGCCGCACCAAAGCCGGCGACATGGAAGCCGTCGAGCACAGAGGCGGCGGCCCAGAACATCAGCGCATTGATGACGAACAGGAACAGGCCCAGCGTCAACAGCGTCACCGGCAGCGTCAACAACACGAGCAGCGGACGCACCAGCGTGTTGAGCAAACCCAGCACCAGGGCCGCAATCAAGGCCGTGCTGTAGCTGTCCACGGACACGCCCGCGTAGACGCGATGCACGAGCAGCAGTGCTGCGGCGAGAAGCAACCAGCGAACGATGATCTTCATGGCTGCAGCATAGCGTGGCGTACAAGCCTCTCTTACCTGGGAAAACCGCTTCTCAGCACTGGCGGGTGGCATTACCATCCGCCCTGCGCAGTCGCTTGCAGAAGACGGGGTCAAGCCCGATGAAATCCACAGCTCGTCAGGCGGCCCGCGTCCCACTCACTACATGACGGAGAAACTCAACATGGCAACTGCGAAAAAAGCTCCCGCGAAAAAGGCCGCCCCGGCCAAGAAGGCTGCGCCCGCGAAGAAGGCTGCACCGGCAAAGAAGGCGGCGCCTGCGGCCAAGACGGCTGCGCCCGCCGCCAAGAAGACAGCACCGGCCAAGAAGCGCACGCCCAGCGCCGCCTTCATGAAGGCCATGACGCCGAGCGCCGCGCTGGCCGCCGTGATCGGCGACAAGGCGATGCCGCGCACCGAGGTGACCAAGAAGGTGTGGGAGTACATCAAGAAGCACAACCTGCAAGACTCGGTCAAGCGCACCATGATCAACGCCGACGCCAAGCTGAAAGCGGTGGTCGAGGCAGCTCAGATCTCGATGTTCGAGATGACCAAGAAGATCAGCAAGCACTTGAAGTAAGTCCAGCCCGGCGCATTGGACGCCGACTGTTACGGGGCCCTGCGGGGCCCCGTTTTCTTGGGGTCGGCATGACCGGACGCTGTGATGCAATGAACAACACAGAACCGGAAGGCGCCTTGCCATGAGCCAAGTTCTCATCCACCAATACCTCGCCGAATTGGACCGGCTGAAACGCGCAACGGGCAGCAGTCGCGAGACCATCGTCCGCGAAGCGTTTAAGGACCTGCTCAAAGGCTGGGGCCGCGCACAAGACCTGGTGTTTGCTGCCGAGTACCCGCTGAAGACGGCGGCCAAGACCAACATCAGCGTCGACGGAGCGCTGCTGCACAGCATCCGAACCCCACTGGGTTGGTGGGAGGCCAAGGACCAGGACGACGACCTCGACGCCGAGATCGCTGCCAAGTTCCGCAAGGGCTACCCGCGTGACAACATCGTCTTCGCCGACGATTCGCGGGCCGTGCTGTGGCAGGCTGGCACCCAGCCGGTCATCGAATGCGACATGACGGACACGGCGGCGCTCGAGCGCTTGCTCAAACTGTTCTTCAACTACGAACGGCCCGAGATCGCAGGCTTTCGACGCGCGGTGGAGCAGTTCAAGGCCGACCTGCCTGCGGTGCTGAAGGGCCTGCGCGACTTGATCGATGCGCAGCACACCGCGAACGCCGGGTTTCGGGGTGCGTCGGCCGAATTCCTGGTGCATGCGCAGGAAGCCATCAACCCCGCGCTGACTGCCGCCGACGTGGGCGAGATGCTGATCCAGCACATCCTGACCGAAGAGATTTTCCCCAAGGTATTCGACGACAGCGACTTCCACAACCAGAACAACGTGGCCAAGAAGCTGTACGCGCTGGAAGCCACCTTCTTCACCGGCGGCCTGAAGCGCGACACGCTCAAGGGGCTGGAGCCTTACTACGCCGCCATCCGCAGCGCAGCGGCGCAGATTGGCAGCCACAGCGAGAAGCAGACCTTCCTGAAGGTCATCTACGAAAACTTCTACAAGATCTACAACGCCAAGGCCGCTGACCGGCTCGGCGTGGTCTACACGCCGGGCGAGATCGTGCGCTTCATGATCGAAGGCGCCGACTGGCTGTGCGAGAAGCACTTCGGCCGAAACCTGGTGGACCGCGATGTCGACATCCTGGACCCGGCCACCGGCACGGGCACCTTCATCTGCGAACTGCTAGCCACTTCCGCGGCCAGCCGAAGAAGCTGGCGCACAAGTACCGCGAGGAACTGCACGCCAACGAGGTGGCCATCCTGCCGTACTACGTGGCCAACCTGAACATCGAAGCCACGTTCGCTTCGATCACCGGGCAGTACGCCGAATTCAACAACCTGTGCTTCGTGGACACGCTGGACAACGTGGGCCTGCACACCGCCGCGCACGGCACCACGGGCGACTTGTTCGGCAGCGTGAGTGAAGAGAAAGTGGCGCGCATCAAGCGGCAGAACAGCCGGCGCATCAGCGTGATCATCGGCAACCCGCCGTACAACGCCAACCAGGCCAACGAGAACGACAACAACAAGAACCGCGAATACCCGGGCATCGATGCGCGCATCAAGCAGACCTACATCGCCCAGAGCACCGCGCAGAAGACCAAGCTGTACGACATGTACGCCCGCTTCTTCCGCTGGGCCAGCGACCGGCTGGCCGCCGACGGCGTGCTGGCCTTCGTGACCAACCGCAGCTTCATCGACAGCCGCACCTTCGACGGCTTTCGCAAGACGGTGGCCGCCGAATTTGCCGAGGCGTATGTGGTGGACCTGGGCGGCGACGTGCGCGCGAACCCGAAGCTGAGCGGCACCAAGCACAACGTCTTCGGCATCCAGACGGGGGTGGCGATCAGCTTCTTCGTGAAGCGCGCCGGGGTGTCGGGCCAGCGCGGTTGCCGTGTGTTCTACGCGCGGCGGCCAGAACTGGAGACGGCGGAGGAGAAGCTGGCGTGGCTAGGGAGCGAGAGGGTTGCTAGCGTCGGGTTTGAAGAAGTTCGGACCGATACCCATTTCAACTGGATTGGCAATGAGCAGAACGGCTTCGCTGACCTTATTCCGCTGGTGAGTCGTGCCGCGAAGGCCGCAACGTCAACGGCGGGCCAGCGGGCGATCGGCAGGCTCTACTCGCTCGGCGTCTCAACCAATCGCGATGAATGGGTTGTCGCGGAGTCGGCGGCGGCCGTAGGCGAGCGCGTCGCGTACCTTCTCGACCACTACGAGTCGCGGCTTGGTTCAGACGGCGTTGACGAAGCCATCAAGTGGTCCGAGACACTCTTGCGCCGGTGCAAGGCGCGGCAGGTCGAGTCGTTTGGCGTGGACCGGGTCGTAACCACACTTTATCGACCCTTCGTGCAATTTCAGTATTACCACTCGCGCTTGCTGGTTGATCGACCCGGCCGGGCAGATCAGCTGTTTCCCGCAGGACTACCGAACAAGGCGGTCTGCTTCATGTGCGGCGACAGGCAGCCCTTCTCTGCAATCGCTGCAGGAGCATTGCCGAACCTGAACATGTTCTCGGCGGATGCCGTTCAGTACATCGCGCTTTATGAATACGGGCCTGACGGCACCCGCCACGACAACATCACCGACTGGGCCCTCAAGCAATTCCAGCAGCACTACCACCCGGGCAAGGGCCGCAAGCCGGTGGCGATCAGCAAGGAAGCGATCTTTCATTACGTCTACGCCGTGCTGCACGACCCGCTGTACTGTGAGAAGTACGCGCAGAACCTGAACCGCGAGTTCCCGCGCGTTCCGCTGTACGGCTGCACGCTGGCCGACTTCGAGCAGTGGGCCGCCTGGGGCGCCGAGTTGATGGCACTGCACATCGGCTACGAGCAGGTCGAGTCGTGGCCGGTGAAGCGCACCGACACGCCCGACACCAAGGCGCGCGCCGCCAACCAGTCGCCCAAGTGCATCCTGAAAAGCGAGCCCGATGCCGGCCGTATCGCAGTCGACAGCGAAACCGTGCTCGCCGGCATCCCCACCACGGCCTGGGCCTACCGCCTGGGCAACCGCAGCGCGCTGGACTGGGTTCTGGACCAGCACAAGGAACGCAAGCCCAAGGACCCGACCATCCGCGAGAAGTTCGACACCTACCGCTTTGCCGACCACAAGGAACGTGTCATCACCCTGCTGGCCCGTGTGGCGCGGGTCAGCGTGGAAACGGTGCGCATCGTCGAAGCGCTGAAGGCGGGGCCTCGCTGAAGACTGTCGCTGGCGACAGCAACGCGCCGGCCAAACGTTTCAGGCCTCGGCGGCTTCGGCCCGCGCCTGCCATCCCTTGCGCGGGGTGGTCTTCATCACCAGGCGCTGGTGAATCAGGCGCTCCACATCGTTCACGCGCTGCATGACCCGAGCAATGGTTTCGTTGCCTTCATGCTGCTCGATCCACAGCAGGCGCAAATGTTTGTCGGCCAGCACCGGGATTCGGCTGCGCTTTTCCCACAGCGCGATACTCTGCTCCGACACGCTGAGCAGCTTGCCCAGCGACGCCTGCGACAGACGCAAGTGCTGGCGCAGGTACCGGAACTCGGCACCCGTCAACTGCCCGCCCTTGCGTGCCAGGGCGCTGCAGATGGAGACGATCAGACCGTCCAGGTCGTGAATCGCGGTGGCCTCGCCATACGGCGTCTTGCGTGTCTCGAAGCCATTGGCTAGCCACACGTTGCGCAGGCCGCCATCATCAAACTTGAGCATGCTCATTCCTCCAGATCGATGACCGTCACGACCACGACGCCTGGCTCCTCGTCACTCAGCGCCACGGCCGCGGCAAGTTCGCGCCCGGCTACGAAATGCTCCATGCGGCACACCAGACTGCCATGCCGGGTGTCAGGCTCGGGCAGGCGCCGCATTCGGCCCATCCTCAGCACGTCCAGCAGCAGGGCTATCGATACATGCCGCTGCCGCATCCGCAACCGGCAGTGATGTGTGAGAAAGACGGCGCCCGCGTCAACACTTCGCTGCCGGATCAGGCACTGGAGTTGAACCAGCGACAGCTTGTGAACCGAGGCCATAAACTATTAAAATTATAGGTCGAACCACCGAGCCCGGTCAAAGCATCGGCTTCAGGAACCGCCCCGTGTGGCTGCCTTCGAAGTCGGCCACGTCTTCCGGCGTGCCGGCCACCAGCACGCGGCCGCCGCCGGCGCCGCCTTCGGGGCCCATGTCGATGACCCAATCGGCCGTCTTGATGACGTCGAGGTTGTGCTCGATGACGACGATGGTGTTGCCCGCATCGCGCAGCTGGTGCAGCACCTTCAGCAGCAGGCCGATGTCGTGGAAGTGCAGCCCGGTGGTGGGCTCGTCCAGGATGTACAGCGTGCGGCCGGTGTCGCGCTTTGACAGCTCCAGAGCCAGCTTGACTCGCTGCGCCTCGCCGCCGCTCAGCGTGGTGGCGCTCTGCCCCAGCGTGATGTAGCCCAGGCCCACGTCGAGCAGCGTCTGCAGCTTGCGCGCGATGTTGGGCACGGCGCTGAAGAAGGCGTGGGCGTCTTCGACCGTGAGCTCGAGCACCTGGGTGATGTTCTTGCCCTTGTAGAGGATCTCCAGCGTTTCGCGGTTGTAGCGTGCGCCTTTGCAGACGTCGCAGGGCACGTACATGTCGGGCAGGAAGTGCATCTCGACCTTGATCACGCCGTCGCCCTGGCAGGCTTCGCAGCGCCCGCCGCCGCTGCTTGCGCTGACGTTGAAGCTGAAGCGGCCGGCGCCGTAGCCGCGTTCACGCGCGGCGGGTACCTCGGCAAACATCTCGCGGATGGGCGTGAACAGGCCCGTGTAGGTGGCCGGGTTGCTGCGCGGCGTGCGGCCGATGGGGCTCTGGTCGACGTTGATGACCTTGTCGAGCTGCTCCAGCCCTTCGATGCGGTCGTGCGGCGCTGGCTCAGCGTGGCTGCCGTAGAGCTTGCGTGCCACGGCGGCGTACAGCGTGTCGTTGATCAGCGTGCTCTTGCCCGAGCCGGACACGCCAGTGACGCAGGTCAGCAGGCCGATGGGGATCTCGACACTGACCTCGTGCAGGTTGTTGCCGCGCGCGCCGCAGATGCTCAAGCGGTAGGGCACCGAGCCGAAGCCGCTGGCTGAGCGGCGACGCGTGGGCACCTCGATGCGCAGCGTGTGCGCCAGGTAGCGGCCGGTGAGCGAGTTTTCGTCGGCCGCCACCTCGGCCGGCGTGCCCTGGGCCATGATGCGGCCGCCGTGCACGCCCGCGCCCGGGCCCATGTCCACCACGTGGTCGGCGGCTCGGATCATGTCTTCGTCATGCTCGACGACGATGACGCTGTTGCCCAGATCGCGCAGGTGGCGCAGCGTGCCGATCAAGCGTTCGTTGTCGCGCTGGTGCAGGCCGATGCTGGGCTCATCCAGCACGTACATCACGCCGCTCAGGCCGCTGCCGATCTGGCTGGCCAGGCGGATGCGCTGCGCCTCGCCGCCTGAGAGGGTGTCGGCGCCGCGGTCCAGGCTCAAGTAGGTCAGGCCCACGTCGTTGAGAAAACGCAGCCGGCTGCGGATCTCGCGCACGATCTTCTCTGCGATATCGGCCTTGGCGCCCGCCAGGTGCAGGGTGTCGAAGTAGGCCAGGCAGTCGGCCAGCGTGGCGTGCTCGACCTCAAAAATCGGCTTGCCCTTGACGCCGTCGGCATGCTGCAGGAAGACATGCCGCGCCTCGCGTCGCAGTCGTGCGCCGCCACATTCGGCGCAGGGCTTGATGGCCTGGTAGCGCACCAGTTCATCGCGCACGGCGGTGGAATCGGTCTCGCGGAAACGGCGCTCGAAGTTGGGCAGGATGCCTTCGAAGGGGTGGCTGCGCTTGACGGACCGCGCGCGCCCCTTGGCCCCCTCGGCCTGGTAGACGAACTCGATCTCCTCAGAACCCGAGCCGTGCAGCAGCACATGGCGGGCCTGCTCGGGCAAAGCCTCGAACGGGGTTTCGATGTCGAAGCCGTAGTGTTTGGCCACGGTCTCGAGCAGCGAGTGCGTGTAGGCGTTGCGCCGGTCCCAGCCCTTCACGGCGCCGGCGGCCAGGCTGAGCGAGGGGAAAGCGACGACCCGTTCGGCATCGAACAGCGTCACCTGGCCCAGGCCGTCGCAGGCCGGGCAGGCGCCCATGGGTGAGTTGAAGCTGAACAGCCGGGGCTCGAGTTCGCTCAGCGAATAGCTGCACACCGGGCAGCCGAACTTGCTGCTGAACAGGTGTTCCCGGCCGGTATCGACTTCCAGTGCGAGAGCGCGGCCGTCGGCAATGCGCAGCGCGGCCTCAAAGCTTTCGGCCAGGCGCTGCTTCACGTCGGGTTTGGCGCGCAGGCGGTCGATGACGACGTCAATGTCGTGCTTCTCGGTCTTCTTCAGCTTCGGCAGGGCGTCGGCCTCCAGCACCTGCCCAGGCTTGCCATCGCTGCCGACGCGAAAGCGCACATAACCGCGCGCCTGCATGTCCTCGAACAGCTCGACGAACTCGCCCTTGCGGTCGCGCGCCACGGGCGCCAGGATCATCAGCCGTGTGTCTTCGGGCAGGGCGAGGGTGGCGTCGACCATCTGGCTCACGCTTTGCGCTTGCAGCGGCAGGCCGTGGTCCGGGCAGTAGGGCGTGCCGGCACGGGCGAACAGCAGGCGCAGGTAGTCGTGGATCTCGGTGATGGTGCCCACCGTGCTGCGCGGGTTGTGGCTGGTGGCCTTCTGCTCGATGCTGATGGCAGGGCTCAGGCCCTCGATGACATCGACATCGGGCTTGTCCATGAGCTGCAGGAACTGCCGCGCGTAGGCCGAGAGGCTTTCGACGTAACGGCGCTGGCCTTCGGCGTACAGCGTGTCGAAAGCCAGGCTGCTCTTGCCCGAACCGGACAACCCCGTGATCACCACCAGCGCGTGCTTGGGGATGTCGAGGTCGATGTTCTTCAGGTTGTGGGTCCGCGCCCCACGGATGCGCAGCATGCGTGCCTCCAGGTCATGGATGCGCGGCGCGCGTGCCTCCAGGTCATGGATGCGCAGCGCGCGGGCCTCGAGCTCTTGGTCACGCGGGCGATGGGGGTCGGGCGCGGACGCTGGAATCGGTGGCATGCGGCGGGCTCAAGCAAACCGTTGATGATAGCGACGCCGCTTGTCGTGCCGGTGGTGCCAGGCTGCCGGCGACTTGGGGCGCGGCGGCCCGGCCCCAGGCTCCCAGGTTCCCGGACGCTCAGGCCTCGACGGCCAGGAGCCGGAGAATCTCTTCGCCGTAGGCCTGCAGCTTCTTGGCGCCCACGCCGCTGATGCCGGCCAGCTCGTCCAGCGTGTGGGGCCGCTGGCGCGCCATCTCTGCCAGTGAAGCGTCGTGGAAGACGACGTAGGCCGGCAGGTTGTGCTCGCGCGCAACCTCGCCCCGCCAGGCCTTGAGGTCGGTGAAGCGCTGTGTGGCTGCGTGGTCCAGCGGCAGGGGTGGCGCCTTGCCGGCGGGGCCGGGCCGGGCCGTGCGGGCGGCCGCCTTGCCGCGCCGGGGCGCCTCGGCCGGCACGCGCAGCCGCACCGGCACGGCGCCAAGCAGCACGTCGCGGGCGCTGTCGGTGAGCGCCAGCGTGCCCCATTCACCCTCGGCCTGCAGATGGCCCAGCGCGATGAGCTGGCGCAGCACCGACCGCCACTGCGCCTCGCTCACGTCGGCACCGATGCCGAAGGTGGACAGCCGCTCGTGGCCGTATTGGGCGACCTTGTCGGTGGCCTTGCCGCGCAACACATCCAGCAGGTGCCCGGCGCCAAAGCGCAGGCCGCCTTGCTGGCGGAAGCGGTAGATGCAGGACAGCGCCTTGCGCGCCGCCTCCGTGGCGTCCCACGTCGCAGGCGGGTGCAAACAGTTGTCGCAATTGCCGCAGGGGGTGCTTGATTCGCCAAAGTAACTCAGCAGCCGCACTCGACGGCAATCGTGTGCCTCAGCCAGGCCAAGGAGCGCGTCGAGCTTGGTGCGCTGCAGGCGCTTGAAGTCGTCGTCGGCGTCGCCCTCGTCGATCATGCGGCGCTGGTTGACCACATCGGCCAGGCCGTAGGCCATCCAGGCGTCGGCGGGTTGGCCGTCGCGGCCGCCGCGGCCGGTTTCCTGGTAGTAGCTTTCGATGTTCTTGGGCAGGTCCAGGTGGGCCACGAAGCGCACGTCGGGCTTGTCGATGCCCATGCCGAAGGCGATGGTGGCCACCATCACGATGCCCTCTTCGCGCAGGAAGCGGTCCTGGTGCTTGCGACGCAGGCCGGCGTCCAGCCCGGCGTGGTACGGCAGCGCGCGCACGCCCTCGTCATTCAGCCAGGCGGCGGTTTCTTCCACCTTCTTGCGGCTTTGACAGTAGACGATGCCGCTGTCCACGCCGTCGGCGTCTTCGTGCTCGTCGCGGATGAAGCGCAGCAACTGTTTGCGCGGCTCGTCTTTCTCGACGATGGTGTAGCGGATGTTCGGCCGGTCGAAACTGGCCACGAACACGCGCGCACTCTCCAGCGCCAGGCGCTGGATGATGTCGGCCCGCGTGTGGTCGTCGGCCGTGGCCGTGAGCGCCAGGCGCGGCACGCCAGGGAAGCGCTCGTGCAGCGCCGACAGGCCCAGGTATTCCTCGCGGAAATCGTGCCCCCACTGGCTGACGCAATGCGCTTCGTCGATGGCAAACAGGCTGAGCAGGCCACGTTCGTGCAGCGATTCCAGCATCGCCAGGAAGCGTGGCGTGAGGATGCGCTCGGGTGCGGCGTAGAGCAGGTTCAGCCGGCCGGACGTCAGTTCACGCTCGACTTGGCGCGCCTCGTCGCCTTCCAGCGTCGAGTTGAGGAAGGCGGCGTGCACGCCGAGCTCTTCCAGCGCGCCGACCTGGTCGTGCATCAGCGCGATGAGCGGGCTGACGACCACCGCCACGCCGCGCCCGGCGCGGTGGCGGGCGATGGCCGGCACCTGGTAGCACAGGCTCTTGCCGCCGCCCGTGGGCATGAGCACGAGCGCGTCGCCACCAGCCACCACGTGATCAACGATCTCGCACTGCGCACCGCGGAAGGCGGTGTAACCGAAGACCTCCTGCAACACGCGCTGTGGCGACACAGACAGGGCGGCGCGGCTGGGCACCATGGATTCGGAGAGCAGGGCAGACATCGTGGCCGGGATGGTAAGCCAGGGGCTGGGCAGCAACGGCCCACAGGCCCACCCGAACGAGGGCCCCCTGGGGTGTCAACCCGCCTGGAGGATGGCGCCCACAGGCACCGGCGCGATAATGGCCATACCCCATCGCACACCCACCTGGAGCAGCCCATGGCCTCGGTCAACAAAGTCATCCTCATCGGCAATCTCGGCAAAGACCCCGAGGTGCGTTACGCACCCAGCGGTTCGGCCATCTGCAACATCGCCCTGGCCACCAGCCGCCAGTGGAAGGACAAGACCAGTGGCGAGCGCCAGGAAGAAACCGAGTGGCACCGCGTGGTGTTCTTCGACCGCATGGCCGAGGTGGCCGGCGAGTACCTGAAGAAGGGCAAGTCGGTCTACATCGAAGGCCGCCTGAAGACCCGCAAATGGACCGACAAGGAAGGCGTGGAGAAGTACACCACCGAGATCATGGCCGACCGCATGGAAATGCTGGGCAGCCGTGAAGGCGGCGGCGGCGGCGACGACATGGGCTCGGCCCCCGCACCCCGCAGCGCGCCCGCGCCGCGGCCGGCGCCCGTGTCCAAGCCGGCGGCGAAGTCGGCCACCGGGTTCGACGACATGGACGACGACATTCCGTTCTGATCGACATCGACACCTTGCGGGCGGCGGGTCCGCCCCCGCAAGATTCAAGAAGCGTGCCTTTCGGCGCGCTTTTTTTCTTTACCCGGTCGGTCGTCAATGGC
>JANNWL010000033.1:0-7992 GCA_031414735.1 Burkholderiales bacterium | reverse complement strand
CCCAGACGCTGGCGGTCGTCGTGTGGATCGGCCCGGCCCAGGTGCTGGGGCGGCTGCTCTACGTGGCGGCCGCGCGCTGGGTCCCGCTGCGCCTGCTGGGACTGGGCGTGATGGGGGCGATGCCGGTCGCGTTGGCGTTGTTTGCGCTGGCCGAGCACATCGCCGCACTGCTGTGCTTTGCCCTGCTCTTCGGCATGGCCAACGGCCTGGTGACCCTGGTGCGGGGCGGTCTGGTGCCCGAATACTTCGGCCGCGAACACATCGGCCGCATCAGCGGCGCCATGGCCGGCATGACCTTGTTGGCCCGGGCCGCCGCGCCGCTGGGCGCTGCCTGGCTGCTGCTGTCACTGCCCGGTTACCGCGAACTGGTGGGCGTGATGGCCGCCTTCGCGCTGGCCGCCGCGCTGGCCTTCGCCGTGGCGCGGCCGCCGCAGCGCACGCAGCCGTTGCAGCCGTTGCAGCCGTTGCAGCCGCCCGCAGCATGACCCGAACCGGGGCAACCCGGCGACAGCTGCCGCGCGCGCGTCCGCCGCGCAGCGACCGCTCCAACCCTGCCGTCGGCGCGCCGCAAAACCCCCTTGCCCTGGTGCACCATCCCGCTATGATCCTGAGATGAAAGCGCTTTCAACACTCCCCAGCCCGGTCGGCCCGTTCAGTCCGTTCGGCCCGTTCGGCAGCTTTGTCGACGACGGTGACGAGACCTGGTACCGCATCGAAGGCCATGACCGCCAGGCGCCGTTCTTCATGGCGCTGGCGGGTGACAGCGACCTGTGGGCCTTCATCTCCAGCAGCGGTTCGCTGGCGGCCGGGCGGCGCGACGAGGAGGGCGCCTTTCTGCCCTACGAAACCGTGGACAAGATCCACACGCGCTGGGAACACACGGGGCCGCGCACCTGGGTCCTGATCGAAGGCGAGGCCGGCGCCACGCTGTGGCAACCCTTCGCGCCCGACCTCGCCGGCAGCCCGCCACGGCGCTCGGTCTGGAAGAACCTGTCGTCCACCCGCATCCGCCTGCGTGAAGAACATGCCGACGCAGGGCTGGCCTTCGAGATGGAGTGGTTCACCGCCGCCTCGCTGGGCCTCGTTCGCACGGCGCGGCTGCTGCGCCTGG
Source organism: Burkholderiales bacterium (assembly GCA_031414735.1). Classification (GTDB taxonomy): domain Bacteria; phylum Pseudomonadota; class Gammaproteobacteria; order Burkholderiales; family Burkholderiaceae_C; genus Rubrivivax. Next base: position 6,881 of record JANNWL010000033.1, on the reverse strand, counting down.
GCAGCGGCCCGCCACGCCGCGTCAAGGTGCTTGACGGCCTGTTGAACCTGCTGCCGCCTGGCGTCGGCGTGAAGATCTCGGCCACCATGAGCAGCCTGACGGACGCCTACAAGTGGAACGAATCCGCGGCAGGCGGCCGCCTGGGCCTGTTCACGCTGTACGCGCAGATCTGGGACCGCGCCGAGCCCAAAGAGTCCTTTCATGCCCTCACCGCCTGGCATGCCGGCGTGCCCGAGGGCGCGCGCACGCTGCTCTCGGCGCACCAGGTCGAACGCTTCTGCCGCACCGGCGAAGTCGAGTCCGAGACGCTGACGCGGGGCCGCCGTGGTGCGTTTCTCGTAAATTTCGATGCCGTTGTCGGCGCAGACACGCTGGAGTGGCACCTCGTGGTCGACGGACCGGCATCGCAGGTGCAGGCCTTCGAACTGGCGCACCGCCTGCAGCAAGGCGGCGGCACGGTGCAGGAGATCACGCAGGCGCGCACCGAGAACACGGCAGGACTCGACGAACTGCTGGCGCGGGCAGACGCCTTCCAGCAGTCGGGCGACCCCATGGCCGCGGCCCACCACCGCGCCAATGTGCTGTTCAACATCATGCGCGGCGGCGTCCTCGTCGGCGGCACGCTGCTGCAGACCGACGACCTGCTGGCGTTCGTGCACCAACGCCACCACGCGCTGGGCGCGGCGCTGGCGGCGGCGGCTGCGTCATGGCCACCGCATGTCGAGCGTGAATCCGCCCTGCAGGCTGCGCGCAGCGCCTGCGGCGCGCAGGCCGAGCGGCTGGTGCTGGAGTACCTGCCGTTGACCTTCAGCCGCCGCCACGGCGACCCCAGCCGGCCCTGGAACAAGTTCTCCATCCGTGTGCGTGACGCGGCAGGCCAGCGGGTGTTGAGCTACCAGGGCAACTGGCGCGACATCTTCCAGAACTGGGAAGCCCTGGTGCCCAGCGAACCGGCCTTCGTCGGTTCGATGATCACCGTCTTCCTCGGCGCGATGACGCCCGACGGCTACAACCCCTACCGCATCGGCCGCGATGGCATCGATTGGGAAGTCGAAGAGCTCGACAACCCCTGGAGCCACATCGGCTACTGGGGCGACCACCAGGTCATCTACCTGCTCAAGCTGATGGAAGCCGCGCAGGCCCACGAGCCCAGGCTGCTGGCCACCCTGTGGGAGCGCCCGCTGTTCAGTTTTGCCGACGTGCCCTACCGCTTGAAGCCGCACGCCGAGCAGACGGCCCACCCCAAGCACACGCTGGACTTCGACGCCGCCGCACACCAGCGCGCGGCGGCCAGGCAGCAGGCCCTGGGCGCCGACGGCCTGCGCGTGTGCGACGACAGCGGCTTGCCGGTGCTGGCCACGCTGGGCGAGAAGCTGGCCATCATCCTGCTGGCCAAGGCCGGTTCGCTGCTGCCGGGCGGCGGACTCTGGCTGCACACCCAGCGCCCTGAATGGAACGACGCCAACAACGCGCTGGTCGGCAACGGCGTGTCGGTCGTCAGCCTGGCGCAGTTGCGGCGCTTCTTGGTCTTCCTGCTGGCGCTGCCGACCGCGCAGCGTGGCTTCGCCCTGCCGGTCTGCACGCTGCAGGCGCTGCAGCAGTTCAGCGCACTGGTTCGCGACACGCCGCTGTCGGCGGTGCACGACGAAACCGCGCGCCGCGCCTTTCTCGACGGTGCCGGCGACCTGCTCGACCCCTGGCGCGCAGCCGCCTACCAGGGCGCCAGCAGCCGCAGCATGACGCAAGCCCCCGCAGGCCTGCTGACCGCACTGGCGCGCGACCTGCTGGGGCTGGTGGACGCCACATTGGCGCGCTGCCGGCGCGACGACGGTCTCTTCGACAGCTACAACCTGGTCGCCTTCAAGCCCGGCAGCGCGCAGCTTTCGCGCCTGTACCCCATGCTCGAAGGCCAGGTGGCGCTGCTGTCCTGCGGCTTCCTGTCGTCGGCCGAGTCGGTGGCCCTGCTCGAAACCCTGTTCGACAGCGCCCTTTTCACGCCCGGGCGCCAGTCCTTCCTGCTCTACCCCGACCGCGTCCTGCCCGGCTTCTTCGAACGCAACCGGCTCGACGCCGACGCCCTGGCGCTGCCCGTGGTGCAGGCGCTGCGGGCCGCCGGCCGCACTGACCTGCTGCAGACCCAGAGCGACGGCACGGTGCGTTTTGCGCCGGCGCTGGCCAACCGTGGCGACCTGGAAGCGGCAGGCGCCGGCCTCGGCCCGGCCCTGACGCCGCTGGCCGAGGCTTATGAACGCCTACTGAAGCACCACGAATTCACCGGCCGCTCGGGCACCATGTTCGGCTACGAGGGCCTGGGCTGCATCTACTGGCACATGGTGGCCAAGCTGCTGCTGGCGGTGCAGGAACAGGTCTTCGATGCGGCAGAGTTGGGAGCGCCTGAACTGCCCGCGCTGCAGCACCTCTACCGCCGCGTGCGCGACGGCCTGGGCTACCGCAAGACTGCCAGCCAGTACGGCGCCTTTCCGGCGGACCCCTACAGCCACACTGCCGGTGAAGGCGGCGCACAACAGCCCGGCATGACCGGACAGGTGAAGGAAGAAATCCTCACGCGCTGGGGCGAACTGGGCCTGTGGATGCGCGACGGCTGGCTGCTCTTCCGTCCGGTGTTGCTCGACAGCGCCGAGATTCCCCAAGGCGGCGCGCTGCGCTTCACGCGCCACGGCGTGGCCTACAGCTACCGGCGCGGCCCGGCGACGCGGCTGCGCGTGCGGCGAGACGGCGTCTGGGAAGACTGCCCGCAGTCGCGCTTCGAACCGCATGGCGTGCGAGAGGTCGAGGCCGAGATCGCGTTCTGACACTTGAAGGGCCGCAGGCGGGTCGCGCCGCGGCACCTTGAGAACCGCAGCGTCAGCGAACGACCTTCACCAATTGCCCGACGGCAGGCTCGGCACCCCCGCCGTACACGGCATTGAGCAATCGCAACTGCCCCAGGGCCTGGCCCACGGGCAGGGGCGAGCTGCGGGCCAGCTCGGCAAAGCCGCCACGCGGCAGCGGCACGCTGCGCAGTTGCCATGGTTTGGCGGCCAGGCGGTCGGAGGCGCTGAGCGCACGGAACGACGACTCGGCCTCGGCCATGGCCGGCGCGGAACGTTGCAGCGCTGCGGCATCGCGCGCCGTGTACAGCACCAGGTAGTTGCGCGCGCCGGGGCCGGTCACCAGCGTCAGCTGGACCGGCTGGGCCTGGCCTTGGGCATTGCGCCGCGCGCCGTTGAAATGGGTGGCTTGCAGGCCGTTGACACTGCGCTTGTCGACGCGGCCCTCGCTGGGTTTGACCAGGTTTCGGATGATCTCCTCGTGCGTGCTGCCCGAGTTGGGCGGCACCACGCGCACGATCAGGCCGGCATCGGCGTTGCCGTTGACCAGCATGATGGCCTCGGCGCTGTTCTGCACCCGCCAGCCTGCTGGCGCGGTGAGCGCGATGTCCAGGTCCTCGTGATAGAAGTTCCTGCCGCGCACGACACCCTGGCCGCGGCTGTCGCCGAAGTCGGTTCCGTCGATGGCCGCGAGATAGCGAGCCCGGCCATCGTCCCCGTAACTGCCCTGGTAGGTGGCGGCGATGGCGCGGATGTCGGCCAGGCGCTTGTCGTTGCTGGGGTGCGATGCCAGCCAGCCCCCGCCCTGCAGCGCGGCGCGGCCCTCGGCGCGGGCCTGGTCGGCAGCGAAAGTCTCCTGGCTCTTGAGCACGGCAATCACATCGACCATGTTCCTGGGGTCGTAGCGGTTGCGGGACAGGTACTCGGCACCGAGCTGGTCAGCCTGCGATTCCTGCTCGCGGCTGTAGCTGGCCACATAGCCGGCGGCGACACCTTGCGAGGCCTGCACCGCGACATCGGCGGCGCCGCGCACGCCCACACCTTCCAGCGCCACGCCCAGCACGGCCGCGGCCAGCACGCCCAGGCCGGCGTTCTGCTGGCGTGTGGCGCGCTGGGCGCCGTGGCGTGCGGTGACATGGCCGATCTCGTGGCCGATGACGCCGGCCAGCTCGGCCTCGCTGTCCAGGTAGGCCATGATGCCGCGCGTGATGTAGACGTAGCCCCCCGGCAGCGCGAAGGCGTTCACCTCGGGACTGTCCAGCACGGTGAAAGTCCACGTCAGCTGGGCGCGGTGCGACTGGGCCGCCAGCTTCTGGCCGACCTCGTTCACATAGGCCTGCAGCCGCGGGTGGGCCAGGGCCGGGCTGTCCGCCAGCACCTGCTGGTGGGCCTTGGCGCCTTCGGCAATCTCACTGGCCTCGTCCATCACCGTGCGCTCGGCGCGGCCGGTGACGGGGTTGACCACCTTGGTGCCGCAACCGGCCAGCAGCAAGGCCGCCAGCACGGCGCCGTGAACCCACATCTGTCGCGTCTTGCTCAGCATCGTGTCGTCTCCCTGCGCATCCATCAGGCCCGCAGCGTAGCGCGAACCTGCTCCGCGGTGCCGGCTGCTCCAATCCCGGCATGACTGCCGGCCTGCTGCTCGCCTTTGTCCTGGGCTACTTCGCGCTCTTGCTGCTGGTCGCCTGGCGCACGTCGTGCCAAGCCACCAACGACAGCTTCTTCATCGGCAACCGCAGCAGCGTCTGGGGGCTGGTGGCCTTCGGCATGATCGGCACGTCGCTGTCGGGCGTGACCTTCATCAGCGTGCCCGGCGCGGTCGGCACCACCGCCTTCGGCTACCTGCAGATCGTGCTCGGTCAGGTCATCGGCTACCTGGTCGTGGCCTTCGTGCTGCTGCCGCTGTACTACCGGCTCAAGCTGACCTCGATCTACGGCTACCTCGAAACAAGTCGTCGCCGGCATCTTCATCACCATCGCCATCGCCATGACCGGCATGGACCGGGAGACGATGCAGAAGAGCATCTCGGTCAAGACGCTGCCCGACTCGCAGAAGAACATGGTCGTGCTGGGCTTCGTGCTGCTGGGCGTGGTCTCGCTCTTCCTGTACCTGGGCGCGCTGCTGCACCTGTTTGCGGCCAACGCCGGTGTGCAAGCCCAGGGCGATTCGCTGTTCCCGGCCGTGGCCGCTGGTGGCGGTGGCCGCGCCGCTGCTGTGCTGGGCGATCGACCTGAACCAGCGCGCGCTGTTCGGCCGCTGGCAGCTCGGGCTGGAGTTGCTGGTGCTCAACGGCGCGCTCACCTTCGCTGGGCTGTGGCTGGTGTCACGCCCGGCCCCGGTGGCCGTCAACGCCAGAGCGGCTACGCGTTGATGTGCCAGGCGTGACCGCACTTGCGGCAGCGCACGGCCACGGCTTCGTCGGCACGGGGGGCCGGCAAGAGCTCAAGCCGGCCGTAGGTGCCGCACTGCGGGCAATCGGCCTGGTGGGCCACGGCCTCGGCATGCGACAGCAGGAACAGGTAGCGCCGCAGCGCCCACAGGCCGATTCCCGCCAAGATGACGACAGCGGCGATGTCGGTGAGCTGATCAGCCAGGCTGTGGAATTTGGACGAGGCCTCGAGGGCCGCGAAGACGCCGATGACGCAGCAAAAGGTCAGCGTCAGGTGGGCGTGGCTTTGCAGCAGCTGCCGTTCGTACCAGGTACGAAAACCATGCTTGCGGATGCCGTCGGCCAACTTCATGCGCGATCCCTTGAACCCGCGCGCGACGACTGCTGCACGCCGGACTGCGATGGTGTCACAAGCGGCCGATCATTCGACTCCGGTGAAGCCTGCACGGCCTGGCGTCCTACACCTGGCTGCCCGTCTCTCTGATATCCCTGGCACCGGCCTGGCCCAACAGTACGGGCGTTCACCTTCCAGATCAACCAGACACCAGGACACCCCATGACACAGCACACCGGTTTTCTCATCCTTGCGTTGGTCGCCAGCACCGCCCTGGGCGGATGCGCAGGCATGTCATCCCGCGAAGTCAGCACCGTCACGGGCGCCGCTGTCGGTGCCGTGGCGGGCGCGGCGGTCGGTGGCGCTGCAGCCACCGTGGGGGGTGCCGTGATTGGTGGCGTGGTGGGCAACGAAGTCGGCAAGAAGAAATAGAGCAGCGGACCGAATGACCGGGCGGCGCAGCAGGGGGGCGGTCAACCGGTGCTGTCCAGCACCTGCGCCACCGCCTGGATGCGCGCGGCGCGCACCAATTCACCGACCGCCGGGCCCGCCAGGCCGCGTGCAATAGCCGGCTCGGCCACCGCCGCAGAGTCCACGGCGAGTGCCGCCTGCAGCAAGGGCGGCAAGCGACGCGCCGGCAGGTAGCTGTCTTCTTCGCGGCCAAGCCGACCGCGCGCGTCGCATTCGCAGGCCAGCAGCAGGTCGGCAAAGCGTTGCGGCCGGCGCAGTGCGTCGCAGCGTTCGAACAGGCGCATCAGCGCAGCGGCATTCAGCTCGCCACTGCGGTGGACGTTGCCGTGCTCACGCGCCACCACGTCGGCCAGTTCGTTGCATTCCACGCTGACGCGCAGGCGCTGGCCCATCTCGCGCACGAGCCTGGCGCTGCGTGCCTCGTGGGCGATGTGGCGCGGCCACTCGGCCGGCGGCGTCGTGCCCTTGCCCAGGTCGTGGCCCAGGCAGGCCCAGCGCACGGGCAGCGGCGCGTTCAGCAGGGCACAGCAATCCAGCACCATCATCAGGTGCACGCCGGTGTCGACCTCGGGGTGGTACGCCGGCCGCTGCGGCACGCCCCACAGGCGGTCGACCGCGGGCAGCAGTCGGGCCAGCGCACCGCACTGGCGCAGCACGTCGAACATGCGGCTGGGCCGCGCCTGCATGAGGCCGCGCGACAGTTCCTGCCAGACGCGTTCAGGCACCAGCGCGTCGACCTCGCCGTTGTCCACCATCTGCGCCAGCAGCGCCATGGTGTCGGGTGCGACCGTGAAGTCCGGGAAGCGCGCCGCCAGCCGCGCCAGGCGCAGCAGGCGCACGGGGTCTTCGACGAAG
>JANNWL010000032.1:0-4107 GCA_031414735.1 Burkholderiales bacterium | reverse complement strand
CGCGCCGCCAGGTAACCGAGGTTGAAGCCCTGCCCGAAGGCCAGCTCCAGCACGTCGCTCGGCGGCTGCGCGGCCCAGTCACGCTCCATGCGGCGCAACTGGCCGTAGAAGCCGTCGGGGTCGAAGGCGTCGCCGTCGTTGAGCGCCATGTGCACGGCGCCTTCGGCCGAGTGGTACTTGCGGTAAGCGTCGTGGCAGTGCTCGTAGTAGTCGACCACCTGCTGCGCGCCCAGAGGCTCGCCCTGGAGGGCACCGACGGCGAAAACGCGCTCCAGCTTGCGCAAGCGGCGCGACAGGCCGGCACGCTCGCGTTGATGGATTGCCGTGTCGGCGGACGCAGCGGATACAGTGTCAATCATGCGGTGATTGTCGCCGCCACCCACTTCGAGACCACCCGCCATGGATCAGTCCGACCCCAGCCCCAGCCCGGTGCTGTCACCGCAGACCCTGCCCACCGACGGCGGCGAACTGGTGCTGCGCGTGATGCCGCTGCCCGCCGACGTGAATGCCAATGGCGACATTTTCGGCGGCTGGATCATGGCCCAGGTGGACCTGGCCGGCGCGGTGCTGCCGTCGCGCATCGCCAAGGGTCGCATTGCCACGGTGGCGGTGAACCAGTTCATATTCAAGCAGCCGGTGTCCATGGGCGACCTGCTGAGCTTTTATGCGCGCGTCACGCGCATCGGCCGCACGTCGATCAGCGTGCATGTGCAGGTGTTTGCCGAGCGCAACCCAGCCAATCTGCATGTGGTGAAGGTCACCGAGGCCGACCTCACCTACGTCGCCATCGACAGCCAGGGCCAGCCGCGGCCGGTGCCGCGCTGAGGCGGCGGCTGGCACGGGTCAGCCAGGCCGCAGCAGCGGCCAGACCTGCGCCAGCACGTGGCGCGCGATGCGGTTGGCGCAGTGCCGGTACACAGGCTCGCCAGGGTGGAAACCGTCACGCGCCATCACGCCGCTGTCCAGCGGCAGTTGCATGTCCACGAACGAGACATCGCTGCGCTGCGTGCACCAATGCTTGAGCGCATGGTTGTGGCGATGCGCGTCACTGCCGGCCACCCAGCGCAGCGGCTGCGGCAGGCCCGGGAAGTCGTGGATGGGCGGCAGCGGACAGACCACGACGTGCATCACGCCCGAGGCGTTGCGCAGCCAGTTGACCATGGAGTCGCGGTGCGCTACAGCCCGGTGCGACGGCACCTGGTCAACCACGTCGTTGACGCCTGTCACCAACACCGCCAGGTCCGCGCGGACCGCGCCCGCGCCCGCGCCCTGCAGCAGCGCCAGCGTCTGTGCCGATGTCAACCCCGACTGGGCCAGCAGCCGCCATTCCACGCGGGCACCGCAGGCCTTGGCCAATCGCGGCATCAACTGCCCCACCAATGCATCGCGCTGGTGGGCCACGCCCACACCCACGGCTGACGAGTCGCCCACCACCAGCACCTGCAGCTTGGGGCCCTTGCCCACGACGCCTTGGCGCGGGCCCTCAGGCTCGGGCAAGCGAGGCAGGCGTGCGCGCGTGCGCAGGGCCTGGGCCACCAGCAAAGGGCTGAGGGCCAGCTTGAGAGCGAGCGACATGCGCGTGGCCTGCTCTCAGAACTTGGAGAAGTCGGGCTTGCGCTTCTGGAAGAAGGCCTGGAAGGCCTCCATCGCCTCGGGGCTCTTCAGCCGGCGCGCGAAGATCGCGCCTTCGGTGGCGATGATGTCCAGCAACTGGGCCTGCTGCGGCGCGCGCAGCAACTGCTTCGATTCACGCACAGCGCCTGGCGGCAGGCTGTTGAAGCGCTCGGCGATGCGGCGCGCGTGGTTCAGCACCTCGCTGGCCGGCAGCACGGCGTTGGCAATGCCGCACTCCACGGCCTGCTCGGGCGTGAAGGGGTCGCCCAGCAGCAACTTCTCGGCCGCGCGGCGGTGGCCCATCAACTGCGGCACCACCAAGCTGGCACCGAACTCGGGCACCAGGCCCAGCGCCACGAAGGGCATGGCCAGGCGGGCTTCGTCGGACACATAGACGAAGTCGCAGTGCAACAGCATCGTCGTGCCGATGCCCACGGCCGCGCCGGTCACGGCGGCGACCACCGGCTTGTCGCAGGCCAGCAGCGCGCGCATGAACTGGAACACCGGCGAGTCCATGGCGTCGCTGCCCTGGCCGGGCGCACGGGTCATGAAGTCCTCGATGTCGTTGCCCGACGTGAACACCCCGGGCTGGCCGGTGATGAGCACGGCACGCACGGCGGCGTCTTCGCCCGCGGCCTGCAGCGCGTCGGTCATGGCCTGGTACATGGCCACGGTGAGGGCGTTCTTCTTCTCCGGCCGCGCGATCTCGATCGTCGCCACGCCGTTCAGTACAAAGGTCTTGATGCTCATGGTGCGGGTGTCCTTCAAAGGTCCTTCAAACGCGCTCGATGATGCCAGCCGCACCCTGCCCCATGCCCACACACATCGTGACCATGCCGTACTTCAATTGCTGGCGGTGCAGCGCGTGCACCACCGTCGCTGCGCGGATGGCACCCGTAGCGCCCAGCGGGTGGCCCAGCGCGATGGCGCCGCCCATCGGGTTGACGCGCGCAGCGTCCAGACCCACGGTGCGCATCACGGCCAGGGCCTGCGCGGCGAAGGCTTCGTTCAGTTCGATCCAACCGATGTCGTCCAGCTTCAGGCCGGCGTACCGCAACGCGGCGGGAATGGCCTCGATGGGGCCGATGCCCATGATCTCCGGCGCCACGCCGCGTGCCGCGTAGCTGACGAAGCGGGCCAGTGGCTTCAGGTCGAACTGGCGGCAGGCAGATTCGCTGGCCAGGATGAGCGCGCCCGCGCCGTCGCTGGTCTGGCTGCTGTTGCCGGCCGTGACGCTGCCCTTGGCTGCGAACACCGGGCGCAGCTTGGCCAGGCCTTCGATCGAGGTGTCGGGCCGCGCGCCTTCGTCGAGCTTGACGGTGCGCGTCTTCGTGGCCACCCCCCCGCTCGCCAGGTCAGGGAAACGGTCGACGACTTCGACAGGCGTCATCTCGGCATCGAAGTGCCCGGCCGCCATCGCCGCCAGCGCCTTCTGGTGCGAGGCCAGCGCAAAGGCATCCTGGTCTTCGCGGCTGACCTTCCACTGCGCCGCCACCTTCTCGGCCGTGAGGCCCATGCCGTAGGCGATGCCGACGTTCTCGTCGCGGGCGAAGACCTCCGGGTTGAAGCTGGGCTTGTTGCCGCCCATGGGCACCATGCTCATGCTCTCGGCACCGCCGGCGATCATCACGTCGGCCTCGCCCACGCGGATGCGGTCGGCGGCCATCTGCAGAGCAGTCAGGCCACTGGCGCAGAAGCGGTTCACGGTGACGCCGCCCACGCTGTGCGGCAGACCCGCCAGCACCATGGCGGCACGCGCCATGTTCATGCCCTGCTCGCCCTCGGGAAAGCTGCAGCCGATGATGGCGTCCTCGATGGCCTTGGGGTCCAGGTTCGGCACCTGGGCCAGCGCACTGCGCACGGCGGCCACCAGCAGGTCGTCGGGCCGCGTGTTGCGGAAGTAGCCGCGGCCGCTCTTGCCGATGGGCGTGCGCGTGGCCGCGACGATGTAGGCGTCTTGAACTTGTTTCGTGCTCATTGCGTCGTCTCCAATCAGTTCCGGACCGGCTTGCCGGTGGACAACATGCCCATGATTCGCTCTTGTGACTTCGGGTGCTCCAGCAGGCTGCAGAAGGCCTTGCGCTCCAGTGCCATCAGGTATTCCTCGGTCACCAAGCTGCCGGCATCGACGTCGCCACCGCAGACCGCCTCGGCGATGAGCGTGCTGATGTGGAAGTCGTGCGCGCTGATGAAGCCGCCGTCGCGCATGTTCGCGAGCTGGCCCTTGATCGTCGCTATTGCAGAGCGCCCGGCCACCGGGAACAAGGCCTTGGTCGGCGCGCGGTAGCCGCTGTCGGCCATGGCCTTGGCCTGGGCGCAGGCCACGAACAGCAACTCGTCCTTGTGCGGCACGACCACGTCGCTCCACAGCAGATAGCCCAGCTTGCGCGATTCGAGGGCGCTGGTGCCCACCTTGGCCATGGCGGCGTTGGTGAAGCCGTCGATGACGAACTTCATGATGTCGGCGTTGGCCGGGCTGATGGAGTTCCCGGC
>JANNWL010000031.1:0-1677 GCA_031414735.1 Burkholderiales bacterium | reverse complement strand
TGGTGCCCACGATGGCGCAGCAGATGGCCCGCATCTACGAGCGCGATCTGCAAAGCCACCTCTACGCCGGCAGCCTGTTGGTGGGACAGTCGGCGCTGCACCGCGACGACATGCTGGCCGCCTTGCGGCTGGCGGTGGACCGGCGCGAGCAGTTGCCCACAGGCACCGATATCCTGATCGGCGAGGCCGATGCCGTCGGCTACGAGGTGATGCAGGACACGCTGGGCGGGCTGATGCACGGCGCTGAGACTTGGCTCACGCTGCGCCTGCCCAAGCCGCTGGCGGCAGTAGGCGCCTGGGTCCAGGGCCAGCTGGAGCCGGTGGTGCCCGACGCCATCGACGGCGGCCAGGCACCCTTCGTCCGGCCCTTCATGGTGGCGATGGCCGACGACCACTATGCGCTGGACATCCGGCGCGCAAGGGACCTGCTGGGCTGGGAGCCCCGGCACCGCCTGGCCGACGAACTGCCGGGCATGGTGGCCAGCCTGAAGGCCGACCCTGCGGCCTGGTACGCCGCCAACGGCATTCCTGCACCGGGCTGGATCACGGCGGGCGGCAACTCCGATGCGCTGCGTACGGAGCACGATTCCCGGCGCAAGGCCGAGCATGGCCACTGGCGCTGGGCCCACTTCGTGAACATTGGGCTCGGCAGCTGGCTGCTGACGCAGCCGCTGATCGTGGGTGTGCAGGAAACGGGTCTGCGCGCCAGCGAAATGGCTATGGGCCTGCTACTGATGGCGGCCGCCGGCCTGGCGCTGTCATGGCGCGCGGTCTGGGCCCGCTGGCTGTGCGCGGGCATCGGCACGGTCGTGATGGCAATCCCGTTCCTGTGGTCCACCCACAATGGTGCGGCTTACCTGTCGGACACACTGGTCGGTGCCCTCATCTTCGGCCTGGCAGTGTGCAGCAAGCCCGAGCCGGGCTCGTCGGCGATCGCGGCCATGACGGGGCCGACGATTCCCCCGGGCTGGAGCTACAACCCCTCGGACTGGGCCCAGCGCCTGCCGATCATCGTGCTGGCGCTGCTGGGCCTGTATGTCTCGCGCTACTTGGCCGGCTACCAGCTGGGCCACATCCCCGCACTTTGGGACCCGTTCTTCGCCGGCTCGCCCACCGACCCGCGCAACGGCACCGAAGAGATCGTCACCTCGTGGGTATCGACCGCGCTGCCTGTGTCCGATGCGGCGCTGGGGGGCTACACCTACCTGCTGGAAATCCTGACCGGCCTGGTCGGCTCGCGCCGACGTTGGCGCACCGCGCCGTGGCTGGTGCTGCTGTTCGGCCTGATGATCGTGCCGCTGGGCATGACGACGATCCTGTTCATCGTCATCCAGCCGGTGGTGCTGGGCACCTGGAGCACGCTTGCGCTGGTGGGCGGCGCCGCCGTGCTGATCCAGATTCCGTATTCGCTGGACGAGTTGCTGGCTACGGCCCAGTTCCTGCGCCGCCGCGTGCGTGCCGGTCAGCCTTGGTTGCGCGTGCTGTTCCTGGGCGACACCGACGAGTTGCCCGCCGCGAACGAGAAGCGCGTCGACCGTGTCGATAGCGACGAGTTCGATCAGCCGCTTGGCGTGGTGCTGAAAAGCATCGTCGGCGGTGGCGTCAGCCTGCCCTGGAACCTGGCCCTGGCAGGCTTGATCGGCCTCTCGCTGTTGTTCACCCGTGTGACGCTGGGCG
>JANNWL010000030.1:0-1829 GCA_031414735.1 Burkholderiales bacterium | reverse complement strand
CGCGCCAGCGTTGATGGGCATCGCTGCCCCCTTTTGCTCCCGAAGAGAGGACCCGCTCATGAAGATCGACTTCGTCTCCGACGTGGCCTGCCCGTGGTGCGCCGTCGGCCTGAACGCACTGGAAACGGCGCTGCAGCGCCTCGGCCCAGACGTGACCGTGGCGCTGCACTTCCAGCCCTTCGAGCTCAACCCCAGCATGGGACCCGAGGGCGCAGACGCCGGCGAATACCTGAAGGCCAAGTACGGCATGGACGACGACCAACTGGCCGCCAACCGCGCCCACCTGCGCGAACGCGGCGCGGCGGTGGGTTTCAACTTCGGCGACCGCTTGCGCGTGTGGAACACCTTTGACGCGCACCGCCTGCTGCATTGGGCCGGCCTGCAGGGCGGCCCGCTTACACACCCTGCCGGCCTGCAGGGCGGCGACGCGCAGCGCAAGCTCAAGCACGCGCTGCTTCAGGCTTACCACGGCGAAGGTCGCAACCCCGCAGCGCACGCCGTTCTGCTCGAACTGGCGGCCGCGGCGGGCTTGGACGCGCAGGCCGCCGCCGCCATCCTGGCCAGCGACGCCCATGCCGACGACGTGCGCGAGGCCGAACGCTTCTGGCAGCAGGCCGGCATCCAGTCGGTCCCTGCGGTGGTGATCAACGACCGCCACCTCATTTCGGGCGGGCAGCCGCCCGAGGTCTTCGAGCAAGCCCTGCGGCAGATCGCCGCGCAAGTGGCTTGAACACCTGATGCCGCGCAACATCGAGATCAAGGCCCGCATTTCCAGCGTCGAGGCACTGCTGCCGCGCGCCCGCACGCTGGCCGACAGCGGGCCGGAGCTGATCGAGCAGGACGACACCTTCTTCACCGTGCCGCACGGCCGCCTGAAGTTGCGCGGGTTCGCAGACGGCAGCGCCGAGCTCATTCACTACCACCGCCCCGACAGCGGCGACGCCAAGGCCAGTGACTACGTGCGCGTGCCGGTGGCAAACGCAGCCGCGCTGCGCGAGGCCCTGGCACGCGGCCTGGGCGTGCAGGGCCGCGTGCGCAAACAGCGCTGGCTGCTCATGGCCGGCGCCACACGCATCCACCTCGACCGCGTGCAGGGGCTGGGCGACTTCATGGAGCTGGAGGTGGTGCTGCTAGACGCCCAGACCGATGCCGAGGGCACGGCCATGGCCGAGGCGCTGATGCAGGCGCTGGGGCTGGCGGGCGCCGAGCGCATCGCCGGCGCGTACCTCGATCTGTTGCGGCGCTGATTCGCACCCCGTTGTCGTCGCTGCGATGGAATCCCCTGCTCCCCTGCTGGCCGTCACCGACCTGCGCGTCACGCTGAACACCGCGCGTGGCGAGGTCGATGCACTGCGCGGTGTGTCCTTCACGCTGGAGCGTGGGCAAACGCTGGGCTTGATCGGCGAGTCGGGCTGCGGCAAGTCGCTCACGGCGCTGGCACTCATGGGCCTGCTGCCGGAAGGGGCGCGGGTGTCGGGGTCGATTCGCTTCGACGGCCAGGAACTCACCACGCTGCCCGAAGCCGACTGGTGCCGCCTGCGCGGCGACCGCGTGGCCATGGTGTTTCAGGAACCGATGACGGCATTGAACCCGCTGCACACCGTGGGCCGGCAGATCGCCGAGCCACTGCGCATCCACCGGAGGCTGTCGCGCGGCCAGGCCCGGATCGAGGCCCTGCGACTGCTGGAGCGCGTGCAATTGCCCCAGGCAGCCACGCGGCTGGACGCTTACCCGCACCAGCTCTCGGGCGGGCAGCGCCAGCGCGTGGTGATTGCGATGGCGCTGGCCTGCGCGCCGGACCTGTTGATCGCCGACGAACCGACCACGGC
>JANNWL010000029.1:0-6392 GCA_031414735.1 Burkholderiales bacterium | reverse complement strand
CATACCACCGAGGTCAGTGTCGGCAACCAACTTCGCAGGAAATAACATTTGTATTACGCCCAACGTTAAGTGGGCCAACCGAGCCCTATGTCTACAGTTGCCCCATGCCGAGTCGACTCCAACGGATCCTCCTTTGGTGTGCCCCACGGACGGTGCCCCCTGAGGACCCTACTTTCGGACTATGGCGTGCCGATATGGGCCGCCTAAAAATCTTCGGCATGAAACCTCTGCAAACCACCGCGCCGAAAGGCAATCGTGACACTGGACTTTCGTCTACAGACCTGCTTGGCGTCAATTGCCCGGCGTCTGGCGCCACGCCGCCGCCCAAGCTGCTTGATAGTTTGAGACATGCAATCCGGTTACGGCACTATTCGATCCGCACGGAGGATACCTACGTCGATTGGGTGCGCCGGCTCATTCTTTTCCACAACAAGCGTCACCCCAACGAACTTGGTGCTGCTGAGGTTACGGCATTCCTGACCCATTTGGCTGTCGATCGCGGCGTCGCCCCATCCACGCAGAATCAGGCCAAGTCAGCCATCCTCTTTCTGTACAGGGTGGTCCTCAACGCGCAGCTCCCCTGGCTGGACGAGATCGTAGCCGCGCACGACAGACGCCGTTTGCCGGTGGTGCTGACGTCAGGCGAGGTCAGAGGCCTGCTGCATGAACTCAGCGGCACGACAGGCCTCGTGGCCTCGCTGCTTTACGGCACGGGCATGCGCTTGCTCGAGGTGCTGCGCCTGCGGGCCAAGGATGTTGGCTTCGAGCGGCGGGAGATCTTGGTTCGTGACGGCAAGGGCGGCAAGGATCGGGTCACTGTCTTGCCAGAAAATCTGATCCTGCCGCTCCAGCAACAGATGTCGCGGACCAGGGCGCTGCATGACCGCGACATCGCGGCGGGATTTGGTCAAGTCTGGTTGCCAGACGCGCTGTCGGTGAAGTACCAGAGCGCGCCTCGGGCTTGGGGTTGGCAGTGGGTGTTCCCCAGCGCGGTGCGATCGGCTGACCCTCGCGACGGCAGCATTCGGCGACATCACCTGAACGAAGCGACCGTGCAAAAGGCGGTCGCGGGTGCTGCCCGTCGGGCAGGGATCGTCAAGCCATGCTCTCCTCACGTCCTGCGACATTCTTTCGCCACGCACATGCTGCAGGCCGGCTACGACATTCGAACCGTTCAGGAACTGCTTGGTCACAGCGACGTTTCCACCACGATGATCTATACCCACGTGATGAACCGCGGCGGGCGGGGCGTGCGCAGCCCGTTGGATCAAATATAGGCACGGCCGGCGCAGTGCAAGGGCAAACGCCGGGCCGGGACATTCGCCATGAACGCGACCAACTGCCGCAGCGAGACTCGGGTACCCGAGTTCGCAAAGGAACACCGCCCCGGGGCGCACTGGGGCCGAGGGGCTGGGTCTGCCTTGAATTTTGGTGGGCCCTGACAGATTCGAACTGTCGACCAACGGATTAAGAGTCCGCTGCTCTACCAACTGAGCTAAGAGCCCCGGATGAATCTTCGCCGTGCGTCCGGTGCACGTGGTGGGTCGTGCGTGACTCGAACACGCGACCAACGGATTAAAAGTCCGCTGCTCTACCGACTGAGCTAACGACCCCTCCGTCTAGCCTTTGATTATAGATCGATCTTGATGCGCTCCCGGGCACTGCCCGCACCGCACAGTTGGGCAATGGCTTCGCCTGCTGCCACCATGCCGAAGGTGGCGGTGACCACCACGCTGGAACCGTAGCCCTGGCAGGCCAAAGGCGACCCGGCCCCGTCGCTGGCCGCGCCACCGGACACACTTTCGCGCGAGAACACGCAGCGCACGCCCATGCTTGCCGCACGACGCGGCGCGCGGGCGGGTGCTTCCGTGGCGGCGCTCAGCGGTCTCGCCGCCTGGCGCAGGCGTTGGCGCAGGCCGGCGAGCAGCGGGTCGTGGCTGACCTCGGCCAGGTCGGCCACCTCAACCAGGTCGGCGTGGGTCTTGCCGCCAGCAGCGCCAACGCAAACGATGGGCACGCCCTGTTCGACAGCCCAGGTGGCCAGTGCGGCCTTGGCGCGTCCCTGGTCGCAGGCGTCGATGAGCAGGTCGACGTGGCAGGGCAGGATCGCCGGCCAGTTGTCGGGCGTCACAAAGTCCTCGACTTCGTGCACGGCACAGCCGGGGTGGATGTCGAGAATGCGCTGGCGCAATGCCGATGTCTTGGCCTGGCCCAGCGTGCTGCCCAAGGCCTGTATCTGGCGGTTGATGTTCGATTCAGCGACCTGGTCGAGGTCGATCAGCACAAGCACCGCCACGCCGCTGCGGGCCAGTGCCTCGACAGCCCAGGAGCCGACACCGCCCAGGCCCACCACCGCAACCCGCGCCTGGCGCAGGCGGGTGTAGTCCGCGTCGCCATACAGCCGGCGCAGGCCGCCGAATCGGCGTTCGAGATCGGCAACGTCGGGCGCAGCCCCGGTCACGCTCACGCGGTCTGTTCCAGCCGCCAGATCTGCCAGCGCAGGCCCGCCACTGCCCCGGCCATGATGGCGGCCAGCGCGATGAAACTGCCGACGGCCAGGGTCGACATGCCCGACATGCCCTGCCCCACCGTGCAGCCCATGGCGGTGACGCCGCCGACACCCATCAACACGGCGCCGACCAAGTGATTGGCGGTGTCTTCGGTACCGGCAAAGCCCTCCCAGCGGAAGACCCGCGTCGACAAGGCCACCGCCGCCGAACCGACGATGACACCCAGGCAGGTCACGATGCCGATGGTCAGCACCTTGCTCTTGTCGCTGAACAGGATCAGCCAGTCCACCGTGTAGGCAATGGGTGCGACGAAGGTCAGCGATTCCATGCGCTGGGTGTTGGTGGCAAGGAAGACCTCTTCCAGGGTCACAGGGTGCTCCATCAGATGCCCGAGCCGACCCGACACCCACCACACCCCCGCCACCACGGCGCCCAGGCCCAGGCCGGCCAGCCAGACCTCGCCCGAACGTCCCTCGGGCCGGGCCAGCACGAAACCGATGAGCGCAGCAGCAAAGCCCCCACCCAGCAGCAGGGCCCAGGTTTGGCGTGCGCCCCCCCACGCATGGGCGGCCAATGAGGGCAGATCCTGCCCGGTAGGCAGGACAGCCGCCACGGTGTCCACCGTGGCCACGCGCGCCACGCCGGTGATGCCACGCAAGGTGGCATAGCTGGCGATGGCCAGCACGGCAAACACCACCAGCGACTTGAGGCTGCCACCACCGATGCGAACCAGCGTCTTGCTGCCGCAGCCCGAGGCCAGCACCATGCCGAAACCGAACATCAGTCCGCCCAAGATGTTGGACAGCCAGACCAGGCGCGGCCCGGCATACACCGATTGACCCGCCTGCAGCCAGCCCAGGCCCACCATGGCGTTGAAGCCCAGCATGGCCACGGCGATGGCCAGCAGCCACATGCGCATGCGCGTCCAGTCGCCGATGTTGACGATGTCGGCCACGGCACCCATGGTGCAGAAGTGGGTGCGCTGGGCGATGGCACCGAAGACCGCCGCCAGCGCAAAGGACGCCCACAGCACCTGGGCCGTCAGCCCGGGGAGTTCAGATTCCTGCATGCTGCGATTCTAGGCAGCGGGGTGCAGGGCGCCGCGCGGACAACGCGGGCGGCGTCCCCGCAGCGCGGCCGTCACTTGATGGAGGCCAGGCGCTCTTTGCCCGCCTGCGCTGCCTCGGACTGCGGGAAGGTCTTCATCAGCTCTTCTATGGTGCGGCGCGCACCGCGCGGGTCCTTCATCTCGGCCTGGCTGTTGGCCAACGCCAGCAGCGCCTCGGGCGCGCGAGGATGGCCCGGCGCGGCTGCCACGAAAGCACGGAAGGCGGCAATCGCCTCTTTGTAGTCACGCTTTCCGTACAAGGCGTTGCCTTGCCAGAAGCGCACGGAATCGCCGAAGGCGCTGCCCACATAGCGGCGCTGGAAGTTGGACAAGGCGACCACGGCCTTGTCGAATTCGCCAGTGCGGATGATCGCGATGGCATCGTCGTAGGCACGCTTCTCGTCGGACTCGGCCAGGAAATCGCGCCCGTCAAGAGACACCTTCACCGGCTCAACCTTGCGCAGCCGGTCGTCCAGCGCCTGCCCCACGTCCTTCTGCCGGCTTTGCACCTCAGCCAGCTCACGCGAGGTCTGCTCGGCGTTGCCGCGCAACTTGGCCAGCTCGCCACGCATCGTTTCGAGCTGGTTGTTCAGCTCCAGCAGACTGCGGCGCAGGGCAGTGAGTTGTTCGAGCATCGCGGCCTGGGCGGTGGTCTGCTCGGTGCTGCGGGCCTTGAACTGTTCGTCGACGAGAGCGACTCGCCCGCGCAGGTCGACGATGGCCTTGCGCGCTTCGGCGTCCTCGAGAAAGGCGTGGCTGGCCCCGGCAAAGAGTGCGAGTGTCAGACCTGCCAGGCACTGCAGACGGAATGAACCTGTCGCGGTCATCTCAACGGTCCTTCAGCTCGGCGCGCCGGTTGCGGGCCCACGCGGTTTCGTCCTGACCTGTGGCTGCCGGTCGTTCCTTGCCAAAACTCACCGCTTCGAGTTGGTTGGCGGGCACACCCAGCAATTCCATGGCCTTGACGAGCGAATCGGCGCGCTTCTGGCCCAAGGCCAGGTTGTACTCGCGGCCGCCACGCTCGTCGGTGTGGCCTTCGACCACCATGCGCTGGCCGCGATTGCCGGCCAGCGCCTTGGCGTGCCCGTCCACCAGGCCCTTGAACTCGTCCTTGATGACGAAACTGTCGTAGTCGAAAAACACGACACGCTGGCCGGGTGCTGCTGAGCCCGCTGCCGTGGCCGCACCCGGGTTGGCGGCCACGGGACTGGTCTTGGCCAGGTCGACGGTGGTCACCTTCGATTGCGGCGCAGCAGGCGAAGTGGCCGCGGGCGTCGTCGGTGTTGCCGCAGCGCTGCCCGGGCCCGTGGCCAGGGGCGAGCGTGTCTCCACAGGCGCCTGGGCCGCGGGCTCGGCGATCTTGGTGGAACTGCATCCGGCCAGGCCGGCGGCGATGACGACGGCGACAAGAACGGCCCATTTTTTGGACGACATCAGGTGCTCCTTGGGGTTGCGGGTTGATTTGGGGCGCAGGGGTCGATCATCGACCATAGGGCCCCCAGGCGGGTTCGCGCATGTCGGCGCCGCTGCTGAGCAGGCGGGTCTTGATCTTGCCATCCAGCGTGGTTGTCATCAAGACGTCCTGGCCCTGCATACGGGTGGCATACACCAGCAAGCGGCCATTCGGCGCGAAGCTGGGGCTCTCGTCGTCCGAGGTGTCGGTGAGTGGCGTGGCCGCGCTGCCGTCCAGGTCCATGGTCATGAGGCGGAAGGCCGTGCCCTGGCGCGTCACAAATGCCAGGGTGCGGCCGTCGGGGCTGACGGCCGGGCTGATGTTGTAGTTGCCGGCAAAGGTGACGCGTTCGACCGGGCCGCCGCTGGTGTCGACGCGGTAGATCTGCGGGCCGCCGCCGCGGTCGCTGACGAAGTAGATGCGCCGCCCGTCGGGCGTGTACACCGGTTCGGTGTCGATGCTGTTGCTGCTGGTAACGCGCTGCGGCGTGCCGCCGGACACGGGCAGCGTGAAGAGCTGGGTCAGCCCGTCGCGCGACAAGGCCACCGCCAGCTGCCTGCCGTCGGGCGACCAGGCCGGCGCACTGTTGCTGCCGCGGAAGTTGGCCACCATGCGGCGTTCGCCAGTGCCGAGGTCCTGCACCCAGACCACCGCTTTCTGCGTCTCGAAGGACACATAGGCCAGGCGCCGGCCGTCGGGCGACCAAGCCGGCGAAATGATGGGCTCGGGGCTGGCCACGGCCACCTGGCCGCCTTCGCCGTCGGCGTCGGTGATGTGCAGCGTGAAGCGCCGGCCCGTGCGCAGCACGTAGGCGATGCGCGTGGCGTTCACGCCCGGCTCGCCCGTCAGCCGCTGGTGCACCTCGTCGGCCACGCGGTGGGCGGCCAGTCGAAGGTCGGCCGCAGGCACTGTCTTGCTCTGGCCCAGCACCTCTTCGTTCTTCACCGCGTCCCACAACTTGTAGCGCACGTCGTAGCGCCCGTCGCTCAGCCGCGTGACGGAGCCTGCGAGCAGCGCATCGGCACCCTTTGCGCGCCAGTCGGCCAGCACCACCTGGCTGCGCTCGTCCAGCGGCATGTCGTCCGGGCTGACGCGGAACAGGCCGCTGCGTTCGAGATCGCCGCGCACGATATCGGCCACCGGCACGCCGTTTTTGTCGGGGTTGCGAAAGCCGGCGATGGTGACCGGTATCTGGCGCGCGCCGACGCCCGACACCTCGATGCGGAATTGCGCCGCCGCAGGCCACGCGGCCAGTGCGCCCAAGCCGGCCAGCAGGCGGCGGCGGGGCAGTCGATGGGCAAGGTCAGGCAAAGGCAGGGGC
>JANNWL010000028.1:0-6931 GCA_031414735.1 Burkholderiales bacterium | reverse complement strand
TGCGACGGTTGTTCATGCTGATATGCGAGGGTTGGTTACCTCAAGACAGATTTACGTCGCGGGGCTGCCTTCGCTCTAGGGTCTGAGATCGCCCGACATGCGTTGTGCGCACACCTGGCGCACCAATAACGTTTTCGAGGGTTCCCCAGTGGCCGCGGCTGCGCCGCGTTCCCCCTCCGGCATCTGAGTCAGTCTCTGTGGTCTGCGCACCTCCTGTCTTCTTCCCCTTGATCAGCGGTATTCGTATTGGGCTTTCTCAGTTTGCGCCGCTGCTGGCAGGCTCAGTCTTGATGCCCTGCCAGCCCGAGGTCTGAACCTCGCGCCCGATCGCCCAGACAAACCCCGTGAGCTCGCGTGCTACCGCGACCACGGCCTTGTTCTTCATCACCCGGCGCGCCACCAGGCGCTTGAACTTGGCGTTCAGCCGCAGCTGCGCCTTCCAGGCGATGTCGGTGACTGTCTTGGGCAACTGGTCGTGCCGCTTGGCGATGATCGGGCTCACCCGCGGGCTGTGCTGGTAGTGCCAGGCCACCTCCACCAGCATGCGCCGCGCCGCGCTGTTGCCGGCCTTGGTGATGCTGCCCTGACGCCGCTTCGGTCCCGAGGAGTGTTCTCCCGGCACCAGGCCGACGTAGGCCATCAGCTGCCGCGGGTTGTCGAAGCGCAGGAAGTCCTGCAACTCCGCCACCAGCGTCATCGCCGCGACCAGTTGCACCCCGCGCATGGCCTGCAGCGCCTGCACCACCGGCGCCAGACCCCACTCGGGCAGCGTGTCGCGCATGGCCTGCTCCAGCCTGCCGATGCGGGTCGTGGCCTCGGTCACGGCATGCAGGTACTCCTGCAGGGCGATCTGCTGCGCCGCGTGCTCCATCTTCAGCGTGGCCAGCCAGCGCAGGTGCGCCGCCGTCCACGCGCTCTTGCCGGCGTAGGCGATGCCGCTTCGCAGCAGCAGCGCCTTCAAACGGTGGCGCGCGTTGCGGCACTCGCGCACGGCGTCCTCGCGGCTGCGGGCCAGATCGCGCACGGCTTCGTCGGCCGCGCCGGGCACACGCACCGCAGTCAGGTCCCCCGACCTGGACAGCCGCGCCAACATCATCGCGTCGCGCCGATCCGTCTTCACGCGGTCCCCCGAGCGCTTCGGAATCGACGACGGTGCGACGACTTCGCAGTCGATGCCCTGCGTGTTCAAGTGCCGCCAGATCACGAACCCGCACGGGCCGGCCTCGTAGACCACATGCAAGTGATGCCCCCTGCTAATCAGCCGGCGCAGCGCCTTGTCCAGCCCGGCGAGGTCCCCACCGATGCTGCACACATGTCGGACCTCACCGTCCCGCCCGGCGTCCGCTGTGGCGATGTCGATGCTGTCCTTGTGAACATCCAATCCGACGTACAGAGTGCTAGATTCCTTCATGGCCCGTCTCCTTGCAAGTTCGCAACGACCTGACCGCCCGTCGATCAGGTGCATTGGTGTAGCTCGGCACGCCTTCCGCGTGCAACCTACGTCATTGCAGGGGACGGGCCACCCGAATTCGCGAAGCCATTCTGTCTAGGCGGCATAGGGCACCCTGTTCTGGCCGTCGAGAGTGAGAAACAGCCATGTCGAATCGTCCATCCTGCATCCGATCAACGACCGAAGTGCCAGAGCACACGCACGTCTATCCGCAGAGCACGGAGCAGATGGGCCCAGTGCGCCGAGTCGGAAAAGAAGCGGGACTTGAGCGCATCGGAATCAATGTTCAGCGCCTTCCGGCTGGAACCCGCTCGTCTTGGCCCCACGCAGAAGAGAACGAAGAAGAGTTCGTGTACGTGATCTCAGGAGAAGTTGACGCCTGGATCGACGGTCACGTTCACAGCATGAAGCCCGGTGACTTAGCCGCATTCCCGGTAGGGACTGGAATCTCGCACTGTTTCATCAACAACTCCGACTGGGAAGTCGTGCTGCTTGTAGGTGGTGAGGCACCGAAGCCGGGAAGCAGGATCGTTTACCCCCTCAACCCATCCCGGCGGCAGGACATGCCCGAGCAGTACTGGTGGAGTGATGTTCCACACCGCGAGCTTGGTGGCCATGACGGCTTACCCGACGCTCAGCGCACCAAGTAACCGCGAATGCCGCCTAACCCCTCGCTCAAGCGGAGCGCCAACGGCAGGCCACCAGGCCCGGTCCGGTGGTACGCGGTACATTTTCACCGGCCCGGGCCTGGCGTCCTGCCGTTGTCGCCCGCTTAGCTCGAACGTTAGGCCTCGCACTTCACATTCTTGGGCACATCACTTCAGATACGGAACACCATGAATCGCCTACCGCTCATCACCGCGCTCGTCCTTCCCTCCATCTTCAGCAGTGGCTGCGGGACTATTGACGCTGCCAACGAATACATTGCTGAACGCGCGAAAGTGTCGGAAGAGAAGAAGCTGAATCAAGCGCGGGTGAGTTGCGAAAAGTACGGATTTACTAAAGGCACGGATGCATTCGCTGGATGTCTACAAACTGAGGTCAATCAAGCCAAGCTCAGAGAGGCTGCTGCCGCATCTGTTGCAACAACAACTGCGCCAAGGCCGCAAGAAGCCACGCCAGAGTTAAAGTCACTCTTTCCACCAAGTCCAGCATCAACAACCACAAGTTGCAGGCAAACAATTTTTGGTACTTTGGAGTGCACTACCCGATAACCCATAGGCATACGCATCGCTCAAGTGGCGCGGTAGTGGTGCGGGATATGCGAATATTACGAGAGAGTGGACTATGGAATTGACCAGAATCGGCGCAAATCGCAAGGAATCTCGCTCGACTGCGTTTACTGACCGAAGGGCGTCACTAACAATTGACTCAAGAACAGGATCGGTTATCTTCTTGGTTAACCGCGGAGAAGGAATGGGACAAAGTGGACAATATGATTACACAATTACTTTGACGGCGGAGAACCTAACAGATTTATTCAACGCGATTTCGAACGATCGTAGTGCCTTTCAAGCCGGCCCACTACAGACTGCCCTCGGAGCATCGGCAACCGCACTCTTCAGAATGTTATCTGCGGCCACTGCACTTCCGTTCCAGTTGGCGCCCACTGAAGCGCAGCTACGTCTTCAGGCAACTAAGAAAAAACTAGATGCAAAGCGCGCCGCGGGCGAGGCCTAACCCCTCGCTCAAGCGGAGCGCCAACGGCAGGCCACCAGGCCCGGGCCGGTGGTACGCTGTACATTTTCACCGGCCCAGGCCTGGCGTCCTGCCGTCGTCGCCCGCTTAGCTCGAACGTTAGGCAGCGCAATTGGCAGCAGCGGGTCATTCGGCAATGAAGTGCGGCTTCGCCGTGCTATTGAGCAGCCACGACGAGGCATCGCTGCAATGCCGTGGGCCGCATCCGGGCTTTCGCGTCGCTTCACCGTGTTCCTGCGGCACGGTCAGCTGCTCGGTCAGCACCGGTGGCTCGTCAAAGTTCTACCCAGCGCTTCGCGGGAACGCCAGCGGGCCAGTTCAGCTCTGCCGTTTGTCTTGTAGTGGTCCCACTGCCATGGCTGCAATCGGGCGTTCGCTCCGCACGGGCAGTGGCAGCGGAGATCGGTGGCCTATCGTCACGCTGGTTCTGGATGTTCAGCATGGAGCTCCCGGCGGTACTCGAACAGCAGCGGGCAGTGCAAGCATCAAAACAGCGCTGCCTAACACCTCGCTCAAGCTGAGCCCCAACGGCGGGCCACGCGGGCCAGGTAGGCGGTACGCTGTACATTTTCGCAAACCTGGCCCGCGCGTCCCACCGTCGGTGCCAGCTTAGCTCGAACGTTAGGCCCCGCAATCTATGCAGCGCGCCAGCCCAAGACAAGGAACCCACTTCTGGTGCGCTGTTCATGAGTGGCCGCAAAGGCGCATTGCCCAACAGAGCCCACAAGCTGCACGAGACCGCGCCGCGCCTGAAGGCACTGCGAAGTCAAAGTCAGGCACCGGCTCCGCCCGTGCCATCGCGGCCCGCCACCGCACGGATAGCCCGGCAGTCATGGGACGCGGACGAGAAGAGGAACGTGGAGCACGTGTCACTTTGAACGCGGCAACTGCAGGAACATCCCAAGCATTAGCACGCGCGCCCGGGCTTGAGGAGAGAAAGAAGACCGTCCGCGCCATAGTCTTGCATCGTCACGCGCTGCGCGAGCGCACCGTACTTCGGACCAGGTCTGGCGGCCGAGAGGCCGTCGCCTATGGCCACTACCGCAAAGCGGGGCCTAACCCTTCGGTCAAGCCGAGCCCCAACGGCGGGCCACGCGGGCCAGGTCGGCGGTACGTTGTACATTCTCGCCAACCTGGCCCGCGCGTCCCACCGTCGGTGCCGGCTTACCTCAAACGTTAGGCATCAGAATCAACGCTATTCTTCACTCCAGCATGAATGACCCCAAGACCATCGAAGTCCGCAGCGCAACACGCGGCGACGCGGAAGCAATCAGCCACCTAGTAGCAGGGTTTCGAGATTTCCTGAAGCGATCAGAGCCCTCAATTGAGGACATTCAAGCCAGCGTCACCATCTGGCTTCGCTGCCAAAACACCGAAGTATCGATAGCGCTTCGAAACGGCGAGCCCGTCGGGTATGCAACAACGCTCTACCAGTACTCTCTTTGGGCAAATGGAACCGGGGCAACTGTGTCAGACCTGTTTGTTCAAGAAGGAAGACGGAAGTCAGGTGCTGGGCGTCGGTTGATTGAGCACACACTTGAAGTTGCATTTCGTAGAGGTGCGCGGTCAATCGGCCTCAGCACAAACGAGATGAACATCGCTTCTAACAGAATTTACGAGAGCCTTGGCTTCAGCTCCCACTCTGAGCTTTGGCAAGGCAGGCAGCTGGCATACCGCAAGTTCATCGCTACTGATGCCTAACCCCTCGCTCAAGCGGAGCGCCAACGGCAGGCCACCAGGCCCGGTCTGGCGGTACGCGGTACATTTTCGCCAGCCCGGGCCTGGCGTCCTGCCGTCGTCGCCCGCCTAGCTCGAACGTTAGGCGTCACAATTCAATCATGAACTTGCCGCCGGTCTCCGTTCTAGGGATCGACCATGCTCGATCGTCGATGCTGCAATCAAAGTGGCATCACAGCCAGACCTGTCGCTGCTCATCAATCCTGATGATTACGCCAAAGATCGATCTGGTCATGCTAAGAGAACACCTTCTCCCACCACGAAACCGCAAGAGGAAACGCGTATGGCCACTAATCCAGTCGCTCCAGGCTCCTTTAAACAGCAAGACAACGTCCCAACCCGCAAAGTGATCGCGGGCGGCATGGCTGGCGCAATCACAGCAATCGCTGTGTACGTTCTCAACAACTATTACCTCCCTGAGGCAAAGCCCATACCAGGTGACATTGGCGCCGCAATCACGACAGTACTGTCATTCATCATCTCCTACTTTGTTCCCCCAGCCGCCTCTGATCAAGTCAAGTCCGAGTGAGCGTCTGCAGTGACGCCTAACCCCTCGCTCAACCTGAGAGCCAACGGCATGCCACAAAGCCCACGCCACAGTGCAGGTGTGCATTATCTGTGGCGTGGGCTTTGCGGCACGCCGTTGTCTCCAGGTTAGCTCGAACGTTAGGCCGCGAATACATGGCGCAGCGGGCGCCCCAGCCTCTGGCGCTGCGTCCATGCCAAGTACGGCGCACTTCTCCCAGACCTCGGGCGGAACACGAATACAAGGGCGGGTTCGGCAGCGCTCACGCCTCAGGGCGTGTGCGGGATCGGCCAGCAGCGCGCCCGCAGGGGATGAACTGCGTGAAGAGTAGCTGCATTGAATGGGCGCGCATCTTCGGCAGCGCCAGCCGCCGAACGAGCAAAGACAGACCAAGTGCTCGCTGCGCAGCGGTTGGAGGCCGAGGCGAGGCGAGTACGCCACGCCAAGTCCAGCTCGGGTTCAGCGCCAGCCGAGTACGGCTCGAGCTCCTTGCTTCTTCATACTTGGCAAGCAAGAATAAAGGCAAACCTACTGCCCAGTCCATGGTTCGTCGTTTCATTGTGGGCTGTGCGCCCGGAGTTTCCACCGGCACATCGCGGCCTAACCCCTCGCTCAACCGGAGAAGCAACGGCAGGCCACCAAGCCCGGTCTGGCGGTACGCGTTAAATTTTCGCCTGTCCGGGCTTGGCGTCCTGCCGTTGCCGCCCGGTTAGCTCGAACGTTAGGCGTCATGAAAACAGCTCTCCTCGCCATCGCTGCACTCACCCTCGGTACCACTGGAATTGCTGCAACTCCGTCACGCGCGATCGAAGTGCGAGACGTCAATGTTCATCTCTTCCTCACCCCGTCTGGAGAGTTGTCGAACGACATAGCCGCCTTTCCTGGATTCAGTTCATGGAACTTTAGAGCTGTTGTGCCCATCGATCCCAAGGATGAGGAGTTCAAGTCCTACCTGATCAAGGTCAGGCTCGGGGCGACTGGGTCTCTTTTCCAGAAGGGAAGCATCGGGTCAATCACGGTTCGAAGCCTAAAGACAAAGAAGGTCTTGTACTCATCGTTCATAGCGAACCTCTACATACCGCAAGAAGGTCAAACCGTCCTGGCGCGCCTGGTGGACGGGTATGTCTGCGAGCCAGTTGAAGTCATAGCCTCCGTCGGAAAAAGCCGTGTAACGAAGCGCCTCAACTTCGAGTGTGGCGAATGACGCCTAACCCCTCGCTCAAGCGGAGCGCCAACGGCAGGCCACCACGCCCGGTCTGGCGGTACGCGGTACATTTTCGCCAGCCCGGGCCTGGCGTCCTGCCCTTGGCGCCCGCTTAGCTCGAACGTTGGGCGAAATGCAGATGAGTTTGCTGGCGAAGTTTGCTGCTGCTACTAGGCTTGGTGGCGTGCGGCTGGCACCATGTGGGCGGTATCGCGGGCCGTCCGTCCGTTGGCGGCCGGCGCACCAGCGGCACACGCCCACCTGGTGTGCGCGAACAGAGTCACGTCCCCGCCTGCCGGCGCGGTTCCAAACCGTG
>JANNWL010000027.1:0-6016 GCA_031414735.1 Burkholderiales bacterium | reverse complement strand
CTCGATGGGCTTGCCGGCCAGCACCATGTCGTTGATGCGCGAGCCCATCTTCTGGCCGGGCGTCAGGCTGTACTGCAGGCCGCCCACGCGCACCATGTCGCCGCCCTGCTGGTAATACGGGTCGGGGTTGAAGAGGTTGTCGGCCACGTCCTCGAGCACGGTCTTGATGAATTCGCCGGTCATGTCGGTGACGGTGGCGTAGGGGTAGGTGACCGCCACCTGGTCCATCATCAGCTCGCGCGTGATGGCCTGGCCCGGCAGCAGCGTGGTGCCCCAGCGGAAGCCCGGACTGAAGGCGATCTGCGCGCCTTGCACGTCCATCAGCGCGTCGCACAGCAACTGGTCCCAGCTGCCGTTGAAGTTGCCACGGCGGTAGAGCAGGCCGTCGGTGACGGCCAGTTTCTCGGCCAGCTTGGATTCATACGGCGCACGCACCTTGGTGATCAACGCGTCCATCTCGACATCGGCTTTCAGCATGTTGCTGAAGATGGGAAGCAGCCGGTAGCGGTGGCGCGTGACCTTGCCTGCCTGCACCTCAAAGTCCATCACGCCCAGGAACTTGCCGTTGCTGCCGGCGTTGGTGACCAAGGTCGTGCCGCCTGCGTTGGTGACCGGCACCGCCAGCGGCACGCCGTCGTGCGTGTGGCCGCCGAAGATGGCGTCGATGCCGCGCACGCGGCTGGCCATCTTCAGGTCCACGTCCATGCCGTTGTGCGACAGCAGCACGACCACCTGGGCGCCGGCGGCGCGCGCTTCGTCCACGGTACGCTGCATGTTCGCGTCCTGGATGCCGAACTCCCAGTCGGCCACCAGGTAGCGCGGGTTGGCGATGGGCGTGTAGGGGAAGGCCTGGCCGACCACGGCCACCTTGACGCCGTTCATCTCGCGCATCGAGTAGGCCTTGAACACCGGGTCGCCGAAGTCGTTGGTCTTGACGTTCTGCGCCAGAAACTCGATGCGGCCCTTCATGTCGCCGTCGACGAGCTGCTTGACGCGTTCCATGCCGTAGGTGAATTCCCAGTGGCCCGTCATCACGTCCACGCCCAGCAGCAGGCAGGCGTCGACCATGTCCTGCGCGTTCGTCCACAGGCTGGTGGCGCTGCCCTGCCAGGTGTCGCCACCATCGAGCAGCAACGCGCCAGGCCGGTCGGCACGCAGCCGCTTGACGAGCGTCGCCAGGTGCGCAAAGCCCCCCACGCGGCCATAGCGGCGGGCGGCGCGCTCGAAGTCGATGAAGGTGAAGGCATGCGCCTGCGCCGACCCCGGCCTGATGCCGGCCTTCTTCAGCAGGTGCTCGCCCACCAGGTGCGGCAGCTGACCCTGCATGCTGCCCAGCCCCAGGTTGACGCTGGGCTCGCGGAAGTGGATGGGCTTGAGCTGCGCGTGGCAGTCGGTCATGTGCAGGAAGCTCACGAAGCCCGCACCGCGGCCCAGCGGCGGCAGGTCGTACAGCGCCTGCTCGGCCGTGGCGGCGTCGGCGTCTGCATGCCGGGCCAGGGGCATGCCGGCCACGCTGGCGGCGGCCAGCACCTGCATGAATTCGCGCTTGCTCAGGCTCATGACAAGTAGCCGCCTATGTGTTGAGGAAGAAAAAGCCCGGGAAAACCGGGCTTGCGAGCAGACGGCGGGGCAGCGGACTGGCGCGCTACTGGTTGACCGGTGACTTCGGGTCCAGCAGCAGCGACATGATGTGTGCCATCTGTTTCTCGTCGAGCAACCCGGCGTGGCCGAAACGCGGCATGTTGGAGCAGGCGTTGTAGGTCTTGCCGTTGTAGATCTTCATCCACGTGTACTCGATGATCGGCTGCGCCGTAGCAGCCAGCGTGTCCGTGACGCCGCGGTTCTTGCCGTAGTTGTATAGGCTGGGGCCGAGGTTGCCGTGGGAGATTTCCTGCTTGCTGATCTGGTGGCAGTTGTAGCAGTTGCCGCCGTTGGCGCTGGGGGCTGCGGAGGGGTCGGTCCAGGTCATGCCGCGACCGCTTTGCGCGAGGCGTTCGCCCTCGCGGAAGTCGCCGAAGTACTGGCCGCCGGTGGGCCACTTCACGCTGGCGCGGGCCTCGGTGGTGATGCGTTGGACCACGGCCTCGGAGGGCGGCTTGTCTGTCGAGCAGGCCGACTGCCCGAGGTCTTGCTTGATGCGGTCGACCTTGGCGATGCCCTGGTCGCGGAACGACGCCTGCACGGCGGCCAGGGCCTGGCGGTCCAGGTCGGCGCTTGATTCGGCATCAGACGGGCCGGTGGCGCAGCCGGACAGCAGCGCGGCCACGGCCGCAGCAGTAGCCAGGGCGGAAAGGTGTGTGCGTGTCATCGTGGCTCCTGCAGCTTCAGCGCTTGATGGCGGGCGCTATCGACTGCGCGCCCTTGGCGTTGACGCCCATGTAGGTGCCCAGCGCAACGGTGACCTCCGAGCCGAAGCCCGGGAACGGGAAGCGTTGCTGGCGGAAGCAGTCGTTCAGGCGCAGCTGCATGGACCACATCTCGCCGTTGCTGACGCGGTAGGCGGGCCAGGCCGCGAAGCCGACGCCGTCGCCCGGGTTCTTGGTCAGGTTGGGCAGGTCCTGCAGGCGAATGCGCTGGCCGTCCTCAGCGTGGCACGAGGCGCAGGAAAAATCGTGCGTGCCGCCGCGGAAGAAGAACACCCGCTTGCCGACCTCGTAGCTGCGCCGCTCTTCCGGGTGGCCCTGCGGCAGGTTGAAGCGCAGGCCGCGTGACTCGGCGGCGATCCAGGTGGCCAGCGCGGTGACGTTGACCTGCTCGCCCTGGCCGAAGCGCGTCTTGGCGATCTCGGCGCCGTCGAAGCTCTGCAATGTCTCCATGCAGGTGACGAGACGCGACTCCAGGTCCTGCACCTTCTGCGTGTCGGCAAACCAGCGCGGCAACTCGACGAAGGCGCCCTTGAAGACGCCCGGGCCCTTGCCCAGGTCGCACTTCTCAAGCGTAGCGTTCTTGGGGCCGCGCTTGGTTTTCCACAGGCCTTCGCCCTTGGCTTCGAACAGGTCGGCCGGGTTGCCATCGGCCAGCATGGCGCGGTACTCGGCGATGCCGTCGCCCGCGCTCTTGGGTGCGGCGGGTGCAGTCTGCGCTGCTGCCAGACCGGCCGTGGCCAGGGCAGCCAAGGCGATCCACAAGATCTTGTTATTCATGTGTCTCCTCGTCCCCCGGGGGTCAGGTCACGGTGGCTTCGTCGCTGCGGGTCTCGCCGCGGTTGTCCTTCCAGGCCACGGCGATCTTGTCGCCGGCCTTGGCACCCTTCACGTTGAACTGCATGAACGGGTTCTTGGCGATGGACGGGCCCCACTGCGCGGTGAGCACGGCCTTGCCGTTGTGCGTGGCGCTGACTTCCTGGATGAACCAGGCCGGGATGACCTTGCCGGCGGCGTCGCGGCGCTGGCCGGTTTCCATCTCGTGGCTCATCAGCACGCGCACGGTGGCGGCGGCGCCGGCAACTTGGGCGCGGATGCGCATCGGATCGGGCATGGTGTTCTCCTTGATGGGGGTGGTTCAGCCGCCGCAGCCGCCGAGCGTGACTTTGACTTCCTTGACGGCGAACAGCACCTTGCCGTCAGCCATCATGGCCACCGCGAAGACGTTGGACGACTGGCCCATCTTCACGCGCGTGGTCAGGCTGGCGTCGACGGCATCGGTCACGTCAAAAACCGCGGCCAGCACGCTGGGGTTCTTCTCGACCATCAACATCATCCGCTTCACGCCAGGCAGCGTGGTGGCGCAACCGACCGGCACCACGGCGCCGTTCTCGGCGATGTCCGGGCCGGTCACGGTGATGTCCTTGCTTTCGACGGGCGCCCCGCCGCCCAGCGCCTTGACGGCGTCGGCCAGGGTCTTGGCTTCGAAGGCTGCAGCCGTCCACGCGGCCTGGGCCGTGGCGGGCAACATGCCGACGCTGGCCAGCAGGCCGGCGACGGTGGCGCTGTGGGTCAGCATCTCGCGACGCGTTTGCATGAATGTGTCTCCTTCAAGTGAACAGTGAATCATCTTCAAGCCGCCGACTGGCGTGCAACCGGAGATACCCTTTTCGGGGCATCCCGCGCGCCCTGCCGCCGGCGCCTACTGCTTCGCGCCCTGGGCCAACCACTGGGCGATGGCCTGCGCATCGGCCGCGGGCAGCGCCTGGGCCGGCATCGGAATGCTGCCCCACACGCCACTGCCACCACCGACGATGCGCTGCGCGAGATAGCTGGCACTGTCGGCGCGGCCGGCGTACTTGCGTGACACGTCGTTGAGTGCGGGCCCGATGACCTTGTTGCCCACACCGTGGCAGGCCAGGCAATTGTGCTTCCTGGCCAGCGCCAGCGCTGCGGCGCTGCTGCCGGCCCCTGCAGGGCTGGCGGTCGCTGTCGCCAGACCGCCCTGCACGATCCTCATGGTGTCGATGCCACGCTGCGCGCCGACCACGCGCTGCTGCTGGGCCAGGTTGCCGTGGGCGTCGCGCGCGTGCTCGGGCAGGAACGACACCACCCGGGTCGCTACCGCGCAGTCCTTCATGCACGCCGTGCCCTGCACATCGGGCCGGCCGCCTTGGCCCAGGCTGCGACCCGGCCACAGGCCGTGGTCGGTGGTCATGCCATGGCGGTTGGGCAGCAGGGACTGGGTCTGCGCCATGTTGCGGTCGGACAAGGTGTACCCGTCCGGCACGATGCGGCCCAGGTTCAGCATGTAGGCGGTGACTGCGTAGGTCTCGTCCACTGAGAGCGACTTGGGCGCATTCCAGGGCATGGCGCGGTAGATGTAGTCCCACAGCGTTGACAGCGTGGCCACCTTCATCAGCGTCGTGCGGCCGGGGTAGCCCGCGTCGGTGAGGCGCGCGACGCGGCCTGTCTGCACGTCCGCCGCGGTGGTGCCGCCGACCAGCGGCGTGAACACCGAATTGCTTTCGCCAAAGATGCCGTGGCAGGACTCGCACTTGGTCTCCCACACCACCATGCCCTGGGCGACCGTGCCCGAGCCCGTGGGCAGGCCCTTGAAGTCGGGGCGCACATCGATGTCCCAGGCGGCCACCTCGGCGGGCAGGGCGGTGCGGCCGATGCCGGGGAACGTGGCGGCCGGTGTGGCTTGGGCCTGCACGGCCACGCCAGCCAGACTCCACAGCGCCGCCGCCAGCAGGCCGCGCAGGCGGTCACCCGAGTTGCACATTGCCGACCTCCCCGTTTTCCTGCACCAGCCAGGTCTGCACCGTGTTGTTGTGATAGATCGACCGCGTGCCGCGCACCGCGCGCAGTTGCCGGCTGCTGGGCTGCACGTAACCCGTGGAATCGCTGGCGCGGCTCTGGATGAGGGCCGGCAGCCCGTCCCACACCCAGTCCAGGCTGAAGCGGGTCAGGCACTTGTCCAGCACCGGCCCTTGCAGCCTTGCAGCGCGCCAGTTGCGGCCACCGTCCACGGACACGTCCACCTTGACCACCTTGCCGCGCCCCGACCAGGCCAGGCCGCTGATGCTGTAGAAACCGCGCTCCAGCAGCACCTGCCCGCCGGACGGCGTGGTGACCACGCTCTTGCACTCCTGGAGGCTGCTGTACTGGCGGTGCAGGCCGCTGGGCATCAGGTCGATGTAGTGGATGGCCTCGTCCTTGGTGGCATAAGGCATGTCGCCGACCTCGATGCGGCGCAGGTACTTCACCCAGCTCACGCCCTGCACGCCGGGCACCACCAGGCGCAGCGGGTAGCCGTTCTCGGGCCGCAGCATCTCGCCGTTCTGGCCGTAGGCGACGAGCACCTCGCCGCTTTCCACCATCTCCATGGGGATGGTGCGCGTCATGCTGGAACCGTCGGCGCCCTCGGCCAGCACGAAGCGGCCGCGCTTGTAGTCGGCGCCGGCCCTGTCGAGCAGCGTCTTCAGCGGCACGCCGGTGAATTCACTGCAGCTGAGCATGCCGTGGCTGTACTGGCAGGTCGGCACCGCGACGTTGCCCCATTCCATGCCGGTGTTGGCGCCGCATTCGATGAAGTGGAAGCGGCTCACCGAGGGCAGCCGCATCAGCTCGTCCATGGTGAACACCAT
>JANNWL010000026.1:0-4676 GCA_031414735.1 Burkholderiales bacterium | reverse complement strand
CGGCTGGCGGCGCTGCAACTCGGCCCAGGCGAGAAGCGCGTCGGCGTTGATGGTGGCTTCTGTCGGCACGGTGGGCGTGCTGTCGCCCCAGCCGCGGTAGTCCACCGCCAGGATGGCAAAGCCGGCCTCGCGCAGCGCGTTAATTTTGGGCAGGTTGCGGTACAGGTTGAAGAAGGTGCCGTGCAGGTAGAGCAGCGTCGGCGCCTGCGGGTCGGCGTGCGGCAGCCACCACAGCGCGACTTGGTCGGGCAGGCTCTTGTCCGGCCTGGCTTGCGGCAGGGTGAAGCGCTCGTCCTGCGGCCGAAAGAGCTGCGCATCCGGCAGCAGCCCTGCCGGACGGCCCGCGGTGGGGCGCAGCGCCAGGGTGCTCTGCTTGTCGGCCAACCAGGCGCAGCCGGACAGGGGCGGCAACACCAGGCACAACAACAAGGCCAGCAGGCAAAGTCGGCTCAGAGCAAGAGCCCTTGTGCCCAGCACTGCCACAATCCAGATCATGAGAAGTCTTTCCAAACGGCCCCTGGGGGCCATTTTCTTGTGTGCCTGCAGCGCAGTGTCCCAGGCCCAGACGGCCCCCGCCACGGGCGTGGCAAACGGCGCGGACGGCCCCGGCCTGCTGGTTCGGTCGTGGACCAGTGCCACCGACATGGACGCCTGGCGCGGCGCCGGGGTCTGGCGCGCATCGCTCGCGCCGTGGGCCCCGCACTTCCGCTACAGCGAAGAGCACCGAAGCGTCTGGGCCATTGCCATCGAACGCCAGCGCCCCGACGACTGGTTGGCCGGGTTTTCCTACTTCCGCAACTCCTTCGGTCAGCCCAGCGCCTACGCCTACGTCGGCAAGCGTTTCAACCGATTGTGGAACGTGGAGCCGCTGTTCTTCCAGGCCTCGGCCGGCGTGATTTACGGCTACAAGGGAAAATTCAAGGACAAGGTGGCGCTGAACGTGGGCG
Source organism: Burkholderiales bacterium (assembly GCA_031414735.1). Lineage (GTDB taxonomy): Bacteria > Pseudomonadota > Gammaproteobacteria > Burkholderiales > Burkholderiaceae_C > Rubrivivax. The sequence continues at coordinate 3,729 of JANNWL010000026.1, read as the reverse complement.
GCTTCGCGCCCGGCGCACTCGTGGGCCTGGGCTGGAAGTTCAACGAGAACTCGTCCGCGACGCTGCACTTGCTGGGCGACGCGGCGGTGATGTTGCAACTGTCCTACGACTTCAAGTAGCTGCGGCACCTCCGCGACACGTCACTTCTTGGCCGGCGGCAGGATGTTCAGTTCGGCCTTGCTCGGCAGCAAGGTGTCGGTCCACACCGCATTCGGGTCGACACGCGTCTTGGTATTGAAGGCGTCCGACACCTGCGAGGCCATCAGCGCCAAGCGCCCCGGCACCACCTGACCGAAGCCCTCGGTGCGCGCGTCGGGGCTGGCGACCACGGCATCGATGGCCGTGCGCAGGCGCCGCTTCTCGAGGTCGACGTTGATGATGCCGTCGCGCGCCTTGACGAATTCGATGGCGTCGTCGGGCTTGGCCATGACTTCCTTGGCGCCCTTGGCGAAGGCCAGCAGGAAAGCTTTCACGGCCTGCGGGTTGTCCTTGATCAGCTTGGGGCTGGCGATGATGACGTTGCCGTACAGCCGCACGCCGAAGGCCGAGTAGGGCAGCACGACGATGTCTTCTGGCTTGATGCCGCGCGCTTCGAGGTTGAGCTGCGAGGTGAACGAGAAGCCCGTGATGGCGTCGACATCGCCGCGCGCCAGCATGGTCTCGCGCAGCGGCGGATCCATGCTGGTCCACTGCACGCCACCGATGCCGTTGGCCTTGGCGAAGACCGGGAAGCCGCGGCGGCCGGCGTCGAACACCGGGGCGCCGAGCTTCTTGCCGGTCAAGTCGGCCGGCTTGTTGATGCCGTTCTTCTTCAGCGTGAGCACCGCTGCCGGCGTGTTGTTGTAGACCATCATCACGCCCACAGGCTTGTTCGCCGCATCGGGGTTGTTGGCGTGGAATTCCATCAGCGCGGCCATGTCGGCGAAGCCCATGTCATAGGCGCCCGAGGCCACCCGGGTGACCGCCGCGCCCGACCCGCTGCCGGCGTCGATGCTCACGTCCAGCCCGGCCGCCTTGTAGTGGCCCTTGGCGCTGGAGGCCAGGAACAGCGCGGCCGGGCCTTCGAAGCGCCAGTCGAGCTGGAACTTGATGGGCGTCTGCGCCAGCGCGGGCAGGGACATGCCCAGGGCCGCAGCGGCCAGCAGGGCGCGGCGGGCGAATGAGGGGCGGGTGGTGGTGTTCATGGTGGGTCTCGGTACGCAATCTCTGTGCCCAGGCGGGCCTGGCGCTTCACGCCCCCGTTCGGTGCGCTGCGGGCGAGAGCAGGTCGAACAAGGTGCGGGCGATCACCTTGGTGGCGCGCTTCAGGTCGTCAAGTTCAAGGTGTTCGTCGGCGCGCTTGGCGTTGCTCTGCAGCACGGTGCGCGGGCCGGCGCCGTAGATCGCCGCCGGCACGCCGTAAGCGCCGTACAGCCGCACGTCGGTGTACAACGGCGTGCCGCTTTCAGGGATGGGTTCGCCGAACACGGCCTGGCCGTGCTTCTGGATGGCTTGCACCAGCGCGGCGTTGCCGGGCAATGGCTTGAGGGGGCCGGCGAGCAACAGCCGCTTGATCTCCAGCCGAACGCCGCTGCTGTCAGCGACCGTCTGCTCGATGAGCGTGCGCACCTCTGCTTCCACCGCGGCCGGGTCTTCCTCGGGGATCATGCGGCGGTCGAGCTTGAGCGTGACCTTGCCCGGCACCACGTTGGTGTTGCTGCCGCCCTCGATGCGGCCCACGTTCAGGTACGGGTGGGTGATGCCGGCGACCGCCGAGCGGCGCGTGCGCAGCAGCGTGTTGTGCTCGTACAGCGCCGTCAGCAGGTGGTTGGCGGCTTGCAGCGCGTCGACGCCGGTCTCCGGGTAGGCCGCATGCGAGGCCAGGCCGTGCAGGGTGACTTCCAGCTGCAGGCAGCCGTTGTGGGCCGTCACCACCTGGTAGCTGAAGCCTGCGGCGATGAGCAGGTCGGGCTTCGTCAAACCGTGGCGCAGCAGCCAGCCGGGGCCGAGTTCACCGCCGAATTCTTCGTCGTAGGTGAAGTGCAGCTCGATGCCGCCGGTCAGCGGCAGGCCGAGTGATTCCAGCGCGCGCGTGGCGAAGGTGTAGGTGGCGAAGTCGCTCTTGCTCACGACCGAGGCGCGGCCGTAGAGCTTGCCGCCTTCGATGTCGCCGCTGTAGGGGCCGCGGGTCCAGCCTTCGCCAGGCGGCACGACGTCGCCATGCGCATTCAGCGCCACGACCGGGCCGCCGACGGCCTCACCTGCCGAATAGGTCCGGCGCACGATGAGGTTGGTCACGGACTGCATGCCGGCAGCCAGCACTTCGGCTACAGGCACCGGGTGCTGCTCGGCCAGCAGACCCATCGCAGCCAGGAGGCCGGCCGTGAGCTCGGCGTGCGGGCGGTTGTCGCCCGGCGGCGTGTCGGTGGGGCAACGCACCAGCGCTTGCAGGAAAGCCACCTCGTCGTCGAAGTGCGCATCGACCCAGGCGTCCAGCGCGGCGTAGCTCATGAAAGCTCCACCGCCAGTTGTTCCAGCAATTGCTCGAAGGCCCGCACGCACAGCTCGGTGTCGTCGGCGGTGATGGATTCCAACGGGTTGTGGCTGATGCCCGAGTTCATGCCGCGCATGAAGAGCATGGCCTGCGGCATGACCTCGTGCAGCTTCATGGCGTCGTGGCCGGCGCCGCTGGGCAGGCGGAACATGGGCACGCCCAGCGCCTGCACGGCGGCTTCCCAGCGCGCCTGCCAGGCGGGGTCACTGGGCGCCGCGCTGGCCCATTGCGTGCGCTCCAGGGTGAAGCCCAGGCCGCGCCGCTCGCAGATGTTGGCGAGGGCTTCGCGCACGTCGGCGTCCAGCGCGTCGCGCGCGGCATTGCTGGTGGCGCGCAAGTCCAGGCTGAAGTCGCAACGCCCGGGCACCACGTTGATCGAGCCCCCCGGCACCTGCAGCATGCCCACCGTGCCCACCGTGCCTTCGGTGCTGGCCGCGCGCCTTTCGACATACAGCAGCAGCTTGGCCGCGGCCGCGGCAGCGTCGCGCCTGCGGTCCATGGGGGTGGTGCCGGCGTGGCTGGCCGTGCCGGTGACCTGCACGCGGTAACGCACGTTGCCGTTGATCGAGGTCACCACGCCCAGCGGCAGGTCCAGCTCGTTCAGCACCGGACCTTGTTCGATGTGCACCTCGACGAAACCCAGGTAGCGTTGTGGGTCGCGCTGAACCGCGCCTATGGCCTCCAGCGTGCCCGGCAAGCCGGCGCTGCGCATGGCGTCTTGCATGCTGACGCCGTCGACGTCGGTCTGCGCCAGCCAGGCCGGGTCGAACTGGCCCGTGAGCGCGCCGGAGCCGACGAAGTCCGTCTTGTAGCGCTGGCCCTCTTCTTCACAGAAACCCACCACCTCGATGCCGAAAGGCAGCCGCCGGCCGGCCGCGTGCAGCCCGCGCACCAGCACCATGGGCACGAAGATGCCCAGCCGGCCGTCATAACGGCCGGCGTTGCGCACGGTGTCGAAGTGGCTGCCGGTGAGCAGGCGGCGCGCGTCGGGTGACGTGCCTTCATAGACGCCGACCACGTTGCCCACGGCGTCCTCACGCACCTCGTCGAAGCCACAGTCCTGCATCCACACCATCAACTGCGCCGAACAGGCGCGGTGCGCGTCGGTGAGGTAGGTCACCGTGAGCTGGCCCTGTTCCTTGAAGCCGGGGTCGCTGTGCTGGGCCAGCGCCTCGGCCCAGTCCCACACCTGTTCA
>JANNWL010000025.1:0-9821 GCA_031414735.1 Burkholderiales bacterium | reverse complement strand
GGCGCGGTGCTGGACATGACGCGCGGCAAGTGGTGGATGCGTGCCGGCGTGGCCAACATGAACAGCGCGCGCCTGCCCAAGGGCAACAGCGCGCCGGTGTTCATCTACCGCGTCGACTATTCCAAGGGCGAATTCAGCGGTTTCGGATTCGGCGGCGTGCACGGCAAGGCCACCAACTTTGCCGCAGATGCCGGCAGCTGGATCGACGCCAACGGCGACCTGCAGGGCTTCCCCGGCGCGGGCAAGGGCACGGCCGTGCACCTGCTCGAGGCCGACGCGTTCTTTGCGCGTGGCGACTGGTCGCTTTTCGGCCAGGTCAGCGCCGGCCAGCAACAGCGCGCGGCCATCTTCAACAGCGACGGTGTGCTGCGCGACTCGCGCTGGGTCGGCTTGTCGGCCCTGGCCGCCTACAAGATCACGCCCCGGCTGGAGGCCGTGCTGCGAGGCGACTACCTCAAGAACGACAGCAACGGCGGCGGTCTGCTGGGCTTCAGTTTCGACGACCCGGTCAACGGCATCGGCCGCGGCGTACTGTCCGACGGCAGCTACGCCAAGGGCGACGCCGTGGGCGCCAACCGCTATGCCCTGAGCGCTGGCTTGAACTACCTTTTCGCCGAAGGCACCGTGTTCAAGCTCGAACTGCGCCGCGACGGCGCCGACCAGCCGGTCTTCGAAGTCGTGCGCAACGGCCTGTACAGCAAGTCCAACACCTTGTTCGGCGCTTCTGTCGTCGTCAGTTTCTGAGCACGCCCATGACCAGCACACCTTCCACGACCAGCTGGCACGAACGCGCCCTGGCATTGCGCATCGACGGCCGCGCCGTCATCGCCGGCGAGCGACGTGACGCCGCCTCGGGTGCCACCTTCGATTGCCACTCACCCATCGACGGTCGGCTGCTGGGTGCGGTGGCGCGTTGCGGCCAGGCCGACATCGATGTGGCTGTCGCCACCGCCCGTGTCGCCTTCGACGACGGCCGTTGGGCCGGCAAACCCCCTGCGCTACGCAAGAAGATCCTGCTGAAGTTTGCCGAGAAGATCCTGGCCGCCAAAGAAGAGTTGGCGCTGCTGGAGACGCTGGACATGGGCAAGCCCATCCAGTACTCGCTGGCGGTGGACGTGCCGAGCGCTGCGCGATGCATCGCCTGGTACGCCGAAGCGGTGGACAAGATCTACGACGAGGTCGCGCCCACGGCGGCCAACGCGCTGGCGCTCATCACGCGCGAACCGATGGGCGTGGTGGGCGTGATCGTGCCCTGGAACTACCCCATGATCATGGCCGCCTGGAAGCTGGGGCCGGCGCTGGCGGCGGGCAATTCCGTCGTGCTCAAGCCCAGCGAGAAGAGTCCGCTGACCGCTCTGCGCCTGGCCGAATTGGCCATGGAAGCCGGCTTGCCGCCGGGTGTCTTCAACGTCGTGCCCGGCTTCGGCAACGAGGCCGGCGAGGCGCTGGCCTTGCACATGGATGTCGACGCACTGGGCTTCACCGGCTCCACCCGCACCGGGCGGCGCATGCTGGACTACGCCAGCCGGTCGAACCTGAAGCGCGTCTACAACGAACTCGGTGGCAAGTCGGCCTTCGTGGTCTTCGACGACTTCGCCAACGTGGCGCGCGCAGCCAAGACGGTGGCCGCCTCGATGTTCTTCAACCAGGGCGAAAGCTGCAACGCGCCTTCACGTGTGCTGGTGCACGAACGCATCGCCGACGAGTTCACTGACATCGTCACCAGGCAGGCCGCCCGTTATGCCCCGGCCGATCCGCTGGACGCCAGCACCGTGATGGGCGCGCTGGTCGACGACATCCAGCTCAAGACCGTGCTGGGCTTCATTGCCGCCGGCAAGGCCGAAGGCGCGCGCTGCCTGGTGGGCGGCGCGCAGGCGCGACTGGACAGCGGCGGCTGCTTCGTCGAGCCCACGGTGTTTGCCGGTGTCAGCAACACCATGAAGATCGCCCGCGAGGAGATCTTCGGGCCGGTGATGGGCATCATCCGCTTCAGCACCGAGGCCCAGGCCATTGCACTGGCCAACGACAGCCCGTATGGGCTTCAAGCGAGTGTGTGGACAGACAGCTTGAACCGCGCCCACCGCGTGGCGCGGGCACTGCGGGCCGGCACGGTGCACGTCAACCAGTACGACGAGGACGACCTCACCGTGCCTTTCGGCGGCTACAAGCAAAGCGGCAACGGACGCGACAAGTCACTGCACGCCTTCGACAAGTACACCGAGCTGAAGACGACTTGGCTGCGAATTGACGCGGCGTGACGCCCTGGCGCGCCTACTTCTGCTTGGCCGCCAGCATGGCCCTGGTGGGCAGCTATGTGGGCTTGTCCAAGCTGCTGGTGGCCGCCTTCCCGGTGCTGCTGCTGGCCTGGCTGCGCTTTGGCATCGCCGCAGTCGCCATGGCGCACTGGGTCCGGCGCGTGCCAGGTGACGCGCCGCTCAGCCAACACGACCGCTGGCTGCTGTTCTGGGAGAGCTTCCTGGGCAACTTCCTGTTCAGCATCTGCATGCTGTACGGTTTGATGCTGACATCGGCCCTGGCCGCAGGCGTCACCATGGCCGCCATCCCGGCCGCCGTGGCGGTGTTGTCGCGCGTGTTCCTGGGTGAACGCATCCGGCCGCGCATCGCGGCAGCGATTGCCTGCGCGGCTTTGGGCATCGCGCTGCTGGCCCTGGCCCGGGCGGGCGACGGCCACGCCGCAGCCGCGTCACCCTGGGGTTACGCGCTGCTGCTGTGCGCTGTGGTGTGCGAGGGCTGCTACGTGGTGATCGGCAAGCGGCTCACCGGCAATGTCTCGCCGCGGCGCATCAGCGCGCTCATCAACCTGTGGGGGCTGGCACTGGTCACGCCCTGGGGCCTGTGGCAAGCCTGGGACTTCGATTTCTCCAGCGTGGCGCTGCCGATGTGGGCGCTGCTGGTCTTCTATGCCATCGCCGCCAGCATGGTCACGGTGTGGCTGTGGATGCAGGGCCTGCGCCAGGTGCCGTCGTCGCAGGCAGGGGTCTTCGCCGTGATGCTGCCTGTCAGCACCGCCCTGGTCGGTGTGGCCGTGCTGGGCGAATACTTCAGCGCCGCGCACGGCGTCGCTTTCACGCTGGCCCTGGCCGGCCTGCTGCTCGCCACCTGGCCGGAGAGAACCGCATGAACAAGGACTTCGACCTCATCGTTTTCGGCGCCACCGGCTTTACCGGGCGCCTGGTGGCCGAGTACCTGAACGCCACGCAAGGCGTCGGCCGCGAACTGCGCTGGGCGCTGGCCGGGCGCAGCCTGGCCAAGCTGCAAACCGTGCGCGACGAGATCGGCGCGGCCGCCACGCTGCCACTCATCTGCACCGACGCCAGCGACGCCAAGGCGCTTGCCAATCTGGCCCGCCGCGCCCGCGTGGTCATCACCACCGTCGGCCCCTACCAACTGCACGGCGAACCGCTGTTGGCGGCCTGTGCGGCAGCCGGCACCGACTATGTCGACCTGTGCGGCGAACCGGCCTGGATGGCCGCCATGATCGCCAAACACCATGCTGCGGCCCAGCGCAGCGGCGCGCGCATCGTGTTCTCGTGCGGCTTTGATTCCATCCCCTTCGACCTGGGCGTGCTGTTCTTGCAGACCGAAGCCCACCGCCGCTTCGGCGCGGCCCTGCCTGAAGTGCATGGCCTGGTGCGGGTGATGAAGGGCGGCTTCTCCGGCGGCACCGCAGCCAGCCTGCTGGCCAGCATGGAGGCCATCGGCCGCGACCCCACGCTGGCACGCACCCTGGCCGACCCGTTTGCCTTGACACCCGGCTTCACCGGCCCCCACCAGCCCGACAGCGCCCAGGCAACGTTCGACCAGCTCGCCCCGGGCTGGACCGCGCCCTTTGTGATGGCCGCCATCAACACCAAGAATGTGCACCGCACCAACGCACTGCGCGGCCACGCTTACGGCCTCGACTTCGTCTACGTCGAACGTGAACTCAAGGGTGACGGCGCCATCGCCGAGCAACGCGCCCGCGCCGCCGCGCGCACCCATCGCCTGCAGAACGCACTGCTGGGCTTTGCACCCACGCGTGCCCTGATTCGCCGCTTCGCCCTGCCCCAGCCAGGCCAGGGGCCGAGCGCGACCCAACGCGAACGCGGCCGCTACGACGTGCTGTTCGTCGGCCAGGACACCGACGGCCGCACGCTGCGTGCCGTGGTCAAGGGCGACCGCGACCCGGGCTACGGATCGACTTCCAAGATGATCAGCGAAAGCGCTCTGTGCCTGCTGAACGACGTGGACCACCAGGCCACGACCGGCGGCCTGTGGACGCCCGGCGCGGCTATGGGCCTGGCCCTGGTGGACCGCCTGCGCGCGCGGGCGGGACTGTCGTTCGACATCGTAGGCTGACGATCAGGCCTGCTTGCGCGGCGCCCGCTTGCGGGCCTTGACAGCCGGTTCGGTCTTCGCTCTTTCACTCCTGCGAACCCCCCAGTCGTCGCCACTCGTCTTCCCACCCATGACCCAGGTCCAATCGATTCGCTGGTAGACAAACGAGACTTCCTCGAATTCAGCGTAACGCACCAGCTCCGGGTTCTTGTTGTTCAGCATGGAGAAGCGGATGTCGCTGATGCTGGCGTTGGTCAGACGCACCGTGTAGCGCATGACCTCGGCGCCAGAGCCACCGCCGACAGCGGTGTTGGCCTGAGGCGCCCAGAACTGCAGCTCCCAAGTCGGAATGACCTCGTTGCTGACCAGCGCTGCGTAGAGCAGCGGCGACGACATGTCGAGCTCCTTGGTGATCACGAAAGGCTTGTGCATGCGCTTGCCGGTCGCCTGGCCGCTGGCCACGTCGCGGGGCGAGGTCACCCCATGCTCGACTGCAATGACCATGATCTTGCCCTCGCGCCCCTTCTGGGTCACCGAGCCCTTGATCTCGCCTTGCTTCTCGCCCTTCAGTGAAAGGTAGGCATTGAGTGCCATTGTGGTCTCCAGGCAGTTTCGATGGAGCCGTCAGTTTCTCACTTCGGCCGCTGGCGGGGGTTGAATTCGCAGGCCTGCGCGGTGATGGTTTGCTCCCGCACCCGGTGTTCAAGGCCCCCAGGGCCGCGCCAGCGGTTCACCCAGGAACAGCCCCTGGCCCGGCGTGCGCACGGACTTCCAGTAGGCCTCGATCAAGGTTTCGCCACGCTGGTAGTGCCGTACCGCCACCGTGGCCTGGGGGAACTTTTCCGTGATCGCACACGGCTCCGCCACCGTGCCGTAGCTGCCCGTGGCGCCGGCACGCAACCAATCCGTGGCCGGCATCTGGCCCAGGGCGTCTGGCAGGTAGCCACCCCAGCTGGTGACGTGGTCGGCCAGGGCGCCGGGCAGAAAGCTGTTGCTGGCGATCTGCGGCACGTTCACCAGCCCGGTGAAATAGAACATGAGCCCGGTCTGGCCCGCGATGAAGTCGACGCTGCTGCCCGCGGCGTTGTTGATGTACTGGGGCGTCAAGCGCGGGTAGGGGGTGGCGGCCAGCACCTGGAAGTCAGCAAAGCGAATGCTGCGGGCAACGTCACTGGTTCTGATCAACACGGCCGTGCCGGCGCCCCGGCCGTTGGTCCAACTGCCGTCGGCCGCCTGGCCGCGTGCAATCAGCGCCTGCGCCTCCACCAAGGTGCTGGCGCCCAGCATCATCGAGGGGCGGATTCGCAGGTCCGTCCAGGGCTTGCTGCTGGCGCTGTCGAAGTAGCCGGAAACACGTGTGGACGCGCAGGTGTCGGCGCAGTACGCGGTGTCGTAGCCAAAGGCCAGCGCGCTGGTGATGCTCATGACACAGGTCCCCGCCACGCGCGAAGGCTGCGTCCAGGTGATCAGCGTGGCCTGCACGCTGACGGGCAGGCGGGCGTCGAGTTGGGCCTTCAGTGTCGTGAACGCCGCTGCCGAGATCGTGTCGCTGCCACGCGGCACGGCCAGCCGAATCACCTGGGTGTCCGGGATGCCACGCGCAAGCTGGTAGGCCGTGCCGATAGCCTCGCTGGTGGCATCGCCCTCGGCAATCAGCACGGCCAGGTCGGTAGCGCCCAGGGCAGCCACGGACGTTGTCGTGGGCGCACCAGCCGCCTCAGCGGCCCCGCCGCCGCCGCCACAGCCGGCCAGCGCAACTGCCGCACACAGGACAGCGGCGGGCAGGCGGCTGGCCGCTCGCCACCATTGCAGCCTCAAGCCGGTGTCAACCTGCACGCGCGCTGCGTCCGTAGCTGCCGAATTTATCCAGCACCTCGGCCATTGCGGCCGCATCCAGCAGGGCCGGCTCGCCCACGGCCAGCGCTTTCAGATAAACCTCGCACAGCGACTCGATCTCCTGCGCCACCTTCATCGCGCGGGCCAGCGTGGCGCCCGCGGCGACAAGGCCGTGGTTGGACATCAGGCAGGCATCGCGGTCGCGCATGGCGTCCGCCACCGCGTCGGACAAGGCCTCGCTGCCGAAGGTGAAGTACGGCGTCAGCGGCACCGAATCGCCGCCCGCCACCGCCACCATGTAGTGGAAGGCCGGCAGACCACGGCGCAGGCAGGCCAGCGCGGTGGCGTGAACCGAGTGGGTGTGCACGATGGCGTTCAGGTCGGGCCGGGCGCGGTAGACGGCCCGGTGGAAGTGCCACTCCGACGACGGTTGCCAGGCACCGTGCACGGCCCCGCCTTCGCCCAGCCACACCAGGTCGGCCGGCCGCAGGTCGTCGGCGCCCATGCCCGTGGGGGTGATGAGCATGCCCGGCTGGCCGGCATGTGCGAAGCGGTGGCTGAGGTTGCCGGTGCTGCCGCGGTTCATGCCCAGCGCGTCCAGCCGGCGCACTGCCGCCACGGCTTGCTCGCGCAACAGGCCTTCTTCCGTGCTCATGACGATGCAGGCGCCATCAAGGCGCGCAGTGCGGACTCTTCGGCGGTGACGATGCCGTGCTCGGTGATCAAGCCGCTGACCAGCCGCGCCGGCGTGACGTCGAAAGCCGGGTTGGCTGCGGCCGAACCGTCCGGAGTGAGCTGGACTTCGACCACCGCCCCGCCGGCGTCGCGGCCGCTCAGGTGCGTCACTTCGCGACCGCTGCGCTCTTCGATCTCGATCTCGCGCAGGCCGTCGGACAGCGACAGGTCCAGTGTGGACGTCGGCATGGCCACATAGAACGGCACGCCGTTGTCATGCGCCGCCAGCGCCTTGAGGTAGGTGCCGATCTTGTTGCACACGTCGCCGCGCGCGGTGACGCGGTCGCAACCGACGATGACGAGGTCGACCTGTCCATGCTGCATAAGGTGGCCGCCGGCGTTGTCGGCAATCACCGTGTGCGCCACGCCGGCCTGGCCCAGCTCCCACGCCGTGAGGCTGGCGCCCTGGTTGCGCGGGCGCGTCTCGTCCACCCACACGTGCACGGGCAGGCCGGCGGCGTAGGCCTGGTAGATGGGCGAGGTGGCCGTGCCCCAGCCCACCGTGGCCAGCCAACCGGCATTGCAGTGCGTGAGCACGTTCACCGGGCCCGGACGCTGCGCCGCGATGGCCCGCAGCAGCGGCAGGCCGTGGCGGCCGATGGCGGCGTTGACCTGCACGTCTTCTTCGGCCAGGGCCTCGGCCTCTTCCCACGCCGCATCCCGGCGAAGCTCGGGCGGAAACGCCATCAGGTGCCGCTTCATGCGCTGCAGCGCCCAGGCCAGGTTCACGGCAGTCGGCCGCGCCGATTGCAGGTGGGCACAGGCGGCCTCGATGGCCTCGTCAGACGCATCACGGCGTGCCTGCAAGGCCAGGCCGTAGGCGGCGGCGGCGCCGATCAGCGGCGCGCCGCGCACCCACATGTCGCGGATGGCGGTGAACACCGCGTCGGGGCTGGACAAGGTCTCGAACTGCAGACGGTGCGGCAGCAGCCGCTGGTCGATCACGGTCACACCATCGCGCGTGACCAAGCCACGCAGGGGGCGCATCGGTCCTTCGCTGGAACGCATCGGCATGGCGTTCAGCCTCGGGGGCCGGTGCCGAGCACGCGGCCGGCCACCATCTGCAGGCGGTCGACCATGGCCGGGTCGCGCGCCTCGGGTGCAGTGATGAGCGCGTGGTCCAGCGCACGCCGGCAGGCACAGCCCAGCGCCTGGGTGTCGCTGCCAATGTCGCCCGCCAGGCCGGCCACCACCGTGCGCGCGGTCTGCGCGTTGCCCAGCAGCACCTGGATGATGGCGTCGACCGTCACCGCGTCGTGCGCCGGGTGCCAGCAGTCGAAGTCGGTGACCATGGCCACGCTGGCGTAGCAGAGCTCGGCTTCGCGCGCCAGCTTGGCCTCGGGCATGTTGGTCATGCCGATGACGCTGCAGTTCCACGACCGGTAGAGCTCGCTTTCGGCCCGCGTGCTGAACTGCGGCCCTTCGATGGCCAGGTAGCTGCCGCCCACGGCGTGCGGCACGCCCTGCCCTTGCAACGCCGCAGCCACATGCTGGCCCAGCCGCGAGCACACCGGATCGGCAACCGACACATGGGCCACCAGCCCGGTACCGAAGAAGGATTTGGCACGCGCAAAGGTGCGGTCGATGAACTGGTCGACGACGACAAAGGTGCCTGGCGGCAGTTCGGCCCGCAGGCTGCCCACGGCGCTGAGCGACAGCACATCCGTGGCGCCCAGGCTCTTCAGCGCCGCGATGTTGGCGCGGTAGTTCACCTCCGACGGAGGGATGCGGTGGCCGCGGCCATGGCGCGGCAGAAAGGCCATTTCCGTACCGCCCAACCGGCCACGAAAGATCTGGTCCGACGGCGCACCCCAGGGCGTGTCGACGCTGACCCAGCGCGTCTCGGTCAGGCCCGGCATGTCGTAAAGGCCGCTGCCGCCGATGACGGCCAGCAAGGGTGTCGTGGTCATTTCGTGGTGCCCGCTGAAGTTGGATGCGCGCCGATGCTAGGGCATCAAGGGCGCACGCTCGGCGTGCAGCGCGGCCATTGCCAGCCCGTGCACGTGGCCGGGTGGCTGGTCCTTCAGGCGGTGGTCGGACCACACCTGGCGCCAGCGCCGCGCACCGGGCTGGCCGTGGCGCAGCCCCAGCATGTGGCGCGCCGCATGCGACCAGGGCACGCCCTGGGCCGCCAGCCCGGCCATGTAGGCCACGAACCGCGCCTCGATGTCGTCGCGCTCGGCAGACGGCGTTGACGCGCCGAAGAAGTCGCGGTCCCAGGTGGCCATGGCAAAGGGCTCGTGGTAGGCATGGCGGCCGACCATCACACCATCAACCTGGGCCAGCTGCGCCGTGATCGCATCGTCGTTCGCCAAGCCCCCGTTGACGACGATGGTGAGCTGCGGGAACTCGGCCTTCAGCCGGTGCACGAGTTCATAGCGCAGCGGCGGCAGCTCGCGGTTTTCTTTCGGGCTCAGGCCCTGCAACCAGGCGTTGCGCGCGTGCACGACGAAGACACTGCAGCCGCCGCGCTCGGCCAGCGTGCCGACGAAGTCGCGCATGAAACCGTAGTCCTCGCTGCGGTCGATGCCGATACGGTGCTTCACCGTCACCGGCAGGGCCACCGCGTCCTGCATGGCCTTGATGCAGTCGGCCACCAGGGCCGGCTCGGCCATCAGGCAGGCGCCGAAAGCGCCGCGCTGCACGCGCTCGCTGGGGCAACCGCAATTCAGGTTGATTTCTTCATAGCCCCACTGCGCCGCCAGCCGTGCGCAGTGGGCCAGATCGACCGGGTCGCTGCCGCCCAGTTGCAAGGCCACGGGATGCTCTTGCGCACTGAGGTCCAGGTGCCGCGCCACATCGCCGTGCACGAGCGCACCGGTGGTCACCATTTCTGTGTACAGCCGGGTGCGCCGGGTGATGAGGCGGTGCAAGACCCGGCAATGCCGGTCCGTCCAGTCCATCATCGGGGC
>JANNWL010000024.1:0-1587 GCA_031414735.1 Burkholderiales bacterium | reverse complement strand
CACCTGCAACACGATGGGCACCGCCAGCACCATGACGGCCATCGCCGAGGCGCTGGGCATGGCCCTGCCCGGCAGCACCAGCATCCCGGCCATGGACGCCGCGCACCCGCGCATGGCGGCCGACTGCGGCGAACGCATCGTGGGCATGGTGTGGGAAGACCTGACGCCGCAGCGCATCCTCACGCGCGGTGCGTTTCTCAACGCGGCGGCGGTGCAGATGGCCTTGGGCGGCAGCACCAACGCCGCCGTGCACATCATCGCCATGGCGCGGCGGGCAGGCGTGGAATTGACCCTGGCCGACCTGGACGCGATGGCCCGGCGCGTGCCGGTCATCGCCAACCTCTTCCCCAGCGGCGACCGGCTGATGGAGGACTTCTACTACGCCGGTGGCCTGCCGGCGATGATGAACCGGCTGCGCGAGCTGCTGTCTCTGGACGAGATCACCGTCACCGGCAAGCCCCTGCGCGAACAGCTCGATGGTTGCGAAGTCACCTGCGACGAGACGATTCGCCCGCTGGACCGGCCCGTCAGCGCCGCCGGCGCGCTGGCCGTGCTGACCGGCAACCTGGCGCCCCACGGCGCGGTCATGAAGCCCAGCGCCGCCAGCCCGCGCTTCATGCAGCACAGCGGGCGTGCGCTGGTGTTCGACAGCCAGCCGGAAATGCTGGCCGCCATGGCCGACCCGAACCTGGACTGCGACGAGAACACCGTGCTGGTGCTGCGCAACGCCGGCCCGGTGGGCGCGCCCGGCATGCCCGAGTGGGGCGGCCTGCCGATCCCCAAGCGGCTGCTGCAAGCGGGCGTGCGCGACATGGTGCGCATCAGCGACGCGCGCATGAGCGGCACGCACTACGGCAGCTGCGTGCTGCATGTCAGCCCCGAAAGCGCGGTCGGCGGCCCGCTGGCGCTGGTGCAGACGGGCGACCTGATCCAACTCGACGTGCCCGCCCGCACGCTGAACATGCAGGTGGATGACGCTGAACTGGCCCGCCGCCGCGCTGCGTGGGTGGCGCCGGTGCAGCCCTTCACCCGGGGCTGGACGCGTCTCTACCAGGCCCATGTAACGCAGGCCCATGAGGGCTGTGATCTGGACTTTCTGCAAAGCACCGGCCCGACCCCCGAGCCGGTGATCTACTGAGGCCCGCCATGAACCGCTTCAAACAACTGCTGGCCGCGCGCGCCACGCACACGCCGCTGGGCACCTGGGTGATGTCGGCCAGCCCCATCGTCGCCGAGGCGGTGGGCGTGGCCGGCTTCGACTGGGCCGTGCTCGACATGGAGCACGCGCCACTGGACCTGATGGACCTGGTGCACCTGCTGCAGGCCGTGGCGGGCACACCGATGACGCCGGTGGTGCGCGTGCCCTGGAACGACACGGTGAACATCAAGCGCGTGCTCGATGCCGGCGCCAGCAGCCTGATGATCCCCTTCATTCAAGACGCCGAGGAAGCTCATGCCGCCGTGGCCGCCACGCGCTACCCGCCCCAAGGCGTGCGCGGCATGGCAGGCATGAGTCGCGGCTCGCGTTTCGGCACCACGCCCGACTACCTGCGTACCGCCAACGACGGCATCTGCGTGGTGCTGCAG
>JANNWL010000023.1:0-8271 GCA_031414735.1 Burkholderiales bacterium | reverse complement strand
GCCCCGCACGAGCGCTGCGCCACCACCTGGCGCTTGCCGGCGCTGGGCGCGGCGGTGCACCAACTCGTCACGACCCTGGCATGACATTCAAGACCCTGCCCCCTGGCGCCCTCATCGGCGTCATCGCCCCCGCCGGCCCCGCGAAGCCGGAATCGCTGGCGGCCTTGCCGGCCTTGTACCAAGGCTTCGGCTACCGCGTCCGCATCTTTCCGGGCTGTGCGCACAGCACCGGCTACCTCGCAGGTGACGACAGCGTGCGCCTGGCCGACCTGCACGCGGCGCTGGCCGACGACCAAGTGGCCGCCATCCACTGCATGCGCGGCGGCTACGGTGCGATGCGGCTGTTGGACGGCATCGACCCCTTGCTGCTGCGCGCCCACCCCAAGCTGCTCATCGGCTACAGCGACATCACCGCGCTGCACGCGCTGTGGGCGCTGCACGGCCTGCCCACGCTGCATGCGCCCATGGCCACGTCCGATCTCATCCGCCCCGGCCGCGAGGCTGACGCGCAGGCGCTGTTCACACTGCTGCAAGGCGGCCTGCGCGCCGGCACGGTGCTGGCGCCTGCGCTGCTGCTGTCTGACCCAAACCAGCCGCGGGTGTGCGTGCCCGGCCGCGTGCAGGGACGGCTGATTGGCGGCAACCTCAGCCTGGTGGCCGCGCTGCTCGGCACGCCGTGGGCCTGGCAAGCCGAAGGCGCGGTGCTGTTCCTGGAGGACGTGAGCGAAGACCTGTACCGCGTCGACCGCCTGCTGACGCAGTTGCGCCTGGCCGGTGTGCTACACGCGGTGGCCGGCTTCGTGCTGGGCAGCTTCACCGAAGCCGAGTCGCCCGACGCGCTGCTGCGCGAGTTCCTGCTGCCCCTGGGCAAGCCGGTGCTGGGCGGCTGGCCCAGCGGCCACGGCACGCCCAACCTGCCGCTGCCGCTGGGCGTGATGGTTGAACTGGATGCGCAGGCCGGCACGCTGAGCGTGCTCGAAGACTTCCTGCGCTGACGCGCTTCGCCCGGAGACGACGCCCTTGACCGCAACCGACAGAGCCCTGGCTGCCGCGCTGGACTACATCCCGCGCTGGATCGCCCACCAGATGCGCATCAACGAACAGCCCGGCTGCTCTTTCGCGGTGGCCCACCACGGCAAGCCGGTGGCCGAATTTGCGCTGGGCCAGTCGGGCGATGGCCGGGCGCTGACGCCGCGCCACCGCTTCCGTGTCGCCTCGCACTCCAAGACCTTCACCGCCGCGGCTGTGCTGCGCCTGCGCGAGTTGGGGCGCTGGCAGCTCGACGACGCCGTGGGCCGCTACGTGCCGGGCCTGCACAAGCAGGTGGCCGGCGCCACGCTGGCGCAACTGCTGTCGCACAGCGCGGGGCTGGTGCGTGACGGCACCGACGCCGCGCAATGGTCCGACCGCGGCCCGTTCCTGGACGAAGCCGCGCTGCGCGCCGACCTGGCCCGTGGCCCGGTGATCACGCCGAATACGCGGCTGAAGTACTCGAACCACGGCTACGGCCTGCTGGGGCTGGCGATTGCGGGCGTGACGGGCGAGCCTTACGCCGATTGGGTGGCGCGCGAAGTCGTCGCTGCCTCAGGTCTGGAAGAGACCACGCCGGACATGCCTGACCTGTCCAGCGCACGCGCCCGCAAGGCCTTGCCCTTCGCGCAGGGCCACAGCGCCAAGTGGCCACTGGGCCGTCGCCAGACCATCCCCGGCGACAACCCGACCCACGCGCTGGCCTCGGCCACGGGTTTCGTCAGCACCGCGGCCGACCTGGTGAAGTTCTTCAGCAGCCTGGTGCCCGAAGCCCGACACAGCATGCTGTCGCCGGCCAGCCGGCGCGAGATGCTGCGCCGCCAGTGGCGCGACGCCTACGGCAGCGTCGAACGCTGGTACGGCCTGGGCACCATCAGCGGCGCCACGCCGGGTGCGGGCAGCGACTGGGACTGTTTCGGCCACACGGGCGGCTTCCAGGGCACGCTGTCGCGCACCGTGTGCTTGCCGCATCAGGGCCTGTGCATCAGCGCGCTCAGCAACGCCGCCGACGGCCAGGCCTACCTGTGGGTGGACGGCGCCGTGCAGATCATTCGCGCCTACCTGCAACATGGTGCGCCGAGCGCGCGCACCGCCGCCTGGGCCGGCCGCTGGTGGAGCTTGTGGGGCGCCTTCGACCTGCTGCCCATGGCGGGCAAGGTGCTGGTGGCGCAGCCGGCGCTGGCCAACCCGTTACTGGACGCCACGCAGATCGAGCCCAGCTCACGCCAGCCCGGCGTGGGCCGCATCACGCTGGCCGGCAGCTTCGCCAGCCATGGCGAGACAGCGCGGCTGGAACTGGACGCCCAGGGCCGTGCCACCGCGGTGCGGCTGGCCGCGACGCGCCTGCAGGGCGAGCCGCAGGCGGCCCAGGAACTGGCGGCGCGCTATCGACCCGCACCCATCACCAAGCCCACCCCGTAGCCCCCATGCAAGTCCACACCCGCAGCCTCGCCTTGACCCTCACGCTCATCGGCCTGGCCCTGGCCCCCAGCGCGGCCTGGGCCGGCAAGGCCCACGAACACGGCGTGATGAAGCTCGACGTCGCCCTCGACGGCAACACCTTGTCGATCGCGCTGGAATCGCCGCTGGACAGCTTCCTGGGCTTCGAGCGCGCGCCGCGCACCGACGCCGAACGCCAGGCTGCGGCCGACCTGCTGGCCCGACTGCGCCGCCCGGACAGGGGCCCGCCGCTGTTCACTGCCGCGTCCGCCGCCCAGTGCACGCTGAGCAAGGCCGACGTGCGGGCGCCGGTTCTGGAGGCGCTCACCCAGGCCGCGGCCAAGGACGGGCATGCCGATCTCGACGCCGACTACACCTACACGTGCGCCCAACCCGCCCAGTTGGGTCGTCTGGACCTGGGCCTGTTCGACGCCTTTCGGCGGCTCAAGCGCATCGACGTGCAGGTGGCCGGGCCGCAGGGCCAGTCCAAGCTGACGCTCGCGCGCCCGGCGCGCAGCATCAAGCTGGCACGCTGACGGGGCCGCGCGCTCAACGCGCCCTGGCCGGGGCGGCGCTGGCGGGCAAGGCGATGACCGCGGCGGTGCCGCCAACGCAGTCGATGGTCTGGCCGGGCGTGCAGCGCGCGGCATCGGGCGCCACGGCGCGCGGCGGCGGTGGCGGGCTGCCAAGGCGGTAGAGCATCGAGAGCAGCACCGTCGCGGCGGTCGCCAGCGCCAGCACGACGATGAACACCCGCGTCTTCACGGCCAGCGGTTGGTAGCGGTCATTCATGCCGGGACTATCCCACGGGCCCGTGCGGCAGGTGGGCTGCGATAAGCTCGCCCGCCACCCTGAAGGAGCCCCTGTGACCACCCCCGCGCGCTATCTCGACATCACGACCTGGCCGCGACGCGATGCCTTCGAGTACTTCAGGCATTTCGACAAGCCCTACTTCAACGTCTGCACGCGGCTCGATGCGGCACCTTTGAAGGCCGCCGTGGCCGCGCGTGGCGTGGGCAGCTTTTCGCTGGCCTGCCACTTCGTCGCGCTGCGCCTGGCGAATGAGCAAGAACCCATGCGCCTGCGTCTGGAAGGCGGCCGGGTGCGCATCCACGACAGCCTGCAGGGCGGCGCCACGGTATTGCGTGACGACGAGAGCTTCGGCTTTGCCTACCTCGAACCCCGCACCGACTGGGCCGGGTTCGCGGCCCAAGGCGCGCAGGCCGTGGCCGCCGCGCGCGACCGCACGGCGCTCTTCGAGCCGCGCACTGACCACAGCGCGGTGATCCACTTCACCACCTTGCCGTGGATCGCCTTCAGCAGCTTCTCGCACGCCCGCAACTGGGGCCGCGAAGATTCCGTGCCCAAGGTGTCGTTCGGGCGCCTGGAAGCCGACGGTGCGCGCCTGTGGCTGCCGTTTTCGGTGGAGGTGCACCACGCGCTGATGGACGGCCTGCACCTGGGCCGCTACATCGAGGGCATGGAAGCCGTGCTGCGCGACCCGGGACCGTGGCTGGCGGGTTGACGGGACTGGTCCGCAGCGCTCAGGTCTTGGGCGCCGGCTTTCGAATGATCATCGTGCGCTGGAACCAGGCCTCGTTCATGCCGCCCAGAAACGCGTGGTCGATCTTGTGGCCGGATTGGTCGCCCACCACCGCTTCGCTGCCGCAATGCGGGCACATCGCCGTCCCGGCGGTCTGCGCCTCAGGGTCGTCGAAGTTGCTCGCATCCAGGCCTGCCCAGGCGATGATGGCCTCGGGCGCAAAGGTCTGCATGCAGTAGCAACAGCCACAGACCGTGCTGGCCTCGATCTCGGCTCGGTTGTTGGTGGTGTGGCGGATCGCGGTGAGCAGGTTGGCCATGCGGCACCCCGCGCCAGCTCAGAGCTTGACCACCGACGAGGCCACCGCCAGCGTGGCTTCCTTCAGCTTCATCTTGGCCAGCGTCTTGCATGCGTCCGGCGTGCTGTTGGCGGCCGCGTCGAAGGTCGTGGCGGTGTGCTTGGGACGGAACAGCGGCGCGTTCAGCGTGGCGGTCAACGGCAGCACCATGACGCGGGCGGTGACGACGCAGTTCGTGCCGCTCATGCCGCCCTCGACCTGGCTCAGCCAGACGTACTGGCTGCCCTTGACGATCTTCCAGGCCTTCTCCGGGATGTTCTCGTCCATCACCTTCACGGCATCGTCAGCACTGATGAGCGACGCGTTCGAGTGGTCCATCAGGCGCTTGTTGCCCGGCGCCTTCTTGGGGTCGGCAGCGTGGGCTGATGCCGCCAGCAAGAGAGCGGAAAGTACAAGGGCGGATGCGGGCAAGGTGTTCATGTCGCAGCGGGCTTTTGAGGTTGCGGACTGCTGGGCGGCCGGACAGTCCAAGCCGGTGCGGAGAAGTGTAGAGCATGGTTGTTGACGCGGCACCGCGCTGGCTGAGGCCAAGGCGGCCAGGAATGAGCGCCCGCCACGCAGGGCTTAAAGTCGCTGCCACTTCATGCCAGAAACCTCCCTCCCCGCCACCGTCCGCCCGGCCGCTGGCCCGCCCGACGCCCCCACGCTCCCCAACGCCCGCCACGCCCCCCGCGTGCCGCCGCACATCGGGCGTGATGCCATCGCGCGCATCCGCCACGCCGCCTACACGCTGCCGCAGGTGGTCAAGCCGGCCGACTTCATCGCTGAAGGCACGGCAGGGTTCGAACTGCACCTGGACAAGCTGGGCTACGTGCTGCTGCAGAAACCGGTGTCGGGCCAGCGGCCCAGCCGCTGGATCGCCCCCGACCTGATGGACGCCGCGCTGGCCCATCTGGACGCCGTGCCCAGCGGCCCGGGCGTGCGCGCGCTGATGCAGGAACGCACCACCGCACTCGAAGCCCACGGCGTGTCGCGCCGCGCGGGCGTGTGGATGCGCCTGATCAGCCACACGCTGACGCTGGCCGAGCCCGGCTGGCGCGTGCCGGTGCTGTTCCGCGTGCCGGTGGACGGTCAAGCCGTGTGGGCCTTCTTCCGCACGGGTGACGCCGAGGCGCTCAAGGCCGGCCTGGGTGCGCCGGGCGCTTACCCTTTCGCGGTCGAGTTCGTGCAATACCTCGACGGCCTGGTGGCACGCAGCCGCGACTTCAAGGCGCGCCACATCGATTCATTGCTGCCGCGCCTGGTGGCCGAATGCGCACGCCCGCAAGCCCAAGCCGACGCGGCCGGTCTGGCCGAAGCAAAAGCCGCATGCGGCCGCGCGCAGGACCGCTGGGAACACATCGCCACCGAACTCGACACGCTGGAAGGCCTGAACAGCGAGCTGGCCTTCCAGGGCTACCCCGGCACCTTCGAAAAGGCGCGCAGGCTGGGACGCCAGATCACGCTGTACGTCGGCCCGCCGAACAGCGGCAAGACGCACGCCGCCTTCGAGCGCCTGGCGCAAGCCATCGACGGCGCGTACCTCGCCCCGCTGCGCCTGCTGGCGCTCGAAGGCCGCGACCGACTCGTCGCCAACGGCGTGCCCTGCTCGCTGCTGACGGGTGAAGAAAACGTGCCGGCCGAGGGCGCGCGCGTGGTCAGCAGCACGATCGAGATGGTGGGCACCAACAAGCCGATCGACGTGGCCGTGATCGACGAGGCGCAGATGATCTTCGACGCCAGCCGCGGCTGGGCCTGGACGCAGGCCATCGTGGCCGTGCCGGCGCGCGAAGTCATCATCATCTGCTCGGCCTTCGCCGTGCCGGCCATCGAGAACCTGCTGGGCCTGTGCGGCGAGAGCTGCAAGGTACGCCACTTCGAACGCAAGCAGCATGTCGATTTGCTGCCCGTGCCGGTGACCATCGCCTCGCTGCGCCTGGGCGACGCGGTGGTGGCCTTCAGCCGGCGCGACGTGCTGATGCTGCGCGACCGCATCGCCGCCGGCGGCCACCCGGTGAGCGTGATCTACGGCGCGCTGCCGCCCGAGGTGCGGCGCCGCGAAGCAGAACGCTTCGCCTTGGGTGAATCGCACATCCTGGTCGCGACAGACGCCATCGGCATGGGCCTGAACCTGCCGATCCAGCGCGTGGTCTTCAGCACCCTGACCAAGTACGACGGCGTGGCCGACCGCACGCTGGACGAATCGGAAGTCCACCAGATCGCCGGCCGCGCCGGGCGCTATGGCATCCATGAAGAAGGCTTCGTCGGCGTGCTCGACGAGGCCGAGCCCACCGCGCTGCGTGTGCTGAAGGAATTGCTCGCCAAGGCGCCGCGCGCGCCGGCCGACTTCAAGGCGCCGGTGGCACCCAACGGCTGGCATGTGGACACCATCTCGGCGCGCCTGGGCAAGACCAAGTTGCGCGAGGTGCTGGGCGTGTTCATGGAGCAGCTCAAGCTGGACGACGCGCACTTCGCCGTGGCCGCGCTCGAGCAGATGCTGGAGCTGGCCGAGCAACTCGACCAGAGTGCCGGCACGCTGACGCTGAAGGAGCGCTTCGTCTACGCCCAGGCGCCGGTGGACACGCGCACCGACGGCCAGGTCCAGGCCTTCCTGGACTGGGCCGGCAGCCACGCCCACACCGGGCGCGCCGGCAAGCCCTGGTTCCTGGACCAGGTCGACGGCCACAGCCGGCTCGAACGCATGGAACAAGCCCTGCGCGCCTGCACGCTGTGGCTGTGGCTTGACCTGCGCTTCCCCGGTATCTACGGCCACAACGACGAGGTGCTGATGCTGCGCAGCAGCCTGAACGACGGCATCGAGCGCCAGCTCAAGGGCAAGCGCCCGCTGGCCCAGGTGCGACAGCAGCGTGGGCGGCGCTGAAGAACTTCCGGCCGCGACAGCCGCGCTGTCTGCGCTGGCGCTCACACCTGAGTTGACGGCACGGGCCGGCGCGGCCGGCTGGGTCCACGCCACGCCCATCCAGGGGCAAGCCATCCCTGCCATCCTGCGCGGGGGCGACGTGCTCGGCCTGGCACCTACCGGTTCCGGCAAGACAGCCGCCTTCCTGCTGCCCGTGCTGCACCGCCTGCTGGCCGTGCCGGGGCTGCTGGAAGAGCGCCCGCGCCGTCTGCGCGCGCTGGTGCTGGCGCCGACGCGCGAACTGGCGCAGCAGATCGAGGCCACCGCCCGTGCGCTGGCGCCCGACATCAAGACCGTGCTGGCCGTGGGCGGTGTCTCGATCAACCCGCAGATGATGGCGCTGCGCGGCGGCGCGCACCTGGTCGTCGCCACGCCCGGCCGCCTGCTCGACCTGCTGGGCCAGCGCGCGCTGCTGCTGGGCGGCGTGCAGATGCTGGTGCTCGACGAAGCCGACCGCCTGCTCGACCTGGGATTCGCCGACGAGATCCAGCGCGTACTGGCCTGGCTGCCGGCCCAGCGCCAGACGCTGCTGTTCTCGGCCACCCTGCCGGCATCTGTCGAGGCGCTGGCCGACGCCGTCCTGCGCAAGGACGCCGTGCGCATCGACGCCCGGCCCGGCGGCGACGCCCCGGTGGGCGACGTCACGCAACGCGCCATCGAAGTCGACACCGCCCAGCGCACGCCGCTGCTGCGCCAGCTCATCAGCCGAGAAGGCTGGACGCGCGTGCTGGTCTTCGTCGCCACGCAGTACGCCAGCGAACACGTGGCCGACAAGCTGCGCCAGGCCGGCCTGCCCGCGGCAGCGCTGCACGGCCAGCTCAACGCCGGCCGGCGCCGGCAGGCCCTGCTCGACCTGGCCGAGGGCCGCCTGGCCGTGCTGGTGGCCACCGACCTGGCCGCGCGCGGCCTGGACGTCGGCGGCCTGCAGGTCGTCGTCAACCACGACCTGCCGCGCTCGGCGGTGGACTACACGCACCGCATCGGCCGCACCGGCCGCGCCGG
>JANNWL010000022.1:0-20627 GCA_031414735.1 Burkholderiales bacterium | reverse complement strand
GGCCCGCGCGGCAGAGCCGAAACCGCGCTACAGCAAAGCCTTGAGCAGGCGCGCCATTTCCGACGGGTTGCGCGTGACCGTGAAGCCGCACTCTTCCATGATGGCCAGCTTGGCGTCGGCCGTGTCGGCGCCGCCGCTGATGAGCGCACCGGCGTGGCCCATGCGCTTGCCCGCTGGCGCTGTGACGCCGGCGATGAAGCCGACGATGGGCTTCTTCATGTTCAACTGGCACCAGCGCGCGGCCTCGGCCTCGTCGGGGCCGCCGATCTCGCCGATCATGATCACGGCGTCGGTGTCGGGGTCGTCGTTGAACAGTTTCATCACGTCGATGTGCTTCAGCCCGTTGATCGGGTCGCCGCCAATGCCCACGGCGCTGCTCTGGCCGAGGCCGATCTCGGTCAGCTGCGCCACGGCTTCATAGGTCAGCGTGCCCGAGCGCGAGACCACGCCGATGCGGCCCTTGCGGTGGATGTGGCCGGGCATGATGCCGATCTTGATCTCGTCGGGCGTGATCAGCCCAGGGCAGTTCGGGCCCAGCAGCAGCGTCTTCTTGCCGCCGGCGGCTTCCTTCGTTTTCATCTTGTTGCGCACCTCCAGCATGTCCTTCACGGGGATGCCTTCGGTGATGCAGATGGCCAGGTCCAGGTCGGCCTCGACGGCTTCCCAGATGGCCGCAGCCGCGCCGGCGGGCGGCACGTAGATCACGCTGACGGTGGCGCCGGTGGCCGCGGCGGCTTCCTTCACGCCGGCGAAGATGGGAATGCCCTCGAAGTTTTCGCCCGCCTTCTTGGGATTCACGCCGGCGACGAAGCAGTTCTTGCCGTTGGCGTAGGCCGCGCAGCCCCGGGTGTGGAACTGCCCCGTCTTGCCGGTGATGCCCTGGGTGATGACGCGGGTGTCTTTGTTGATCAGGATGCTCATGTTCTTCTCCCTTACTTCACCGCAGCGACGATCTTGGTGGCGGCTTCGGCCATCGTGTTGGCGCTGATGATGGGCAGGCCGGATTCGGCGAGCAGTTTCTTGCCCAGGTCTTCGTTGGTGCCCTTCATGCGCACGACCAGCGGCACGCTCAGGTTGACGGCCTTGCAGGCGGCGATGACGCCTTCGGCGATGGTGTCGCACTTCATGATGCCGCCGAAGATGTTGACCAGGATGCCCTTCACGGCCTGGTTGGCCAGCATGATCTTGAAAGCCTCGGTCACCTTCTCTGCCGTGGCGCCACCGCCCACGTCGAGGAAGTTGGCCGGCTCGCCGCCGAACAGCTTGATGGTGTCCATGGTGGCCATGGCCAGCCCGGCGCCGTTGACCAGGCAGCCGATGTTGCCGTCCAGGCTGATGTAGCTGAGGTCGAACTTGCTGGCCTCGACCTCGGCCGGGTCTTCCTCGTCCAGGTCGCGGTAGGCGACGATGTCGGGGTGGCGGAACAGCGCGTTGGCGTCGAAATTGAACTTCGCGTCCAGGGCGATGAGCTTGCCAGCGCTGTCGCGATTGAGCGGGTTGATTTCCACCAGTGACGCGTCGGTGGCCATGTAGCAGGCGTAGAGCTTCTGGAACACATCGACGGCCTGGACCGTGGAATTCGCGGGCAGGCCGATGGAATCGGCGATCTTGCGCGCCTGGGCCTCGCCCAGCCCGGTCAGCGGATCGATGAACTCGGTGATGATCTTCTCGGGCGTGCTGTGGGCGACCTCCTCGATGTCCATGCCGCCTTCCGACGAGGCGATGAACGCGACCTTCTGCGTGGCGCGGTCGGTGACCAGCGAGACGTAGTACTCCTTCTGGATGTCGGCACCTTCCTCGACGTACAAGCGGCGCACCTTCTGACCCTCTGGCCCGGTCTGGTGGGTCTTGAGCTGCATGCCCAGGATCTGGCCGGCAATCGTCTCGACATCGGCCAGCGAGCGGGCCAGCTTCACGCCGCCGCCCTTGCCGCGGCCACCGGCGTGGATTTGCGCCTTGACCACCCACACGGCCCCGCCGAGCTTCTCGGCGGCCTCCTTGGCCTCGCGCACGGTGAAGGCCGCGTAGCCGCGCGGCACCGGCACGCCGGCGGCACGCAGCAGTTCCTTGGCCTGGTATTCGTGAATCTTCATGGGAGCTCCTCGCTCGGAATTCGGGTCGGGGTGGGGTTGCAGGTGGGGTGCAACGAGGCTGTCAGAGGCCGTGCGACCCCGCCAGCCACATCGCCGACGAATTTAGCATGCAGGCCCTGGCGGCCCGCTTACGCAGTGTGCGGCTGCCGGCTCAGGCCGCGTCGTCGGGCTCGCCGCCGCCTCGGACGACGGCGCGGATCACGGCGCCGTCGAAGCCCCGGCCGGCCAGGAAGCGCATTTGCCGCGCGCGATCGGCGGCGCTGGCGGGGGCGCTGCCGTAGCGCCGCTGCCAGATGGCGCGCGCCCTTTCAAGCTCGGTGACGCGGGCGGTGGCCAGGGTGGCGGCGACGAGCGTGGCATCCAAACCCTTGGCCTGCAGGGTCTGCTTCAGTCTGTGCACACCGTAGCGCGGCGCCCGGCTGGTCAGTACCGACTCGGCCACCCGTTCTGCGCTGATCAGCCCGCGGGCGCTGAGTTCGTCCAGCGCCTGGGCGATCTGTACCGCAGCGCTGGCCTCCGGGGTGTCCTGCACCCGGCGCGCCAGCTTTTGCTCCAGTTCAAGCCGGGAGTGTTCACGCTGCGCCAGGTAGCGCAGCGCCCGCCCCTTCACCGACAGTGCGCCAAAGCTCACTGCAAACCTGCGGCGGACAAGCGGCGGACCAGTGGCGCGAATCAGGCCTCGGCATTCAGCAACGGGATGCCCACCGACTCGCGCACCTTGTTCTCGATCTCGCGGGCGATTTCCGGGTTCTCGCGCAGGTACTCGCGGGCGTTGTCCTTGCCCTGGCCGATCTTTTCGCCGTTGTAGGCGTACCAGGCGCCGCTCTTGTCGAGGATGCGGGCGTTGACACCCATGTCGATGATCTCGCCCTCGCGGCTGATGCCTTCGCCGTACAGGATGTCGAACTCGGCTGTCTTGAAGGGCGGCGCGACCTTGTTCTTCACGACCTTGACCTTGGTCTCGCTGCCGATGACTTCCTCGGCCTTCTTGATGCTGCCGGTGCGGCGGATGTCCAGCCGCACCGAGGCGTAGAACTTGAGCGCGTTGCCGCCGGTGGTGGTTTCGGGGTTGCCGAACATCACGCCGATCTTCATGCGGATCTGGTTGATGAAGATGACCATGGTGTTGGTCTTCTTGATGGTGCCGGTGAGCTTGCGCAGGGCCTGGCTCATCAAGCGGGCCTGCAAGCCGGGCAGGCTGTCGCCCATTTCGCCCTCGAGCTCGGCCTTGGGCGTGAGCGCGGCCACGGAGTCGATGACGATCAAGTCAATGGAGCCGCTGCGCACCAGGGCGTCGACGATTTCCAGGGCCTGCTCGCCCGTGTCGGGCTGGCTGATGAGCAGTTCCTGCAGGTTCACGCCCAGCTTCTGTGCGTACTGGATGTCCAGTGCGTGTTCGGCGTCGATGAAGGCGCAAGTGCCGGCCTGCTTTTGCATTTCGGCGATGACCTGCAGCGTGAGCGTGGTCTTGCCTGACGATTCCGGGCCGTAGATTTCGATGACGCGGCCGCGGGGCAGGCCGCCGACGCCCAGCGCGATGTCCAGGCCCAGCGAACCCGTGGACACGACCTGGATGTCCTCAATGACCTCGCCTTCGCCCAGCCGCATGATCGAGCCCTTGCCGAACTGCTTTTCGATCTGCGCCAGCGCGGCCTGCAGGGCCTTGGCTTTTTCGGTGTTGAGTGCTTTGACGGGTGCGTCCATGGTGATCTCCTGTGTTGTGAAGATTATGAACTGGAGACTGGTTATCCGTACAGTCATTTTGGGGTAACTCTGTAGGGGTAACCCGTTGGGACGCTGCGCAAAGTCAAGGCCGCGGCGCGGGCGGGCTCCCTAGAATTGCGACCACAAGACCCGGAAACGGGCGCGATCACGCCACCCCAGGAGACAAGCCATGCGCATCCTGATTGCCGAAGACGACCAGGTCCTGGCCGACGGCCTGCTGCGGTCACTGCGTTCCGCCAGCTACGCGGTCGACCAGGTCAGCAGCGGCACCGAGGCGGACGCCGCGCTCGCATCCCACGAGTTCGACATGGTGATCCTCGACCTGGGCCTGCCCAAGATGCACGGCTTCGAGGTGTTGCGCAAGCTGCGCGCCCGGGGCAGCAGCGTGCCGGTGTTGATCCTCACGGCCGCCGACAGCGTCGAGCAGCGAGTCAAAGGCCTGGACCTGGGCGCAGATGACTACATGGCCAAGCCGTTTTCGCTGCAGGAACTCGAGGCCCGCGTGCGGGCGCTGACCCGGCGCGGCCTGGGCACGGCGTCGAACCTGCTCAAGCATGGGCCGTTGACCTTCGACGCCACCGGCCGCGTGGCCTACATCAACGACCAGATGATCGACCTGTCGGCGCGCGAACTGAGCCTGCTCGAGGTGTTGCTGCAGCGTTCGGGCCGTCTCGTGAGCAAGGACCAGCTGGTGGAGCGCCTGTGCGAATGGGGCGAAGAAGTCAGCAACAACGCCATCGAGGTCTACATCCACCGCCTGCGCAAGAAGATCGAGCAGGGACCGGTTCGCATTGCCACGGTGCGCGGCCTGGGCTACTGCCTGGAGAAGATCGCGGCGTGACTGCACGGCGCGAACAGCGCTCGCTCTTCGGCGAGATCCTGGACTGGATGCTCGCGCCCTTGTTGGTGTTGTGGCCGATGAGCCTGGCGCTGACGGCGCTGGTGGCGCAGTCCATCGCCAACCGGCCCTTCGACCGCGAATTGGGTGAGCTGGCGCAGATCCTGGCGCGGCAGGCCGCCGTGCAAACGGACTCGCCGGCGCGCGATCCGACGGACATGCGTGCCGCGCTGGAGGGCACGGCCATCTCGCTGCTGCGGGCCGACGACGCCGACACCTTGTATGTGCAGGTGCTCGGCCACCGCGGCGAGCTGGTCGTCGGCGAGCCGCGCCTGACGGTGCCTGAAGACGACGGCCCTCGCGAGCGACGCGTGCGCTTTCGCGACGACCTGGTCGGTGACGAGCCGGTGCGCGTGGCCTGGGTCTGGTTGGCGCAGGGCAGTGACGGTGGCGACGGCACCGACGCCCTGGTGCAAGTCGCCGAGAGCCTGGGCAAGCGCTCGCAACTGGCGACCGAAATCATCAAAGGCGTGATCCTGCCGCAGTTTGTGATCCTGCCGCTGGCCGTGCTGCTGGTGTGGTACGCCTTGACGCGCGGCATCCGGCCGCTGGCGCAGTTGCAGCAGCGTATCCGCCGGCGCGAGAGCGGCGATCTCAGCCCCATCCCCGAGGGTGACGTGCCCGACGAGGTGGCGCCGCTGGTGCGCGCCATCAACGACCTGCTCGAACGACTGGGCCGCTCGATGGCGTCGCAGCGCCACTTCCTGGCCGACGCGGCACACCAGCTGAAGACACCGTTGGCCGGCTTGCGCACCCAGGCCGAGCTGGCGGCGCGCGAGATCGACAGCGGCCGCGGCGACCCGGCATCGATGCGCCACTCGCTGCACCAGATCGCCGTGTCCAGCCAGCGCGCGGCCCACATGGTCAACCAGTTGCTGGCCATGGCGCGCGCCGAAGACACCGGTCAGGTGCTGCGCCGTCATGGCGTGAACCTGGCGGCCGTGACCCGGGCCGTGGTGCGCGATTTCGTGCCGCGGGCCATGGAGCGCGGCATCGACCTGGGCTACGAAGGGCCGGACAGCAGCGACACGGCGGCGACCATGCGGGTGCTGGGCGAGCCGGTGCTGCTGGGCGAGTTGGTGCGCAACCTGGTCGACAACGCGCTGCAGTACACCCCGGCCGGCGGCACCGTGACCGCCCGCGTCGCCAACGACCCGCTGGGCGCGGTGTTGCTGCAGGTGGAGGACACCGGACCGGGCATTGCACCGGCCGAACGCGAGCTGGTGTTCCAGGCCTTTTACCGCGCGCTGGGCACCCAGGTCGACGGCAGCGGGCTGGGACTGGCCATCGTGATGGAAGTGGTGCAGCGCCACGACGCGCAGATCAGCGTGGCCGACGCTCGACCGCGCCAGGGCGACACCGCGCAATCGCCCGGCGCGCTGTTCACCGTGCGCTTCCAGCGCCACGCCGAGGTGTCGTCTTACGGGACTTGAAGCCGGCGTCAGCCGGCTTGGGTGATGGCGTCCACGGGTTGACCACTTGCAAACCCGGCACCCGCACGAAGTCGGCCTCATTGCGTGTCACCAGCAGCAGCCCGTGGGCCAACGCAGTCGCGGCGATCAGCGAGTCCAGCACCGGCAGTGTCTGGCCCGTCTGGGCGGCGCGCGTGCGCAGGTCGCCCCACAGCAGGCACACGGTGGCATCTGCGGGCAGCACCCGACCGGTGAAGCGGGTGCGCAGGTCGTCGTCCAGCCAAGCTTGCAGCTGCTGCCGGCGCGCCGACACGGCCAGCCGGCTGATGCCTTGCTGAATCTCGCCCAAGGTCAACGCGCTGAGAAACAGCGACGGCTCGGGCGTGGCCCGCAACCAATCCAGCAACTGGGCGTCGCGTTTGGACTTGGTGAATTCGGACACCACACAGGTGTCAAGCAAGTAGTTCACAAGATCACGTCGCGCCCGGTGTCCTTGTCTCGGGCCGTCAGTTCCAGGCCCCTCAGCGGCGACGCGCACAGGAAGTCGGCCAGGCTCTGGGGCTGCCCGCGCACGCGCTGCAGCTCACGGGTGGCAATCACGGTGACTGCCGGTTCGCCCCGAATGGTGATCTCCTGGGCGCCCTCGGCCAGGGCCTGACGAATCACTTCACTGAGGCGGTTCTTCGCGTCTTGCAGTGCCCAGGTTGTCATGGCAAAGCCCCCTTGCGTCTGTCTAGACTGGCTAGGCTAACGGGAATTCCGGCCACCCGCAAGGCCACCCGCAAGTGAACTGCCCACAGACCGGCTCAGCTTTGCATCAGCCGCCGGCTGCGCGCGATCGACATCAGGATGCCCAGCGCCAGGCCGAGTGAGACCATGGCCGTGCCGCCATAGCTGACGAAGGGCAGCGGCACACCCACCACGGGCAGGATGCCGCTGACCATGCCCATGTTGACGAAGGCGTAGCTGAACAGGCTCAGCGTCATGGCGCCGGCGAGCAGGCGGGTGAACACCGTGGGGGCCTCGGCGGCGATCATCAGGCCGCGGAAGATCAGGAAGGTGAAGGCCACCAGCAGCACGATCACGCCGGCCAGGCCGAACTCCTCGCAGAAGGCGGCGAAGATGAAGTCGGTGGTGCGCTCTGGAATGAACTCCAGGTGCGTCTGCGTGCCCTGCATGAAGCCCTTGCCGGCCAGGCCGCCGGAGCCGATGGCAATCATGCCCTGGATGATGTGGAAACCCTTGCCCAGCGGGTCCTTGGTCGGGTCCAGCAACGTGCACACGCGGTGCTGCTGGTAGTCGCGCAGCAGGGGCCAGTTCACGCCAGGCTGGCAGGCGGCGTCGCCGAACGCCACCAGCGCCACGATGGCCGAACCCAGCAGCGCCAGCACCGGCACCACCAGCTTCCACGACAGGCCGGCAAAGAAGATCACGTAGATGCCGCCGAACAGGATCAGCAGCGCCGTGCCCAGGTCGGGCTGCTTGACCACCAGCGCCACGGGCACAGCCAGCAAGGTCGCGGCGATGAAGAAGTCGCTCACGTGCAACTGGCCTTCGCGCTTCTGGAACCACCAGGCCAGCATCAGGGGTGTCGCGATCTTCAGGATCTCGCTGGGCTGGATGACGAGGGGGCCGATGTCCAACCAGCGCGTGGCGCCCTTGCGCGTGATGCCGAACAGCGCCGTGGCAATCAGCAACGCCAGCCCTGCCACGTACAGGGGTGCCGCCAGTTGCTGCAATTTGTGAGGCGGCACCTGGGCCACCACGAACAGCACGCCCAGCGCCAGCAGCATGTTGCGCCCGTGGTCGACGAAGCGCGTGCCGTGGTCGTAGCCGGCCGAGTACATGGCCACCAGGCCGATGGCCGCAAGCAGAGTGATGGCCAGCAGCAGCGGCCCGTCAAAGCCGCCGAACACGCGGTACAAGCGCATCCACAGCGGGGGGCGTTCGAAGACGGCGTTCATGGTGAGTGCACCAGGGGTGCGTGGTCAGGGCAATGGGTCATGGCTCACTGCGCATGCCAGTCGAAGCGGCGCTCGCCCAGCGTGAAGATGGCCACGCCCGACGCCTGCTTCGGCAGTCGCAAGAGCAGCTCGCCGTCCGGGCCGCAGACACAGCTTGCCCCGCCGTCCACGCTTTCCTCTGGGCGGGTGAGCGCATTCGGCCAGTTCGTCTGAACCACATGGGCGCGCGTCGCCGCGGCGAGCCGTTGAATGTCGCGCACGTACTCGGGCGGGTCGGTTCCGGGCTGGTCGGGGTCTTGACGCAGCGCACCGGGAACGAAGATCAAGTCGACCGTGCCGGGCAGGAGTTGTGGCGCGACCAGCGCCAGGTCACCCACCTCGCGGCAGATGACGGCCGAACAGCGAAGCCCCTGCAGCAGCCCTGAGGGGCGAGACGACCCACGTGCGAAGAAGGTGGCCTCGGGGTCGGTCAGACCACGTTTGGACACCACGGCTGCAGTCTGCCCATGCTCATCGATGAGCAGGTGCGAATTGAATCGGCGGCCATCGTCTGCAAAGGTCGGCGCGCCCACGGCGATGGCCAGACCGAGAGCGCCTGCTGCCGCATGCAGGTGCTGCAGCGCGGGCGCAAGAACATCCGGCCTGGCTTCGCGGGCGATCTCGCGATGAAAGCCCGTGACCGCCAGCTCCGAGAACCCGCAGAGCTGCGCACCCTGGGCTTTCGCCAGTGCCATGGCCGCGCCGATGGCGGCCATGTTCTCCGGCGTGGTCCAGTGCATGGCGATCTGGGCGATGGCGATGCGACGGGCCGTGACCGGTTGAACCGGCTCGCCCGAAGCGGGGCTCACCGCGCATCCCCCGCAGCAGCCACACCGGGCAACGGCATGTCGGCGGCGCGGCGCGGCGTGCCGATGGGCGCGGCCGACTTGCCGATGCGGGTGGCAGCCATGTCCTCTTCGCTGGGTACCTGGCCGGCCAGCAGGTAGTCGAAGACACGGCGGGCCATGGGGGCTGCGGCCTCGGCGCCAAAGCCGGAGTTCTCGACGATCACGGCCAGCGCCACCGTGGGTGCTTCCATCGGCGCCATGGCGATGTACAGCGAGTGGTCGCGCTGGTGCTCTTCGAGCTTGGAGGCGTCGTACTTCTGGTTCTGGCGGATGCCCACGGCCTGCGCCGTGCCGGTCTTGCCGCCGCTGGTGTACGGCGCGCCGGCGAACACGCGGGCCGAGGTGCCTTCCAGCACCACGCCTTGCAGCGCTCGGTTGATCAGCGCCACGTGCTCGGGGCGGTAGGGCAGTGCGTCAAGCGCGGCGCTGGCCACCAGGCGGCGCTCGCGCGTGATGACGTGCTCGATCTCGCGCACCAGGCGCGGCTCGAAACGCTGCCCGCCCGACACCACCGTGGCCAGCGCGTTGGCCATCTGCAGCATGGTGAAGTTGTTGTAGCCCTGGCCGATGCCCAGTGAGATGGTTTCGCCGGCGTACCAGCGCTGCTGTTCGGGCTTCTTGTACGCGCGCTTTTTCCACTCGGTCGACGGCAGCAGGCCCGGCAGCTCGCCTTCCAGGTCGATACCGGTGCGCCGGCCCAGCCCCATGGGCGAGAGTTGCTCGTGGATCAGGTCCACGCCCATCTCGTTGGCCAGTGAATAAAAGTACACGTTGCTGGACTTGACGATGGCCCGGTTCATGTCCACCGGGCCCAGGCCCTTGTCGCCGTGGCTGCGAAAGGTGTGGTTGCCGAACTGGAAGGTGCCGCCGTCGTTGATGATGGCCGTGGCGCTGCGCTTGCCGCTTTCCAGCGCGCCCAGGGCCATGAAGGGCTTGAAGGTCGAGCCCGGCGGGTAGGTGCCGCGCATGGCACGGTTGAGCAGCGGCTTGTCGATGGACTCGTTCAGTTCGCGCCAGCTGTCGCCGTCGATGCCGTCGACGAACAGGTTGGGGTCGAAGGTGGGCTTGCTGACGAAGGCCAGGATCTCGCCGTTGCGTGGGTCGATGGCCACCAATGCGCCGCGGCGGTCGCCGAACATCTCCTCCACCAGGGCCTGCAGCTTGATGTCGATGGACAGCACCAGCTTGTCGCCCGGCGTGGCGGGCTGGCTGCTCAGGCGGCGCACGGCGCGGCCGTTGGCGCTGGTCTCTACCTGCTCGTAGCCTGCCGTGCCGTGCAGCACGCGTTCGTACTTCTGTTCCAGCCCCAGCTTGCCGATGTACTCGGTGCCCTTGTAGTTGCCCTGCTCTTCGTCGTCCCAGTCCTCCATGGCCTTCTTCTCGGCCTGGTTGATGCGGCCGATGTAGCCCAGCAGGTGGGCGCCCGTCTCACCCAGCGGGTACTGGCGGAACAGCCGCGCCTTTACCTCCACACCCGGGAAGCGAAAGCGCTGCGCCATGAAGCGCGCCACTTCCTCATCGCTGAGCTTGGTGCGTATCGGCAGCGACTCGAAGCTCTTGCCCTCGTCCAGCGCGCGCTTGAAGCGCCGGCGGTCGCGTGGCGTGATGTCCACCACCTGGCCCAGCGCGTCGATCAGCGGCTCCATCGCCGTCGGGCCACCGGCGCGGGCCGGTGCGATTTCCAGCGTGTAGGCCGAGTAGTTGGTGGCCAGCACGACACCGTGGCGGTCGACGATGAGCCCGCGTATGGGCACGACAGGCATCACCGCGATGCGATTCGCCTCGGCCTGCGTGGCCAGTTCTTCATGCCGGAACACCTGCAGGTGCACCAGGCGCGCGGCCAGCAGACCGAAGGCGACCAGCACGAACACGGCCGCAGCCAGCAGCCGGCCGCGGAAGTGGCCGATCTCCTGCTCAACGTCGCGCATGGGGGTCATGGTGTCGGGTACCGGGAATCAGGCGGGCCGTGTGGCGTCACAAAGGCCGATTCTGGTCCGGGTCGGGTGCGCGCCGCTGGGGGGCCAGCAAGAGGGCGCTCACCAGCGGCCAAAGCATCGTCTCGAACACCGGCGCCAGCAGCAGCGTCCAGCCCGGGAACATGCCCCCGGCCAGCATGCGCACGGCCAGCGACACCAGATGCAGGCCGATGAACATCGGCAGCACCTGCAGCGTTTGCTCGGCCAGGCCGAACCACAACAGCCTGCGGTGCATGACCAGCGCGCCAAAGCTCAGCAGCGTGTAGGCCAGTGCGTGCTGACCCAGCAGCGCACCCTGGTGCACGTCCATCAGCAGGCCGAACATGAAGCTCACGCCCACGCCCACGCGGCGCGGCTGGTGCACCGTCCAGACCATCAGCGTCACTGCCAGCAGGTCGGGCATGCCCGGCATGCGGCCCAGCGGCAGCAGGTTGAAGCCAAAGGCCAGCAGCAGCGTGAAGGCGATGAAGAAGGAGTTGACCGGCAGCAACAGCTGGTCGGAGCCCCGCGGCATGATCACAGGCCGCCCTCCCGTGACAGCATGGTCACAAGCCGCCCTCCCGTGACAGCATGATCACAGGCCGCCGTCCGATGAGGGCTTGGTCATGACCTGGCACTCCCTTTGCGCCTGGGCTTGTCCACCGCCTCGGGCGCCGGCTCGGGCCGCGGCGGCAGTTGCGCCGCCGTGGGTTCCAGCACCAGGACGTAGCGCACGCCAGCCGACGGCGCGGTCGGCACGAGCAGGATGCGCGCAAAGCCGGCTTCGGCTCGGCGCTCCACGCTGGCCACCCGGGCCACGGGCAGGCCCGGCGGGTAGATGCCGTCCAGCCCGCTGGTGTGCAGTTCGTCGCCCACCTGCACGTCGGCATTGCCCGACACGAAGCGCAGCTCCATGCCTGCCGCGCCGCCGAACTGGCCGCCGAAGGCCGCGCTGCGTTGCTGCGTGCGGATGTTCAACACGGGAATGGCGGCGTCCTTGTCGGCCAGCAGCGTCACCTCGGCAGTCAGCGGGTACAGGTGCGTGACCTGCCCCAACACGCCGGCTTCGTTGATCACGGGCGAGCCCAGCGCCACGCCCTGGGTCTGGCCACGGTCGATGAAGACCTTGCGCGCATACGGATCGGCCGCTTCGTACATGACCTCTGCGGCCAGTGACCGCACGGCCAGCGCCGGGCGCAGTTCCAGCAGCGCACGAAGCCGGGCGTTTTCAGCCACCAACTGAGCCGCGCTGCCGGCCACCACCGACTGCGCCGCCAGCGCCGCGCGGGCTGCGCCCTCGTCGGCCCGGGCTTGACGCAAGCCGCGCAGGTAGTCGCCACCGCCATGCCAGATCTCCAGCGGCACGGCCGCAGCACGCTGCAGCGGCATCAGGGTCAGGGCCAGCCCGGCACGCACAGGCTCAACCACGCGAAAACGCGTGTCCGCCACCATCAGGAAGATGGCCAGTGCGGCGAAGAACACCAGCCGCGTGAGCGCAGTCGGCCCCTGCCGAAAGAACGGCGGCGGGGTTCGGTCGAGCGTTCCCAGCGCCATGGGGCTCCGGCTGCGGCCCGCGCCGCCTACTCGGAGGTGAAGATCGAGCCCAGCCGCTCCATGCGCTCCAGCGCCATGCCGCAGCCGCGCACCACGCAGGTCAGCGGGTCCTCGGCCACCAGCACGGGCAGGCCGGTTTCTTCGGCCAGCAGGCGGTCCAGGTCGCGCAGCAGCGCGCCGCCGCCGGTGAGCATCATGCCGCGCTCGGCGATGTCGGCGCCGAGCTCGGGCGGGGTCTGTTCCAGCGCGTTCTTCACGGCGCTGACCATCTGGTTCAGCGGGTCGGTCAGGGCTTCAAGAATTTCGTTCGACGAGATGGTGAAGCTGCGCGGCACGCCTTCGCTGAGGTTGCGGCCCTTGACCTCGATTTCCTTCACCTCGCTGCCGGGGAAGGCGCTGCCGATGTTCTTCTTGATCATCTCGGCTGTCGGCTCGCCGATCAGCATGCCGTAGTTGCGGCGGATGTAGTTGATGATCGATTCATCAAACTTGTCGCCGCCCACGCGGATGCTGCCCTTGTAGACCATGCCGCCCAGGCTGATCACGCCGACCTCGGTGGTGCCGCCGCCGATGTCGACCACCATCGAGCCCGAGGCCTCGCTCACCGGCAGGCCGGCACCGATGGCCGCAGCCATGGGCTCTTCGATCAGGTAGACGTCGGAAGCACCGGCGCCCAGGGCGCTTTCGCGGATGGCGCGGCGTTCAACCTGGGTCGAACCGCAGGGCACGCAGATGATGATGCGCGGGCTGGGCCGCAGGATGCCGCGCGGGTGCACCATGCGGATGAACTGCTTGAGCATCTGCTCGGTGACGGTGAAGTCGGCGATCACGCCGTCCTTCATCGGCCGGATGGCCTCGATGTTGCCGGGCACCTTGCCCAGCATGGCCTTGGCCTCGCGGCCGACGGCCTGGATCGACTTCTTGCCGTTGGGCCCGCCTTCATGGCGGATGGCCACGACCGAGGGCTCGTCGAGCACGATGCCTTTGCCACGCACGTAAATCAGCGTGTTGGCGGTGCCCAGGTCGATGGCCAGGTCGGTGGAAAAGTAGCGGCGCAGGGAAGCAAACATGTGGGGGAGGTTGGAACGGGTGCGCTGGGGCGGGCGGTCGATGCGTGCAGTTCGGGCGGTGCGGTCATCGGCCATGCGGATGGGCATGGGCCGGGGCAGGGCGCGAAGGAACGCTCGCCCGAGCGTGTGAAGAAATGGTGTCCGGGTGCGGGTCTGGCGGCTGTCGGGCCGCATTGACTTCAGCGGACCCGCCCCGTGCCGAAACCGGTCAAAGGGCGATGCAGGTAGCCAGTGATAATACTGTATCCACCCACTGATTCGGGGGGGTGCGGGCTGCAAATTGAGGCCGTCACCGCCTGCTCCCGGACACCTCACCCGCACCCACCGATGGCCCTGACCCCGCAGGACGTGAGCCGCATTGCCCACCTGGCCCGGCTCGAGCTCGGCGCCGAAGAATCGGCACAGATGCTCATCCAGTTGAACGGCTTCTTTCGCATCGTCGAGCAGATGGGTGCCGTCGACACCCGCGGCGTCGAGCCGCTGTACACCCCGCTGTCTGCGGTGCAGGCCGTCCACCTGCGTTTGCGCGACGACGTGGTGACCGAAGGCGACCAGCGCGAGCGCAACCAGGCCAGCGCGCCTGCCGTCGAGGACGGCCTGTTCCTCGTGCCCAAGGTGATTGAATGACGACCGCTGTACGCACCCTGGGCGTGGCCGGCCTGTCACGCGAACTGGCCGGCGGCCGAATCAGCAGTGTCGAGCTGACACAGGAGTTGCTGGGCGTTGCCAGCGCCGACCTGGCCGCCGGCCCCGCCGGGCTGGGTGCTTTCCTGGCCATCGACGCAGACGCCGCCCTGGCCCAGGCCCGCGCTGCCGACACCCGCCGCGCGCGGGGCGAAGCCGGGCCGCTCACCGGCGTGCCACTGGCGCACAAGGACATCTTCGCCACCGACTTCAGCACCGGCCGGTTGCCCACCACTGCGGGGTCGAAGATGCTGGCCGGCTACCAAAGCCCGTTCGACGCCACCGTGGTGGCGCGGCTGGGCGCTGGCGAGCCTGGCGACACGCCGGGCGCCGGCATGGTGACGCTGGGCAAGCTGAATTGCGACGAGTTCGCGATGGGTTCGGCCAACGAGAACTCGGCCTACGGGCCGGTGAAGAACCCCTGGGACCCGGCGCGCGTGCCCGGCGGTTCGTCGGGCGGCTCGGCCGCAGCGGTGGCGGCCGGCCTGGTGCCGGCCGCCACCGGCACCGACACGGGCGGCTCCATCCGCCAGCCGGCCAGCTTCTGCGGCATCACCGGCATCAAGCCGACCTACGGCGTGTGCAGCCGTTACGGCATGGTGGCCTTTGCCTCCAGCCTGGACCAGGCCGGCCCCATGGCGCGCAGTGCCGAAGACTGCGCGCTGCTGTTGTCCGCGATGAGCGGATTCGATGTGCGCGACGCCACCAGCGCCGAACGCGCGCCGCAGGACTACCACGCGCAGATGCTGCAGCCGCGCGACGGCGCCAGCGTAGCCCAGCCGCTGCGGGGGTTGCGCATCGGGCTGCCCAACGAATTCTTCCCGGCCGGTCTGTCGGCCGACGTCGACGCCGTGGTGCGCACCGGCCTGGCCGAACTGCAGCGCCTGGGCGCCACGCTGGTCGATGTGAGCCTGCCGCGCACCGAACTGTCGATACCGGTCTACTACATCATCGCCCCGGCCGAGGCCAGCTCGAACCTGGGCCGCTTCGACGGCGTCAAGTTCGGCCACCGCGCCACCCAGCACGGCGACTTGCTCGACATGTACAAGAAGTCGCGCGCCGAGGGCTTCGGCCCCGAGGTCAAGCGCCGCATCATGATCGGCACCTATGTGCTGTCGCACGGCTACTACGACGCCTACTACGTGCAGGCGCAGAAGCTGCGCCGCATGATCGCCGACGACTTCCAGACCTGCTTCGCAGATTGCGACCTGATCGCCGGCCCGGTGGCGCCCAGCGTGGCCTGGAAGCTGGGTGAGCAAGGCGATGACCCGGTGAAGAGCTACCTGGCGGACATTTTCACCCTCCCCGCCAGCCTGGCCGGGCTGCCCTGCATGAGCGTGCCGGCCGGCTTCGCGAGCTCGTTGGAAGGCGGTGGCATGCCGGTGGGCCTGCAGCTCATTGGCAACTACTTCGGCGAAGGCCGGCTGCTCCACGCCGCGCACGCCTTGCAGCAGGCCACCGACTTCCACACCCGCCTTCCCGGCGGCCGTTGACATGCAGCATCCTGCCCCGCTCATTCGTGGCTACGAGGTCGTCATCGGCCTGGAGACCCACGCCCAGTTGTCGACTGCCAGCAAGATCTTCAGCGGCGCGTCGACGCGCTTCGGCGCGGCGCCCAACACCCAGGCCTGCGCGGTGGACCTGGCGCTGCCCGGCACCCTGCCGGTGATGAACCGAGGCGCTGTCGAACGCGCCATCCGCCTGGGCCTGGCGGTGCACGCCAAGGTGGCGCCGCTGTCGATCTTCGCGCGCAAGAACTACTTCTACCCCGACCTGCCCAAGGGCTACCAGATCAGCCAGTACGAGACGCCGGTGGTCCAGGGCGGGCGCATCGACTTCGTGCTTGACGGCCAGCCGCGGTCGGTGCGCCTGACCCGCGCCCACCTGGAGGAAGACGCGGGCAAGAGCCTGCACGAGGACTACGCCGGCCAGACCGGCATCGACCTGAACCGTGCCGGCACGCCGCTGCTGGAAATCGTGTCGGAACCCGACATGCGCAGCAGCGCCGAGGCCGTGGAGTACGCGCGCGCCCTGCACGCCCTGGTGGTGTGGCTGGGCGTGTGCGACGGCAACATGCAAGAAGGCAGTTTCCGCTGCGACGCCAACGTTTCGGTGCGCCGCCCGGGCGCCGACCTGGGCACGCGGCGCGAGGTGAAGAACCTCAACTCCTTCCGCAACCTGGGCCAGGCCATCGACTTCGAAGTGCAGTGGCAGATCGACCGCATCGAAGACGGCCTGGCCATCGACCAGGCCACCGTGCTGTTCGACCCCGGCACGGGCGAAACCCGCGCCATGCGCAGCAAGGAAAACGCCGACGACTACCGCTACTTTCCCGACCCCGACCTGCCGCCCCTGGTGATTTCACCGCAGTGGATCGAGCGCGTGCGCGCCGAGCTGCCCGAACTGCCCGCCGCCATGGCCCAGCGCTTCCAGCAGGCCGACGGCCTGGCCGTGGCCGACGCGGCCGTGATGACGCAGAGCCGGCCCTTCGCCGCTTACTACGAGGCGCTGCGTGACGCATCGGGCTCGGCCAAGCTGGCCGCCAACTGGCTGATGGGCGAGGTCTCCAAGCGACTGAACGCACAGGGCACGGGCATCGAGGCCGCGCCGGTGTCGGCGCCGGTGCTGGCCGCCTTGATCGTGCGCATCGTGGACGGCACGGTGTCCAACAACGGCGCGCGCCAGGTGTTCGATGCGCTGTGGTCGGGCGAAGGCAGCGGTGTCGACACCGTCATCGCCGCCAAGGGCCTGAAGCAGATGAACGACAGCGGCGCGCTCGAGGCCATCGTCGAGCAGGTGCTGGCGGCGAATGCCAAGTCGGTCGAGGAATTCCGCGCCGGCAAGGACAAGGCCTTCAACGCCCTGGTGGGCCAGGTGATGAAGGCCAGCCAGGGCCGCGCCAACCCCGCCCAGGCGGGCGAGCTGCTGCGCAAGAAGTTGGGCTGCTGAAGGCTGTCGACGTGAAAGTCAGCGCGAGGCCGGCTTGACCGGCGCAGGCGCCTGCACCGCGGGCCGCTGCACCTGGGCCACGGCCGGAAGCGCGCCGAGCGACCCCGGCGGCGCGCCTGCCCAGAGCCGACGCAGGCGCTCGAGTTCGGCGTCATACAGCCGATTGATGCGGTCGAGCTCGGCCTGCTGGTTCAACGCCGACGAGCGCTGCGCGTCCACCGCCGCGTCGTTGGCGTCGAGCAGGCCCCTGAGCTTGGCCGGCATGGGCTTGCCGACATAGAACTCAGCCTCGTTCGCCAACGGCTTGCGTTCTGCAGTCAGGTCGCGCAACCGGTGCTCGGTGGTTCTGATGGCCGCACGCACGGTGTCGGCGGCGGCCACACGGGCGCGTTGGTGGGCGGCCTCGTCAGGGTAGCGGGCCAGCAGGTTGCGGTCGCGGCGCACGGCGTCGGCGCGCGCGGCCCGCTCCGCTGCGGCGCTGCGGGCGCGGGCCTCGGCTTCTGCGGCCTCTTCAGTCGTCTGCGTGGGCGGGATCACGCGTCGCAACGAACCGTCCCGGTTCAGCAACTTCTGCTCGCGATTGCGGCATTCGTCGATGTAGCGGTCGGCGGTGAGGCGCCGGCCGTCGGCAGTTAGGCACGTGTATATGCCGCCCGCGTCGGTCGGCACCGCTTGGGCCCAGGCCGAAGCCGCCGCGCCAGTCCACAGCAGGGCGTGCGCGGCGAACGCCAGCGCGCAGCGTGCTACCCGGGGTGGCAGGCGCAGGCCGGTCATTCAGACCCCGTAGCGTTCGCGATAGGTCTGCACGGATGCGGCGTGGGCGAGCAGGGCCGGGTCTTCGGCCGAACAAAGGTAGCGCAATAAATCGTCCAGGGTGGCGATGGCCACCACGTCCAGATGCAGTTCGCGCTGCACGTACTGCACAGCGCTCCACGGCGCATCCTTGCCGTCCTCTGTGGCGCGCTCCTGGCGGTCCAGGCAAATGGTCACGCCGCAGGGTGTGGCGCCCGCCGCCTGGATCATGCCGACAGCCTCGCGCACCGAGGTACCGGCGGAAATCACGTCGTCCACGATCAGCACCCGCCCAGCCACCGACGCGCCGACCAGGGTACCGCCTTCGCCGTGGTCCTTGGCCTCCTTGCGGTTGTAGGCGAAGGGTACGTTGTGGCCGCGCCGCGCG
The DNA here is from genome assembly GCA_031414735.1 of Burkholderiales bacterium. Taxonomy (GTDB): domain Bacteria; phylum Pseudomonadota; class Gammaproteobacteria; order Burkholderiales; family Burkholderiaceae_C; genus Rubrivivax. The sequence goes on along the minus strand of JANNWL010000022.1, from coordinate 2,256 downwards.
AGCTCGACAGCCAGCGCGGCGGCCAGGGTGATGCCCTTGTAGGCCGGGCCGAAGAGCATGTCGAAGGCCAGGCCGCTGGCGATCAAGCGCGCTGCATAGAATTCAGCCAGACGGCCCAGCATCGCGCCGTTGTTGAACAGTCCGGCATTGAAGAAATACGGTGACAGGCGGCCCGCCTTGGTCTTGAACTCGCCGAATCGCAGCACGCCGGACTCCACCGCAAAGCGCACGAACGCTTGCGCCATCTCCGCATCGGGCTGGGTTGGGGCAGGGCTCGTCATCAGCAGGGGACCTCCGTGGGTTTTAGACTCGTCACGCTCAATCTGAATGGCATCCGGTCTGCGGCCAACAAGGGCTTTGTCGACTGGGTCGCCACGGTGGGGGCCGATTGTATTGGGGTGCAGGAGATCAGGGCCCAGTCCGAGCATGTGGCGGGCCCCTTCGACCGCGTGGCCGGGCTGCACGGCCACTTCCACTACGCCCAGAGGAAGGGCTACTCCGGCGTCGGGCTGTACACGAAGAAGGTGCCGACAGAAGTCATCACAGGGTTTGACGGTGGTGAGTTCGACGGCGAAGGCCGCTGGGTCGAGACCCGCTTCGATTCAACGTCGGCGCGCCGCCGCTTCAAGAAGTTCAGCGTCATCAGCGGCTACTTCCCCAGCGGCAGCAGCGGCGAGGACCGCCAGGCCGCCAAGTTCCGCTTCCTGGCGCGCCTGTACCCGCACCTGATGGCGCTGAAGGCCGAGCGGGAGTTCATCCTGGTCGGCGACATCAACATCGCGCACCAGGAAATCGACCTGAAGAACTGGAAGAGCAACCAGAAGAACAGCGGCTTCCTGCCCGAAGAGCGCGCCTGGATGACCCGCCTGCTGGGCGAAGGCGGCCTGGTGGATGTGTTCCGCACCCTCAACCCCCACCCCGAGCAATACACCTGGTGGAGCAACCGCGGCCAGGCCTGGGCCAAGAACGTAGGCTGGCGGCTGGACTACCACCTGGCCACGCCTGGCGTGGCGGCGCTGGCGCAGCGCGAACACATTTACCTGGCCCAGCGTTTCAGCGACCACGCGCCGCTGGTCATCGATTACGGTTTCGACCTCTGACTCCCCGTTGAACTGCTGAGCGCCCGCTGGCGGACAGAGCGGGTCGTTCACCTGATGGCGGGCGGGCGACAGGAAGCGACCCGTAGGAGTCACCCGTCCCGCAACCTCAAAACAGCCGGCCGCGCCAGCCTGAGACTTCGGCGTTTCTGGGGCAGCGAGCCTGTCGCCAGACCGTGAGGCCATGGGGCTTGTCGTTTGAGTCGCGGTCGGCACAGGGTGGCTACACTGCCGCCCATGCATCCGCTGATCGAAACCCACCGCGCCGAACTGTTGGCTCTGGCACGCAGGCGCGGCGTCACGGGAGTATGGGTTTTTGGCTCGATGAGCCGGGGTGACGGCAACGAAAGCACCGCCCACAGCGACGTCGATCTGCTAGTAACCCTGACCCCAGGGACCAGCGCCTTGGCTCTGGGGGGCCTGCTGCTTGATGCGCAGGAATTGCTGGGCCGCCGTGTGGATGTAGTCACCGAAGCGAGCTTGCACCCTGCGCTGCGCGAGAGCGTGATGGCCGGTGCCGTGTCACTGTGAATCCGAGCCTCGGGGCCGACTGGGTGTTGCTGGCGCACATGCGCGACTGCCTGGACAGGATCGCCGAGTACGCCAATGCTGAACGCGCGCGCTTCGACGCTTCGCGTCTGGTGCAGGACGCTGTGATCAGAAATCTGCAGACCCTGGCCGAATCAAGCCAGCGCTTGTCGAGCGAGATCAAGAACACCGAGCCGCAGATTCCCTGGCGCGAACTCTCCGGGTTTCGCAACGTGATCGTGCATGGCTACCTCGGAATTGACCTCGGGGCGGTCTGGCTGGTGGTCGAACAGGACTTGCCAGCACTGACCGAGGCAGTGAACCGTATGGTTGCGCGTCTCGGCCCGCAGGGCTAACCCGAACGGCTGCTTTGTCGCGGAGCGACTGTCGGCTTCTGGCTGCCAGCGCCACTCCAAAGCATGAATTCCCGCGACCGCTTCGGAGCGGTCTGCCGGCGCTCATGGGCCAACAACCTGGACCTGGGCTTGCCCGTGAATCTCTGCTTGGGCTGGCTGGAAATTCGCAGGTTTCCTGTCGCATCGACGCGCTGCAGGCCGGGCACGACATGACGCTGGCTCAACCCGGATGCCGCGGTGCGCCGCGACGGTGGTGACCGTTGAGTGACTGGGTG
>JANNWL010000021.1:0-3463 GCA_031414735.1 Burkholderiales bacterium | reverse complement strand
CGCACCTTGACCAAGCTGGACAGGCTGCCTAGAATTACTGACCAGTCAGTCATTAAATGAAATCAGCCACCCTCACGAAGGACAGCGCCCCACGCCAGCGCCGCAAGGAAACCCGCCCACAGGAACTGCTGGAGGCCGCGTTGGCGTTGTTTGTCGAGAAGGGCTTTGCTGCCACGCGCGCCGAAGAAGTGGCGCAGCACGCCGGCGTGAGCAAGGGCACGCTGTACCTGTACTACCCCAGCAAGGAAGAACTCTTCAAGGCGGTGGTGCGGCACAACGTGGTCAGCCTCATCAATGAGGGCCGCGAGATGGTCGAACAGTTCGAGGGCAGCAGTGCCGAATTGCTGGTGTGCTTGATGCAGACCTGGTGGGACCGCGTAGGCAACACCCGCGCCGCGGGCATCCACAAGATCGTGTTGTCGGAAGTGCGCAACTTCCCCGAACTGGCCCAGTTCTACAGCGACGAGGTGATCGTGCCGGCCGACCAGTTGTTCTGCAGTGCCGTGCAACGCGGCATCACGCGCGGGGAGTTCCGCCCGATGCCGCTGCACGAGGTGGCACACGCCCTGATCGCGCCGCTGATCTTCATGGCGCTGCACCGCCATTCCTTTGGTGCCTGCCAGATCCAGGGCAGCGTGGCCATGGACCCGCTGGTGATGCTGAAGACACATTTCGACCTGGTCCTGCGCGGGCTCGAAGTGCGGACAGGGGCACCGGCTTGAAGCGCCGCACCCTGGTGGCGTTGGCGCTGGTGGCGCTGGCCGCCGTGCTGGTCGGCGCCTGGGCTTTGCGCGGCGGCGCAGCGCGGGCCAAGGCGCCGGCAGCTGCGGCCAGCGCACCGGTGCGGCCCATCGAGCTGGCGGCTGGCGACATCGCCCGCGTCAGCCGCAGCGAACTGGTCAGCCTGCTCGTGGTGTCGGGCAGCTTGAAGGCGGTCGACAGTGCCGTGGTCAAGGCCCGCGTGGCCGCCGAGGTCAAGACGCTCACCGTCCGTGAAGGTGACCGCGTGCAGGCAGGACAACTGTTGGGCCGGCTGGACACCACCGAATTGGAATTGCGGCTGCGCCAGGCCGAAGACCAGGCGCAGGCCGCGCAGGCGCAGCTGGACATCGCCCAGCGCACGCTGGACAACAACAAGTCGCTGGTCGGCCAGGGTTTCATCTCGAAAAACGCGCTGGACACCTCGGTCAGCAGCGCCGCAGGAGCCCAGGCCACGCTGCAAGCGGCACGCGCCACGGCTGAAATCGCGCGCAAGGCAGTGCGCGACTGCGAGATCCGTGCGCCGATTGCCGGCCTCGTGTCGCAGCGCCTGGTGCAGCCGGGCGAACGTGTCTCGGTGGACGCACGGCTGCTGGAGATCGTCGACCTGAGCCGGCTCGAACTGGAAGCCGCCGTCGCGCCCGAGGACGTGCTGAGCTTGCGCGTGGGCCAGGCCGCGCAAGTGCAGATCGACGGCCTGGCGGCGACGGTACCGGCACGCGTGGCGCGCATCAACCCCAGCGCGCAGAACGGTACGCGGTCCGTTACCGCCTACCTGCGGCTGGAGCCCGATGCGGCCACCGCCGGTGCACTCCGCCAAGGCCTGTTCGCGCGCGGCACCGTGCGCCTGTTGCAGCGCCAGGCGCTCGTGGTGCCGGTGTCGGCCTTGCGGCTGGACCAGGCCCTGCCCTACGTGCTGGCGGTTGAAAGCGGCACGGCGCAGGCGCGCAACGTGAAAACGGGTGCGCGCGGCGAGGTGCTGATCGACGGCCGCGGCGAGAGTGCCGTCGAGCTGACCGAGGGCGTGGCCGAAGGCGCGCTGGTGCTGCGCGGCACGGTCGGCAACCTGCGGCCGGGCACGCGGGTGGCCGTGGCCGCGCCGCCGGCCGCCGCCAGCGCGGCACGCTGAAGGACGCAGCGCGATGTGGTTCACGCGGGTCTCCATCAACAACCCGGTGATGGCCGTGATGGTCATGCTGGCCTTCGTCGTGCTGGGCCTGTTCAGCTACCAGCGCCTGTCGATCGACCAGTTCCCCAACATCGACATCCCGACGGTGGTGGTGCAGATGAGCTACCCGGGCGCGAGCCCGGAGATCGTCGAGAGCGAGGTCACGAAGAAGGTCGAGGAAGCCGTCAACACGGTGGCTGGCATCAGCGCGCTGTACTCGCGGTCGTACGAGGGCAGTTCGGTCACCATCATCGAGTTCAACCTCGACATCGACGGACGCAAGGCCGCCGAGGACGTGCGCGAGAAGGTGGCGCTGGTGAAGCCGCTGCTGCGCGAAGAAGTCAAGGACGCGCGCATCTCGCGCTTCGACCCGGCGAGCACACCGATCTTCAACGTCGCCGTGCTCGCCACCGACCCCCGCTCAAGCCCGCAGGAGCTCACCACCTGGGCCTCGCAGGTGCTGCAAAAGCGGCTGGAGAACGTGCGCGGCGTGGGCTCGGTCACGGTGGTGGGCGGCGTGGACCGCCAGGTCAACATCTACCTCAAGCCCGCCGCCATGGAGGCGCTGGGCGTCAGCAGCGAGCAGGTGCTGGCCGCCCTGCGCAGCGAAAACCAGGAGCAGCCCCTGGGCAACATCAAGTCGCGCGAGCAGGACCGCGTGGTCCAGATCAACGCCCGGCTGAAGACCCCGCGGGACTTCCGCGACATCGTGGTGGCGCGCAAGACCGCAGGCAGCACGATGACGGCCGTCAAGCTGTGGCAGGTCGCCGAGGTCGTGGACGGGCCCCAGGAGATCGACAGCCTGGCGCTCTACAACGGCCAGCGCACGGTGCTGCTGTCGGTGCTGAAGAGCCAGGGCGAGAACACCATCGAGGTCGTGGACGGGCTGAAGAAGGCTTTGGCCGCGGCCCAGTCGGTCACGCCGCCGGGCATCAAGACCGAGATCAACCGCGACAACTCGCGCGCCATCCGTGTTTCGGTGGCCAACGTGCAGCGCACGTTGATCGAAGGCGCGCTGCTGACGGTGCTCATCGTCTTCCTGTTCCTGAACAGTTGGCGCTCCACTGTCATCACGGGCCTGACGCTGCCGATTGCGCTGATCGGCACCTTCCTGTTCATGTACGCCTTCGGCTTCACCATCAACACCATCACGCTGATGGCCATGAGCCTGTGCGTGGGCTTGTTGATCGACGACGCCATCGTCGTGCGCGAAAACATCGTGCGCCACGTGCAGATGGGCAAGAGCCCGCACGACGCCGCGCTGGACGGCACGCAGGAAATCGGCCTGGCCGTCTTGGCCACCACCCTGTCGATCGTGGCCGTGTTCCTGCCCATCGGCTTCATGGGCGGCATCATCGGCAAGTTCTTCCACGAGTTCGGCATCACCATCTCGGCCGCGGTGCTGATCTCGATGTTCGTCAGCTTCACGCTCGACCCCATGCTGTCCAGCGTCTGGCACGACCCCGCCATCCACGGTACCCCCAAGGACAGACCGAAGACGCTGTACGACAAGACCCTGGGCCGCGTCACCGGCGC
>JANNWL010000020.1:0-12512 GCA_031414735.1 Burkholderiales bacterium | reverse complement strand
GTGAACATCAGCAACTGCTCGACCAGGCCGGTGCAGGAGCCGCAGCCGCCGCTGGCCTTGGTTTGCTTGCGCACTTCTTCGAGCGTGAACAGGCCCTTGTCCTTGATCGCCTTGCAGATGGTGCCTTTGGTCACGCCGTTGCAGCCGCAGACCTCGTCGCTGTCGGCCATGCTGGCGGCGCGGGTGTTGCCCTCGTGGCCGGTGTCGCCGATGTTCGATTCACCGAACATCAGTCGGTCGCGGATGTCGGCGATCTTGCGCCCTTCGCGCAGCAACCTGAAGTACCAGGAGCCGTCGACGGTGTCGCCGTAAAGCACCGCGCCGACCAGCTTGTCGTCCTGGATCACCAGCTTCTTGTACACGCCGCCATACGGGTCGCTCATGACGATTTCTTCGAAGCCCTCGCCACCGGTCAAGTTGCCGGCCGAGAACAGGTCGATGCCTGTCACCTTGAGCTTGGTGCTGGTCAGGCTGCCGGTGTAGCGGCCGATGCCGAACTGCCCCAGGTGCGTGGCGCAGACCTTGCCCTGCTCGAACAGCGGCGCCACCAGCCCATAGGCGATGCCACGGTGCGCCGCGCACTCGCCCACCGAGTAGATGCGCGGGTCGGTGATGGTCTGCATGGTGTCGTTGACGACGATGCCGCGCTGGCAGTGCAGGCCACACGCTTCCGCTAGGGCGGTGTTGGGGCGGATGCCGGCGGCCATCACGACCAGGTCGGCGGGGATCTCGGTGCCGTCCTTGAACTGCACCGCCATCACTCTCCCGTCCTTGTCGGGAATGAGGGCCTGCGTCTGTGCGCCGATGAGGAACTTGATGCCGCGCTCTTCCAGCGACTTCTGCAGCAGCTTGCCCGCCACGTCGTCGAGCTGGCGCTCCATCAGCCACGGCATGATGTGGACCACGGTCACCTGCATGCCGCGTTTGCTCAGGCCGTTGGCGGCTTCCAGGCCGAGCAGACCGCCGCCGATGACCACCGCGTGCTTGTATTTCGCAGCCGCGTCGATCATGGCCTGGGTGTCCGCGATGTCGCGGTAGGCCAGCACGCCGGGCAGGTCCTTGCCGGGCACGGGCAGGATGAAGGGCAGGGACCCGGTGGCGATCAGCAGCCGGTCGTAGGGTGCCTCGGTGCCATCGGCCGCACGCACCACGCGCTTGACGCGGTCGATCTGCGTCACCGTGTTGCCCAGATGCAAGGTGATGCCGTGCTCTTCGTACCAGCCCAGCGGGTTGAGGACGATTTCGCCCAGTGTCTGTTCGCCACACAGCACGGGACTGAGCAGGATGCGGTTGTAGTTGGGGTGCGGCTCGGCGCCGAACACGGTGATGTCGTAGAGGTCGGGCGCGATCTTCAGCAGCTCTTCCAGCGTGCGCACGCCGGCCATGCCGTTGCCCACCATCACCAGCTTCATCTTCTTCATGCGGGAACCCTCGGTTCGCTCTTTCTCAAGCTCGTTCTAGAAATACCAGGCCACCACGGCCGTGACACGGCCGTTGCTGAGCACAGGCAGGGCGACCAGGGCTTCCAGGCCAGCCGCCTTGGCTGCGGCGCCGACACCGGCAGGCTCGTTGCCCGCGTTGCCCGCCACCTGTGGCACGCCCTTGGCCAGCGCCAGGCCCAGCGCGCCTTGACCTGACAGCACGCGCTGGCTGCCGCCGTCCAGCGTGCCCAGCACCTCGCAAAAGCCTTCGCGGCGCATCAGCGCGCCGCCGTCGCGTTCGTTGCTGTCATCGGGCAGCCAGCTCTCGAAGCGGCGCACGATGGGTGTGGCCAAGGCCGAAAGAAAGGCCATCACAAAGGTGTCCGTGCCCGGCGTCGAACAGGGAATGGCGAAGCCGCGGTTGATGCCGACCTTTACCGCGCCGTCGGCACGCAGGAAGCGCCCGCCCTTGCCCAGGTCGGGCATGAACACCGGCAGGCCGGTGTCCCAGGCCAGGCCGGGCAGGCCCGTGCCCTTGCGGAAGGCCGCGCGGCGCGAGATGTACTCGAAGGCCTCGGCCGTGGTGCCGTAGTAGCCCTCGTCCAGCGTCAGGTCCTTGGACTCGGCTGGGTCGTTGTGCCAGACCTCGATGGCGCCGGCGTGCGATTCGTCGTCACCGCAGAACACCAGCAGCACGGCGTTCAGCGCATCGCCCGCAAAGACGGGTAACGCGATGCCGCAGGTCAGGCCCTCGGCCGCAGCAGCCTGGGTGCGGCGAAAGGCCGAGCCCTCGAACTGCCTCAGCACCACGGGCCGGCCCGCTTCCCAGGCCGGGCCGGGCAGGCCTTCGCCGCGGCCGAAGCACATGCTGCGACTGATGGCGCCGAAGCGGTGGGCGTTGCCATAGAAGCCGCCGCCGAATTCGAGCAGGCTGCCCTCGCGGTCGGGCACCCAGACCTCGACCACGCGGATGAAGGTTTTCATGCGGCCCGCTCCACATGGCTGTGGCGCATGTAGAGAAAGTCCAGCACCTCCTTGCGGCAATGCGCATAGGCGCGGTCCTCGACCATCTCGACGCGGTTGCGCGGGCGCGGCAAGTCCACGCGCAGCACCTCGCCGATCGTGGCGGCCGGGCCGTTGGTCATCATCACGATGCGGTCGCTCAGCAGCACGGCCTCATCGACATCGTGCGTGACCATCATCACCGTCGCACCCGTGGTGGCGACGATCTTCATCAGCTCGTCCTGCAGCCGCGCGCGCGTCAGCGCGTCCAGCGCGCCGAAGGGCTCGTCCATCAGCAGCATCTTGGGCTCCATCGCCAGTGCGCGCGCAATGCCCACACGCTGCTTCATGCCGCCGGAAATCTCGTGCGGGCGCTTGGACACGGCGTGGCTCATGCCCACCAGTTCCAAAGCTGCGAGCGAACGTTCGCGCAGCTGGGCCTTGCTTTCATCCTTGGCGAAGACGCGTTCGACCGCAAGATAGACGTTGTCCAGGCAGCTCATCCACGGCAGCAGCGAATGGTTCTGGAACACCACGCCGCGGTCGGGGCCGGGACCCTTCAGTTCGCGGTCGTCCAGCAGCAAGGTGCCCGCGGTGGGCGTGGTCAGCCCGGACACCAGGTTCAGCAGCGTCGACTTGCCGCAGCCCGAGTGCCCGATCAGCGACACGAACTCGCCGCGCTGGATGTCCAGCGAAATGTCGCGCAGCGCGACGAAAGGCCCCCGCTTGGTCGGGAAGGTCATGCCGACGTCGCTGATCTGCAGCATCGGCTTGTTGGAGTTCTTCATGTCGCGGCCCCTCAGCTGTAGTCGAAGCGCTTGGCGATGGCCATCAACAACCACTCCAGCAGCAGGCCGACGAAGCCGATGACGAAGATGGCGACGATGATGTGGGCCACGTTCAGGTTGTTCCACTCGTCCCAGACCCAGAAGCCGATGCCGACGCCGCCGGTCAGCATCTCGGCCGCCACGATGACCAGCCAGGCCGTGCCCACGCTCAGGCGCACGCCGGTCAGCATGTAGGGCATGACGGACGGCAGCAGGATGCTGGTGGCGATCTTCCATTCGCTGAGCTTGAGCACGCGCGCCACGTTGAGGTAGTCCTCCGGCACGCGCTGCACACCCACGGCGGTGTTGATCACCATGGGCCAGATCGAGCAGATGAAGATGGTCCAGATGGCCGCCGGGTTGGCGCTCTTGAACACCAGCAGCCCGATCGGCAGCCAGGCCAGCGGCGACACCGGCTTGAGCAGGCTGATCAACGGCGACACCATGCGGTTCAGCGTGGCGAAGCGCCCGATCACGAAGCCCAGCGGGATGCCCACCAGCGCGGCCAGGCCGAAGCCCAGGCCCACCCGCTCCAGCGAGGCCAGCACGTTCCAGCCGATGCCCTGGTCGTTGGGGCCGCGGTCGTAGAAGGGGTTGGCGAACAGCTTCCAGGCGGCTTCGAAGGTGGCCAGCGGCGTGGGGAAGGAGCCGCCCTTCTGCGTCAGCAGGGCCCAGATGCCGACGAGCAGGGCCATGCCGGCCAGTGGCGCGAGCACGCGACCGGCCAGACCCGGCCAATCGATCGGGTCGCGGGCGGGTCGCGGCGGTTTCGCCACGGCAGTGCTGGCAATCTTCGGCATGGAGGGCACGGTGACCGCCGCAGCGGTGAGGGCAGGCACCGCGGCTTCGCGGGGCGAGTGGAAGACAGCGCTGACCATGGTGCGGCCCTGCTCAAGCCGCCGGGGCGGCGCGGATCTTGAAGCTGTCGGCGTATCTGGCGGGGTCCAAGCCGCCCCACACCACGCCGTCGATCAGTTTGCTGCTGCGCAGGTCGCTCTTGGGCACGCTCACCTTCACCTGCGCCGCGGCCTGCTTGTAGAGCTCGGTCTGGTTGATTTCCTTGGCCACCTTGAGGTAGTCCGGGTGGTCCTTCAGCAGGCCCCAGCGCTTGTGTTGGGTCAGGAACCACATGCCGTCGCTCAGGTACGGGTAGTTGACGGCCCCGTCGTTGAAGAACTTCATGTGGTTGGGGTCGTCCCAGGTACGCCCCATGCCGTCCTGGTAGCGGCCCAGGATGCGCTGGTTGATGGCGTCCACGCTGGTGTTGACGTAGCTCTTGTCGGCAATCACCTCGGCCATCTTGTTCTTGTTCACCAAGCTGGCGTCGATCCAGCGGCCGGCCTCCAGCACGGCCATCATCACGGCGCGCGCGGTGTTGGGGTTCTTCTTGACGAAGTCGCCGGTGGTGCCCAGCACCTTCTCCGGGTGGTCCTTCCACACGTCCTGCGTGGTGGCGGCCGTGATGCCGATGCCGTCGATGATGGCGCGGTGGTTCCAGGGTTCGCCGACGCAGAAGCCGTCCATGTTGCCCACGCGCATGTTGGCCACCATCTGCGGCGGCGGCACGGTGATGACCTTGGTGTCCTTCAACGGGTTGATGCCGGCCGAGGCCATCCAGTAGTACAGCCACATGGCGTGGGTGCCGGTGGGGAAGGTCTGGGCAAACGTGTAGTCGCGTTTGTCCGAGGCGATCACTTTGGCCAGGCTGGTGGCGTTCACGGCACCCTTGTCAGCCAGCTTCTTGCTCAGCGTGATGGCCTGGCCGTTCTGGTTCAGCGTCATCAGCACGGCCATGTCTTTCTTCGGCCCGCCCAGCCCCAAGTGCACGCCGTACACCAGGCCGTAGAGCACGTGCGCCATGTCGAGTTCGCCGTTGACGAGCTTGTCGCGCACGCCGGCCCAGCTGGCTTCCTTGGTCGGGATGATCTTGATGCCGTACTTCTCGTCGAACTTCATCACCGACGCCATCACCACGCTGGCGCAGTCGGTCAGCGGAATGAAGCCGATGCGCACTTCCTTCTTCTCCGGCGCGTCCGAGCCCTGGGCCCAGGCACCGCCTGGCAGCGCCGTGCCCGCGGCCAGCGCGGCCGAGCCCTTGATGAACTGCCTGCGCTCATCGCTCATGAGATCCCCTTGCTTGAACATGACTGGCTCCTGCATGCCGACCAAAACAAAAAAGGCGTCGCGACCGCTGCGCCACAGTGAACCGTGTGCGTTGCCGGTCGGACGCCTTTGCCCGAATCCCAGAGCAGCCCCCACGCCGTTGTGTGGGTTGCTCGACAGGGCTTATGCAGGTTGCATGCCAAGCCGCTCGCCTGGGGAAGCCCTCCCGAGCGAGCCGGGCAACGCACCAAGCCACGCCGCCGGCGCCCGCCATTGGTGCGGTGCAGCAGCCCGCCGGGGTGCGTTTCAGGCCGGGGGGTGCAGCAGGTCGCGTGCGGCGACGATGCGCTCTGCGACCTGACCCAGTCGCTGACCGCGGTCCATGGCCAGCTTGCGCAGGTGGACGAAGGCCTGTTCTTCGGTGAGGCCGATCTCGTCCATCAGCATGCCCTTGGCGCGTTCAACGAGCTTGCGCTCGGACAACTGGCTCTGCGCGGTTTCGAGCTGGCCGCGCAGCAGCCGGTCTTGCTCGAAGCGGGCAATCGCCACCTGCAGCACCGGCAGCAGCCGGTGGGGCTGCAGGCCGGCGATGACGTAGGCGCTGACGCCCGCCTGCAGCGCCTGCTGCATGGGCGCGGCGGCGGCGTCTTCGCTGAACACCACCACCGGCCGCGGGCAGGCAGCCGACATGGCGGCCAGGTGTTCCAGCGTGTCGCGCGTGGGCGATTCGCTGTCGACGATGACGACATCGGGCTGCAGCCGCAGCACGCAGTCGTGGATGAGCAGGGCTGAATCCAGCACGCCCACCACCAGGTGCCCCTGGCGCGACAACTCGTCGCGGATCAGGCTGACGCGGTGCGCGCCGTCGTCGACGAGAAGGATGCGCAGCGCCGTCGCGCCGCTGGGCTCGGCGGCAGCTGCGCTGGGGGCGGGGGTGGAAGGTCGGCGTGCCACCCGTCACAAGGCGCAACTTCCGTGCCCAGCCACGCGGCATGGGGGGCGTCAGTCCAGCGCGATCACGGTGTCCTGGGGCCCGCCCATGCAGGCGTCGTCCAGCGGCTGCCAGCCGCGGCGCACGACGATGTGGGTGTGGGTGTGGCAAAACTCCAGCCGCTGCGCCGTCGGCGCCAGCCTTTGCACGAAGGCTTCCAGCGACGACGGCATGCTCACCCGGTAGACCGCTTGTTCGATGTCCTGCCGAGGGTGGTCGTCGCTGTTCAGCCAGGGGCTGAAGGTGCTCAACCACATCAGCAGCGGCGAGCCCACGTCGAACACCGCCGGTGTGTAGGCCTCGGTGCGCAGCCAGTCCTGCGCGCGGGTTCGCAGCAACGCAGGTCCGCTGTCATCCCAGGCGGTGCCGCTCCAGGCCGTGGCCAGCAACTCGGCCACCCACTGATTGCAGTTCTGGTACCTGGCGCTGAAGGCGTGGGCGTTGGCGCTGTAATCGGCGGCCAGCAGGGCCAAGGCGGCGCGGTTGTCCACAGCCGCGGCCTCCAGGGGCGCGGCCCGGTCCGGCGGCATCAGCACCACCGACACAAAGCCCAGCGAAGGCCGGTCCATGCCCTGCACGAAGGCGGCCAGGCCCTGGTCAAACAGCCGGGGGCGGCGTTCGTCACAGGCAAAGTAGAGCTGGCGCACGGCCCAGGGCGTCTCGGCGCTGGCGCGCAGGCTGATGCCGGCATGCGAGTAGCGCTGGCCGAAGCGGCCCAGCGCCAGGCCCGATCTCGAGATCAGCGCGACGCGTTCGCCACTGGCCTCCAGCGCCGTGCGGATGACACCAGAAAAGAGCAGCAGCCTGCCGTACTGCGTGGCGCTGAGCGACCCGGGCTCGTCACAGAAGCGCGTCGACCCGGCCAGGGCAGCCACCGGCACGGCAGCCATGACCACCGCCAGCGCGGCCAGCGCGACCGCGGCAGCCCGCCTGCGCGGTGCGGTCAAAGGCTGACGGGTCGCGTTTGCAGTTCGCGCAGCCACTCGTCGCGCACGACCAGGAAGAAAGCCCGGCGGGGTTCGCCCTGGGCAAACTCGAACCCATAGTCGCGGGCGCGGGCATGCACCAGGCTGCCGGCCGCGAGCTGCTGGTTCTGGGCCGTCTGCTGCGGCAGGTACAGATGCAGGGTGCCGGCGTCGCCGCTGTCGGCCAAGGCCTGCAGCGTGACTCGCACGGTGCCCGGGCGGGTGGGCTCTTGGGCCACCTCGATGACCTTGTACGGGCCCTCGGCCACCTTGTTGCCGCCGGAGGATGTCTTGCTCGAGCCTTCCACGGATGTCGACAGGCTGCCCACCGACGCCGACCCCGCCGACGACGCTGTCGACGAGACCGAGCTGTCGGCCAGGCTGGGAAGCGACGCGGCAATCAGGCTCAGGCTCAACAGGGCGGTCAGTGCTGGGTTCATGGTGCGATGGCTCTTCGGGTGGATGTGGATGTGGATGCTACCGAAGCGCACCGGCCCGCGGTGCAACCTGGCCCGAAACCTGCTGAGCTTGACAGCGAAAGCGCGGGCTTCTACCCGTAAGTGGGACGATCTTGCCTGCCTAGAATCCGCGCTTCTCGCCCATTGCCCTACTGGAGTTGCCATGTTCAAGACCCCCCTGCTTTCCGCCTGCGCCGTTGCCGTGGGCCTGCTTGTCACTGCGTCGGCCCAGGCCGACACGTTGGCCAAGATCAAGGAATCCGGCGCCATCTCGCTGGGCGTGCGCGAGTCGTCAGGTGCGCTGGCTTACACGCTGGGAGACGGCAAGTACGCCGGCTTCCACACCGAGATGGCCCAGCGCATCGCCGCCGACCTGCAAAAGCAGCTCGGCCTGGGCAAGATGGAAGTCAAGCTGCAGCCGGTCACGTCGCAGAACCGCATCCCGCTGGTGCAGAACGGCACCGTCGACCTGGAGTGCGGGTCGACGACCAACAACGCCACGCGCCAGAAGGACGTGTCCTTCGCCATGACCACCTACATGGAAGAAGTGCGCATCGCGGTGAAGGCGAATTCGGGCATCACGTCCATCGCGCAACTGAATGGCAAGAACGTTGCCACCACCACGGGCACGACGTCGGTGCAAACCCTGCGCAAGAACGAACGCGCCACGGGCGTCGACTTCAAGGAAATCTTCGGCAAGGACCACGCCGACAGTTTTCTGCTGCTGGAAAGCGGCCGTGCCGATGCCTTCGTGATGGACGGGCAGATCCTGGCCGGCAACATTTCGCGCGCCAAGAACCCGGCCGATTTCAGGATCGTTGGCGAGGTGCTCTCGGTCGAGCCCATCGCCTGCATGCTGCGCAAGGACGACCCGAAGTTCAAGGCCGCGGTGGATGGCAGCATCCAGGCCATGATCAAGAGTGGCGACCTGGCCAAGCTTTACGACAAGTGGTTCATGCAGCCGATCCCGCCCACCAACACGCGTGTCGGCCTGCCACTTTCTGAAGCGACCAAGGCCGCCTGGGCCAGCCCGAACGACCGGCCGATGGAAGACTTCGCCAAGAAGTAAGACGTCAGCCTGCACATGAGCTGGGACTGGCAAGTCTTCTGCAAGGAAACCACGTCGGGAGACGTGGTCGCCAGCTGCTTCGGCAAGGGCGGTGACATCACCTACCTGGACTGGATGCTGTCGGCCTGGGGCTGGACGCTGAGCGTGGCCGCGTTGGCGCTGGTGGTGGCCATGGCAGCGGGTTCGCTCATGGGCATCCTGCGCACCACGCCTGACAAGCGGCTGGTGTTCATCGGCAACGCCTGGACCGAGCTGTTCCGCAACATCCCTTTGCTGGTGCAGGTGTTCCTGTGGTACCACGTGCTGCCGTCGATCTTCCTGTCGCTGCGCGGCGTTCCCAGCTTCGTGCTGGTGGTGTTCGCGCTGGGCTTCTTCACCTCGGCGCGCATTTCTGAACAGGTCAAGGCGGGCATCCAGAGCTTGCCGACGGGCCAGCGTTACGCCGCATTGGCTGTCGGGCTGACGCTGCCGCAGACCTACCGCTATGTGCTGCTTCCGATGGCCTTTCGCATCGTCATCCCGCCGCTCACCAGCGAGAGCATGAACATCGTCAAGAACTCGTCGGTGGCCTTTGCGGTCAGCGTCGTCGAGCTCACCATGTTCGCCATGCAGGCGGGTGAAGAAACCTCGCGCAACATCGAGGTCTACCTGGCGGTGACGGGGCTGTACTTCATCTCGGCCTTTGCGATCAACCGGGTGATGCTGGGTGTCGAGAACCGCGTTCGCGTGCCGGGCATGATCGGCGGCAAGGCGTGAAGGCGGCGTCATGAATCTCGACTTTGCCTTTTTCAATTGGGGCGTGGTCTCGAGCTTCGTGCTCAAGGGGCTGATCTTCTCGGTCCAGCTCACGCTCATCGCCATGGTCGGCGGCATCGTGCTGGGCACCCTCCTGGCGCTCATGCGCTTGTCGGGCAAGCCTTGGCTGGTGACACCCGCAGCGGCTTACGTCAACACCATGCGCAGCATTCCGCTGGTCATGGTGATCCTGTGGTTCTTCCTGCTGATTCCGCTGCTCACCGGCAAGCCGCTGGGGGCCGAGTTGTCGGCCATGATCACCTTCACGCTGTTCGAGGCGGCCTACTACTCAGAGATCATGCGCGCTGGCATCCAGAGCGTGCCCAAGGGCCAGGTGCATGCCGGCTACGCCGTGGGCATGAGCTACGGGCAGACGATGCAGCTCATCGTGCTGCCGCAGGCCTTCCGCAACATGCTGCCGGTGCTGATGACG
This sequence comes from Burkholderiales bacterium, assembly GCA_031414735.1. GTDB lineage: Bacteria > Pseudomonadota > Gammaproteobacteria > Burkholderiales > Burkholderiaceae_C > Rubrivivax. The sequence continues at coordinate 2,448 of JANNWL010000020.1, read as the reverse complement.
CAGACCATCATCCTGTTCCAGGACACCTCGCTGGTCTATGCCATCGGCGCCTATGACCTGCTCAAGGGCTTCGAGATCGCGGGCAAGAACTTCAACCGGCCGGTTGAGACCTACCTGGTCGCCGCCGTCGTCTACTTCGTGATCTGCTTCAGCCTGAGCATGCTCGTGCGCCGCCTGCAGAACAGAATAGCCATCATTCGATAAAGCAGAAAGCCGGCCGCCATGATCGAAATCAAGAACGTCAGCAAGTGGTACGGCAGCTTTCAGGTGCTGACCGACTGCACCACGGCCATCCAGAAAGGCGAGGTCGTCGTCGTCTGCGGTCCGTCGGGTTCGGGCAAGAGCACGCTGATCAAGACCGTCAACGCGCTCGAGCCCTTCCAGAAGGGCGACATCGTGGTCGACGGCATCAGCATCTCCGACCCCAAGACCAACCTGCCCAAGCTGCGCAGCCGTGTCGGCATGGTGTTCCAGCACTTCGAACTGTTCCCCCACCTCAGCGTCACCGAGAACCTGACGCTGGCGCAGATCAAGGTCCTTAACCGCAGCCAGGACGAAGCCAAGGCGCGCGGCCTGAAAATGCTCGACCGCGTCGGCCTCATGGTGCACAAGGACAAGTTCCCGGGGCAACTGTCTGGCGGCCAGCAGCAGCGCGTGGCCATCGCCCGCGCCCTGAGCATGGACCCCATCGTGATGCTCTTCGACGAGCCCACCTCGGCGCTCGACCCCGAGATGGTCGGCGAGGTGCTGGACGTGATGGTGCTGCTGGCCAAGGAGGGCATGACCATGATGGTCGTGACGCACGAGATGGGCTTTGCCCGCAAGGTCAGCCACCGCGTGATCTTCATGGACGCCGGCAAGATCGTCGAGGACTGCACCAAGCAGGATTTCTTCGACAACGCCGACCAGCGATCGCCGCGGGCCAAGGACTTCTTGTCCAAGATCTTGCAGCACTGAGGTCGCGGCCCCGGTGGGTCGCAGGCCCGCGAAGCCGCTGGAACCCACCCCTCAAGTGAAGGGGATGCCAGGGTCAGTGCGCGTAAACCCCGCAGCGGGGCCCTTGTGTAGGGAAAACGGACTCTGAGATCATCATCCACGCGGTCTTGTTTTCCCTCCAAGTTTGCTGGGATGCGATTCACGGCCCAATTCATGCTTCAGCGCAGGCTGTACCAAACTTTCCTCAACTGCTTTAAACCACGGTGATTTGTATGCATAGAAATGAGAGCGTCTCAGGGTTCATCGGGCAGCGCACCCGTCGCAGCACGCACAGCCTCACGCTGCTGGCGGCTGCCTGCGGGCTGGCCTTGGCCATGCCTGTGCTGGCCCAAAAGTCAGCTGTCTCCCTTGACCACCTCACTGTGACCCAGCCAGGCGGTGCACAAGAGGCGTTCTCCCCCGACGCCGTGAGCACCGGCATGGTCCGCGTCATCGTGCAGTTCACCGAGCCTTCGGTCGTTGAGTCACAGCAGGTGTCGGGCCTGAGGGCACGCGCTGTCAGCCGCGGCATGCTTTCACAGCAAGCTGCGAGCCTTCGCTCCGGCAAAGCCGCGGGCCTGAGCACCATCGCCTCGCTCGGCGGGCGGGTGCAGAACACCATCGAGTATTCGCTCAATGCGGCGGTGGTCGACATCGACGCCAGCCAGATCGAATCGCTGCGCCGCGTCCCCGGCGTGAAGGCCGTTGAGCGCGCCGGCATCTACTTCATGTCCCAGGCGGCGCCGCCCACCATCCCGCAATTGCTGGGCACCTTGCCGGTCAACCAGGCTGGCAACGGCGGTCAGGGCGTGGCCATTGCCATCATCGATTCGGGCGTGGACTACACCCACGCATCGTTCCAGGGTCCTGGCACGGTGGCCTACTACCAGACTGCAGTCTCGGGCACCAACCCCACGGTCATCACCGATACACCGGGCGTGTACCCCAACGGCCCGCGCGTGAAGGGCGGCTACGACTGGCTGGGCGAGACCTGGAACAGTGTCAACGGCGTGGTCTCAGGCGTGGTGACACCGGATGCCGACCCGATCGACAACAAGCAGTTGCCCACTGACGCTGCCGGCCACGGCACCGAGGGCGCCAGCGCCGCTGCGGGCAGTGCCGTCGCATCCGGGCTGCTGCAGCCCGGGTCCGCACCCGACTCCATGATCCTGGCTTACCGTGGCTGTTCACGCATTGGCTCGGCGTGCGAAGGCAGTGCGCTGATCAACAGCGTCGACTCCGTCGTCAAGTACGCCTTGGGTTTGCCCAACGAAGGCCAGCCTGGCGCCAACAACCCCGCCATGCCAGAGGGCACGCGCTTCGTGATGAACCTGTCGCTGGGTTCCGCCTACGGCAACCCGCTGACCAACTCGTTTGCCGAAGCCACTCGCGCCGCGGTGCGGGCGGGCGTGACGGTCGTGGCCTCGGCCGGCAACAGCAACAACATCCCGTTCATCGTCGGCACGCCTTCAG
>JANNWL010000019.1:0-4611 GCA_031414735.1 Burkholderiales bacterium | reverse complement strand
GTGGCGTCCCACACCTGCGTGGTGCGGCCCAGGTGCACGGCGCGCGCCACACAAAGCACGCTGCCATCGCGCGCAGTGGCCAGGTGGTTGCTCTTGAGTTCCAACGTGGTGAAGCCTTTGGCACCTTCGGGCAGGTGGTTGTAGCAGCCGTAGCCGGCGCAGGTGTCGGCCAGGGTCAGCAGCGAGCCGGCGTGCAGGTAGCCGTTTGGCGCCATCAGCTCGCGCCGCACGGGCATCTGCGCTTCGACCACGCGGTCGCCGACGGCGGTGATGACCACGCCCAGGTAACCGGGCAACAGGCCCTGGCCGCGGGCGTTCCAATCGTCGATCGACGGCATGGCGGGCGTCTCCTTTCGTTCGGTGTCGGGCGTCTCAGTGCGCAGGCAGGTGGCGGCCCGGCGGGGCTCTGCCCTGCAGCCAGGCCAGCATGTCGTCCCACAGCGGCCGGGCCGCGGGGCGGAAGTAGCCCATGTGGCCGATGGCCGTCAGCCCCAGGCTGGCTGGCTGCAGCGTCAGGCTGTACACAGGGGCGTGGCGGTAGGCGGCCATGAAGGCGTCGCGCGATGCCGGCGGCGCCCAGAGGTCGTCGCCGGCGTTCAGCGCCAAGATGGGCGTGCGCACGGCGTCGAAGCGGTCGGCCAGGTGGTGGCCGGCCATCTGCGGGTCGTCGAAGAAGTAGCGCGGAAAGCTGCACCAGCGCCGCCACTGCCGGTACACGTCCAGCGGCAGGTCTTCGCCCATGCCCAGCATGCGCCAGGGCAGGTAGCCCTTCCAGCGCGTCAGCAGCGGGCCCAGCACACGCCACATGAAGAGCACGCGCAGCTGTTCGGTGCGCGGCATCCAGCCGTGCCAGCCAGCCCCGGTGGCGACCGCGATGAAGCGGGTGACCCGCGCATGGTTGGGAAGCAGTCCGAAGGCATGGCCCCCATAGGAATGGCCGACCAAGAAGAGTGGCAGGCCGTCCTGCGGCGTGGCGTCCACGGCGGCGGCCAGGTCCAGCTGGGCCCAGTCGAGGTAGTTCATCTCGAAGCCGCGCAGCGTGGCCGGGCGCGACTGGCCGATGCCGCGGTAGTCCAGCGTCAGCACCTCGAAGCCTTGTGCGGCGGCGTGTTCGGCGTAGCGCCGGTAAAAGCCTTGCGGCACGCCCGTGGCGCCGGCCACGACCAGTCGCGAGTGGCGCGCACCACGCGCCGCAAAGCGCTGTGCGGCGAGGGCGTAGCCGTCGGTGGCGACCAGCCGCACGGGTTCGGCAGCAGGCGTGGTTTCGGGTGGTGTCATGCGCTGGGCTTGGGCTGGCGTGGTGGGGTGACACGCGCCGTGCGCGCGCTGTCGATCTCGCGTTGCAGCAGCGACATCAGGATGCCGGCGGCGTCCGCAATGGGCTGCCCGCTGCCCGCGACGCGGGCCTGCATCAGCGCGCCCTCGTAGGTGGCCAAGACCAGCGCCGCCAGGCTGCTGGCGCGGCCGGCTTCGATGCCGGCGCCGGCCAGCAGACCGGCCAGCCCCTGGCGGATCTGCGCAAAGGCCTGCGCCAGCGCCGCGCGCACGGGGCCGTCGTCGGCCGTGGTTTCCAGCGCCACGGTGGCCAGTGGGCAGCCGCGTTCGTAGTTGCTGCGCTGCAGTTGCTGCTCGGCCAGGGCCAGCCAGCCTGCCAGCGTGGGCACCGGTTGCGCGTGTTCGGCCACCAGGCGCTGCAGGGAGGTGCTGATGTGCGCGGCAGTGGCCTCGATGGCCGCCACCGCAAGCTGTTCCTTGCCGCCCGGGAAGTGGTGGTACAGCACACCCTTGGGCGCATCTGCCGCAGCCAGCAACTCGGTCAGCCCGACCCCGTGGTAGCCGCGCCTTTGCAGGGCACGCGACATGGCCTGCACCAGCCGCTCACGCGTGGCCAGAGCGTGGGGCTCGGACTTGTCTTGCGCCAACCGGGGTTTCGTTGCCATGCACGAGTCTATAGACCGGTCGGTCTACTTGTCAACTCAAGCACTCGTCGGGTCGCCAAGCCGCAGCGCAGGCGCAGGGCCCCAGGACAGCGCATGGCCTCAGCGCCAGGCCTCGCGGCTGGCGCACATAGACTCCTGGCCATGCGTAAAAAACCACTTCTCCCCGCACCGCTCACCCACGTGCTCGCGGCTCTGCTTGTGGCCTTGGTGGCCGGCTGCGCAAGCCCGCCCCCGCCGCAGGCCTTTGCCAGCTGGAGCGACGGCTTTGCCGCCGACTGGGTGCGTCTGTCGCCCGAACGCGCGACCTTCGCCCAGTACTTCCAGGGCGCCGAGCAGGACGCACTCGACAGCCAGCTGGGCAGCCAGAACGCCGAGCGCCGCGCGCGCGAGAGCGCGCTGGTGCGCCAGGGCCTGGACGCCTTGGGCCGCTACCTGGCAGGGCCGCTGTCGCCCGACGAACGAACCGCTGCACTGACGATGCAGTGGAGCCTTCAGCGCAGCCAGGCCGGTGCAGCGTACGAGGACCTCAACTTCCCTTTCAACCAGCTGAACGGCCTGCAGGTGCGCAGCGTGAACCTGCTGACGCAAAGCCACCCGCTGCGCCGGCCTGCGGATGTGCAGAGCTACCTGTCGCGCTTGTCGCAACTGCCCGCCCGCGTGGACGAAGCCATCGCCCGCAGCCGCGCCAGCGCCGCGCGCGGTGTGCTGCCGCCGCGTTTCATCCTGGAACGCGGACGCGGCCAGATTCAAGATTTTCTGAAAGCCACGCCCTCTGAAAACCTCTTCGTCACGGCGCTTGCCAGCCGCACCGACAAGATGGCCGGGCTGTCGGCGCAAGACCGCAGCGCGGCCCTGCAGCGGGCGCAGACGCTGGTCGCAGACGGCGTTCGTCCGGCCTTCGAACGTGCCCTGGCGCTGCTGAACGAACTGCACCCGCGCACCACCGACGACGCCGGCCTGTGGCGCCTGCCCGAGGGCCTGGGGGCCTACACCCAGGCCCTGGCCAGCAACACCACCACCCGGATGACGGCCGACGAGATCCACACGCTGGGCCTGCGCGAGGTGGCGCGCATCGAAGGCGAAATGGACGCTGTGCTCAAGAGCCTGGGCCGCACCCAGGGCACGGTCCGCGAGCGCATGGCCGCCCTGCGCACCGAGCTGCAGCCCCCGCCCAGCCCCGACCCGCGCGCCATGCTGCTGGCGCGCTACGGCGACTACGTGCGCGAGGCGCAGAGGCGTGCCGCGCCGCTGTTCAACATCACGCCGCGCGCGCCGGTTGAAGTGCAGCGGGTGCCGGCGCTGACCGAGCGCACCGCCAGCGCCTACTACACCACGCCCACGCTGGACGGCACGCGCCCGGGCATCTTCTGGGCGCCGCTGCCCGGGCCCACGTTCAACATCATGGGCATGAAGTCCCTGGCCGTGCACGAGGCCGTGCCCGGCCACCACTTCCAGCTGGCGCTGCAGCAGGAAGAGGCCGGCCTGCCACGCTGGCGACAACAGCGCATCTTCGGCGGCGGCAGCGCGCATTCCGAGGGCTGGGCCCTGTATGCAGAACGCCTGGCCATCGAACAAGGCTGGTACGCAGGCGAGCCGACATCGCTGCTGGGGGCCTTGGACGCGCAACTCTTCCGCGCCCGCCGGCTCGTCGTCGACACCGGCCTGCACGCCAAGCGCTGGACCCGCCAGCAGGCCATCGACTACGGCATCTCGGTGTCGGAAGTGGAACGTTATGTCGTCAACCCGGGCCAGGCCTGCGCCTACATGATCGGCATGCTGCACATCCTGGCCCTGCGCGAAGAAGCGCAAACCGCCCTGGGGCCGAAGTTCAGCCTGCCGGCCTTTCACGACGTGGTGCTGAAGACCGGATCGGTACCTCTGGACGTGCTGAGCACCGTGGTGCGGCAGTGGCTGAAGGGCCTGGCGTGAAGCTTGGGGTGACGGGCGAGCGGGATGCGGCGGCAGGGCGGCCGCGGCGTCTCTACACGTCGTAACCCGGGTTCTCGCGGTCCAGCTTGCGCAGCAGCGCCGGCCACGCCAGGTTGGCGGGGCCCTGGCCGGCGGTGGCGGCCGTGCCGATGTTTGCGTTGGCCGCCATCGGGCCCGGGCCGATGAGGTTGAGTTCACCACCGCCGGCCAGCGCGTCGATCTGCACGCGGCAGGCGCTCTCGAAGAAGTACATGTTCACGAAGGCCTCGGCGATGCTGCGGCCCACCGTCAGCAGCCCGTGGTTGCGCAGCATCAGGTAGGTGGCATGGCCCAGGCTGGCCTGCAGGCGCGGCTTCTCCTCGGCGCGCAGGGCGATACCTTCGTAGTCGTGGTAGGCCAGCGAATTCAGGATCAGCGTGGACTGCTGGCTGATCGGCAGCACGCCGGCCTTCTGCGCGCTGACAGCCACACCGGCGCGGCTGTGGGTGTGCAGCACGCAGCCGGCGTCTTCACGCACCTCGTGGATGCAGCTGTGGATGGTGAAGCCGGCAGGGTTGACCAGAAACGGCGACTCGCGCAGCTTGTTGCATTGCTGGTCGATGAGCACCAGGCTGGACGCGGTGACCTCTTCGAACATCAGCCCGTACGGGTTGATGAGGAAGGCATGCGCCGGCCCCGGCATGCGCGCCGAGATGTGGGTGAACACCAGGTCGCTCCAGCCGTACAGCGCTTCCAGCCGGTA
>JANNWL010000018.1:0-16269 GCA_031414735.1 Burkholderiales bacterium | reverse complement strand
GGCCTTGACCAGCTTGGCCGCTGTCGTGCCCGGCGGCAGGGTGGAGAGGTCAAAGCCGACCAGCGCCAGAGCGCCATTGCCCACGTTCAGCGTGGCCTGCGCGCCGAAGTTGGTGGCCGGGCTGGCCGTGGTGATGTAGGCATCCGCAGCCAGCGGTGAATCGAGCGCGTGCGCCGAGATTGCAAACAGGCTGGCCGCAATGGCCAGGGCCAGGGCGCTGGGCCGGGGGGCGCGTTGCGTGTTGTGCACGGTGCTCTCCTGCGTTGGGTGGGTGTGTCAGGCAATGGAACGGTTCAGGCGCCGCGGCGCCTGCGTGTTAGCACCAGTGCGCCCATCGCCGCGGCCACAAGCGCCACGCCCGCGGGCTCGGGAACCGCGGCCGGTGCCAAGGGGTTGTTGATGACGTCGATGTCCAGTGCCCAGTTGGCCGTGCGCTGGCCTTCGTAGGGGCTGTTGAAGCCGCCGAAGTAGCTGGCATTACCGGCCTGCGTGTACCGGTTTTGGATCACCGGGTCGAAGTTGTCCGGAAGGTTGTCGTCCTGCGACAGCACCAGCGTGAAGCTGCCGGGCGCATTCACAGTGATGCTGAGGAAAGCGTCCCAGCAAAAGACTCCGCAGCCCGGGGTCGGCGAGTTGAAGCTTCCGATGTTGCGGAAGACCTCGAAGCCCGTGCTGTCGAACAAGGCCAGCACAGGCGCGAAGCCACCGCTCGCACTGATGTCGCCGGCGGCGTTCGTGCCACCGCTGTGCGAGAAGGTGCGCGCGCTGATGCTGCCGCCCGTAACCGACGTGATGTTCAGCGGCGCGAAGATCACCAGGTCGTTGTCGTTGGTGAATGCCCCGGTATGGGAAACCGGCGCGGCCTGCGCCGAGGATGCGACACCGACCGCGCATAGCACTGCGAGCGACAAAGAGGCCGCCTTTGCGGCGAAACGAGATGGGATCATGGTCTGCTCCGAATGCCGGACCGTACCCGGCGAATGGATCGGAGTATCTGTGCTCTGGATGTCAATGCACAGTCTGGGCGGACCTTAGGCACCCCCCGCAGTCAGGGGGGGGATCTCGCCGCCTTCTTGGTAGTACGTCGCGTTCTTCGCAGCCCGATCCCGCACTTCGGGGGGGAGGTCCATGACGGCCAGCAGCCGCTGGGCGGCCTGTCGACCCTCCGCCAGTGCGCCGACGTACCAGGCGGACACCGAGACCTCGTCCAGCGCCTGCCAGCGGTAGGCCGCGTCTTCGACGAAGAGGATGTCCGGAGGCCGGGGCATGGAAGCGGCCTGTCGGGCGAACAGCAGCGCCAGGGCATGTTCGCCACGCAGCCGGTGCCAGCGCGCGAGTTGAACCAGCGGCTCGGCACGCGTGGGCCGCCTGGCGAAGGCCTGCTGGTACGCAAAGGCCACCTCGGCGGGCGCATCGCCCAGGCGTTCGGTGATCACCGCCACCTGGTACAGCGCATGCCACGCCTCTTCTTCCCAGCCGCCCATGCCGGCGCGCTGGCGGTAAACCTCGCGGCTGCGCGCCAACTCGCCCGCGTCGCGCAGGCTCTGCGCCAGGTAGAACACGTTGCGGGTGTTGGCCGGATCCGTGCGCAGCGCTTCTTCCAGCAGGGCGGCGTCCTTGAAGTAGGTCTGCGGGTCGCGGCTGCGCGCGCCATCGTGGGCCACCTGCACGTAGGGGCCGGCCAGGGTTTCGACACGGAAGGGAGAGTCGCAATGCAGCGCTTCGTGCACCACGCCCTGCCAGCGCCAGGCCAGCCTGGCGGCCACGAGGGCGGTGCGCGCATAAACGAGCCCGGCGTAGTGACAGGACAGGTGGTAGGCGTCAGCCGTCAGCGCGGGCCGCTGCCAGTGGGGCGGCAGCACGAGAGTTTCGTCGGCGTCGATGAAGAACACGCAGTCCGTGGCGCCGATCGCGCTGTGCGCCAGCGCCAAGGCCTCGTTGCGGTTGTGCTCGAAGTGACGCCAGGGCCGCTCGTGCAGGCTGCCGGGCAGCGTGCCGAGGTGCTGGCGCACGAGGTCCTGCGTGCCGTCGGTGGAGCCGGTGTCGACGACGACCCAGTGGTCGACGAAGGTCTTGAGCGACTCGAGGCAACGGCCGATGACCGGCGCCTCGTCCTTGACGATCATGTTCAGGCAGATGCGGGGCCGGCGCGGGTCCATGGCGGCGTGGCTGGGCGTGTGCCGGCGATGGGCGTTCGGGCCCGGCGCTACTGACTTGGGTCCGAGACCGGCGGCGTCGACGCGTCAACCATCGCCTGTTCAGGCGGGGTCGACCGGCGCAGCGGCAGGGACGGGAGTCGGCGCTGCGGCGCATAGGCCTGCGCCGCGGGCGTGCCGCCCACCGCCGGCGGCGGGCCGCCAAACGGTGGCGGGCTGCCGTCGGCCACCGGCGCACGGTTCACCATGGGGGGCACCACGGCCGGCGCGAACGAGGATGGTGGCGGGCTGGCGCCAAAGGATGTCACGGGGTTGCTGCCCGAACCCGCCGGTGGCGCTGCCACGGTCAGCGCCAACACGGTGGCACCCCCCGCCGGGCCCAGTCTGACGCCGCGTGCCTCCACGGCTTGAAGAACGGTGTCGCCATCCACGACCATGCCGACGCGGAAGACCTTGGCCGTGCCGCCGTCGATGGCGATCAGGGCCAGGCCCTCGTCGGCCTCAGCATCCGTTGGCGCGCTGACGACGCCGACCAACTGCAGGCGCGGGTCTGTCGCGGGGGGTGCTTCTTCCGGCGCGGGCGGTGGCGGTGGCGGTTCAGCCCCTAGCAGGCGCGCCAAAGCGGCCGGGTCGTCGGTCGCCAGTGGCCCAGCCGGTGTCGCCGTGCCTGCCCGCGCGTCGGGGCGCGAAAGCGCATAGCCCCAGCTCAGGGCGCTGGCCAGAACCAGCGCCCACACGATGCGGCTGGGCCAGTGGGCAGACATGGACGAATTATTGCGCTTGCGTTGCGTGTCAATGTCACGCCACCCTGGACCCTACGCCGCTTCTGACCTCGTCGGCGCGCCCTGGTAGCGCAGGCCGGCGGCCAGCCGTTCGCGTTTCATGACCACGCTGTGCGGCGCCACGTGCGTGCCGGCTCCGATGTCTGCACCGTACAGCGGTACCGTGGCACTGCCCAGCGTGGCGTGGCGGCGGATGTGGACGTGGTCGATCTTCAGCACACGGTCTTCGAAGGTGTGGGCCTGGAACATGGCATTCACGGTGGCGCCGTCTTCGATGTAGATCATGTCGGGGTCGACGACTTGTGCGAAGCCCGGGCCCAGCACCACGCGCCGGCCTATCGTCATGCCCATGGCGCGCAGGCAGGCGTTGAGCAGCAGGGTGCCTTCCAGCTGTTGCAGCGCGGGCCGGGCGAGTTGGCCCCAGGCCACGTAGACAAAGTCCCAACGGCTGGCCCAGCACGACCACAGCCCGTGCTGGCCCGGCTGCACGCGGCCGAGCAGGCCCCATTTCAGCACCCCCACCAGGCCGCACAAGACTGCCGCTGCGGCCAGGGTGGCCAGCGGCACAGCGACCAGGAAGAAGGTCATCCGCGAGAACACCTGCTCGCTGCGCGCCAGGAGGCTGAACCAGGCCATGGTCACCAGGAACGGCAGCACCGGCAGCGCAAAGCGCAGGGCCTCCCAAAACACCCGGTTGACGTATCGCAGCGCCGAGGGCTCGTGCGTCAGGCGGCGGTCCAGTTCCACGACCTCGCGGCGCGGCAACTCGAAGGGCGGGTGGCCGAACCAGGCGCTGCCGGCGCGCGGCGGCGCGCCGCCCAACGTGGTGGCCACGCCCAGCAACACGCCCGGCGGCAGGTGCTGGCCGGCAGGCACCACCACGTGGTTGCCCAGGAAGGTGTCTGCGCCCAGCACGGTGTGCGCCAGCGTCACGCGGCCCTGCTGGGTGTGTGGGCCGCCCAGGTAGATGCCGTCGGCGAGGAACGAGCCGGGTCCGATCTCGACCAGCTCGGGCACCACGTCGATGATGGTGCTGATCTCGCAGCCACGGCCCACCTTCATGCCGGCGGCGCGCAGCCACAGCGGCCAGAACAAACTGCCGCTGAGCCACACGCCCGCGCCGTTGAGCAGGCCGGTCTTGAGCCAGACGCGGATGTAGGCCAGGCTCCAGCGACTGAGCGTGCCCGGCAACGCGCGGCCCAGCAGTCGCGACACCACCGCCATCCAGGCCAGGGTCAGCGGCACCGACAGCACCAGCGCGGCGGCCACCAGCCCCAGGGTCCGCCACTCGAAGCTCGGCTGCGACATCCACGCGTCGGCGTGCCCGGCGTCCACGCCCCCGGCCAGGCAGGCCACGATGGCCAGCCCTTCGACAGGCAGGGCGATCACCAGGCCCAGGGCCGCGCGCGCCAGCATCAGCGCCAGGCCATGCCGCTGCGGCGACAGCACCCGCCCGGGCTGGGTCACCGGCAGCGGTGGCGGCGCCAGGCCGGCGCCGGTGGCGGGGATGCCGTCCCAGCGCTCGCCGCGCGGCAGGCGCGCGCCGGCGGGCAACGAAGACAGCGCCGTCAGGAAACCGCCCGCTTCGACGACGCTGTGCGCCGAGACGCCGGCGCGTGTGTCCAGCGTGGCGCCGTCACCCAGGGTGACCGGGCCGATCACGAGCTGGCCCGCCTCGAGTTCCGCCAGCCGCACGAAGCTGTTTTGCCCGAGCGTGACGTCGTCGCCGATGTCCAGCAGGTCCCACCCCCCGCGCAGCAGGTCCACGTCGCGGTGGATGTGCACCCGCAGCCCGATGCGCGCCCCCAGCGCACGCAGCGCGGTCTGCTGGAACACGGTGCCCTGCAGCACCGTCCACGGCACCAGGCGCACGGTTTGCAGCACCGTCCAGTGGCGCAGATAGAAGCTGCTCCACACAGGGGTGCGCTGCGGCTTGTAGCGACCGATCAACACCCGTTTGGCCGCAACCGCCGCCAACACGGCGCAGGGCGTGTAGACCGCGAGGGCCGCCAGCCCCAGCGCCGGCGCAAGCAGGATCATCGGCAGCAGGCCAAGCTGGCCCGTCAGCCAGGGCAGCAGCTCGAAGGTGAGGAGCGCGCTGGCGATGGCGCCCGCGCTGAGCAGAGCCAGCAGCCAAAGGGTCTGCGCGGCAGTCACGGGCACGGGGTACGACGCGGCGGCGCTTGGTTCGACGTTGGACTCGAGCCTCGATTCGGCGGGCTGGGGCGGGTCCGGTGCCGGCGCCCGCCCGGCCAGGGCCGCCACGCTGCGTGACCCGTACAGGTCGCGCACGGTGATCCAGGCCGTGGCCGGGTCGTCGCGCAGCAGCGTGACCAGCAGTGCAGCGCCCAGGGAATCACCGCCCAGGTCTTCGAAGAAGTCCTGGTCTGCAGCCACCGGCTCGCGCCGCCCGAGAACCTGGGCAAAGCCCGCGGCAATGCGCGCCTGCAGGGGGCCCTGCGGCGCGGCGCCTGCGATGCCTTCACCGGGTTGCGCAGACGGCGCTGTGGCATCCAGCCTCGGCAGCGCCGCACGGTTCAACTTGCCACCCACGGTGGTGGGCAACTCGGCCACGCTGGCAAAGCGCGCCGGGACCATGTGGGCGGGCAGGGCGGTCGCGAGTTGGGCGCGCAGGGCTGGCGCGGCGGGCGGGTTGGCCGGGTCGTGCGGCACGATAAAGGCCACCAGCACCTGTTGCGTGCCGTCCTGCTGCACGTGACAGGCGGCGGCGCGCACGCCGGCAGACTGCGCCAGCCGGCTCTCGATCTCACCCAACTCGATGCGGTAGCCACGCAACTTCACCTGCGCGTCGATGCGGCCAAGGTAGAAGAAGTCCCCCGCCGCGTCGCGCGTCGCCAGGTCGCCGCTGCGGTAGACGCGTCCCAGCCGGGCGTGGTCAACGAACTTCTGTGCCGTCAGTTCAGGTTGCCGCCAATAGCCGCGCGCCAGGCCGATGCCGCCCAGGCACAGCTCGCCTTGATCGCCGATGGCGACTTCTTCCAGTGCGTCGTTCAGCACCCAGGCCGCCATGCCGGCCACCGCCCTGCCGATGCTGATCGGCTGCCCGGCCCGTACGGGGCCACGCAGGCAGGTCACGGTGCACTCGGTGGGGCCGTAACCGTTGACCATGCGGCGGCCGCGAGACCAGTTGTCCGCCACGTCGCGCGGCAGCGCTTCACCGCCCACGTACAGCAGATCCAGGTCGGGCAGGGCGCTGTGCGCGTCGTCACAACCGGTAGCGCGCAGCAACGTGGGCGGTGGGCAGAACACGCTGATGCGCTCGTGCTGCAGCCAGGCCACCAGGTCGGGGCCGGAGCGCACGGTGTCGTCGTCCATGAGCACCAGCGTGGCGCCGGCCGCCCAGGCCAACCAGGTCTCTTCGATGGCCGAGTCGTAGGCGGGCGACGAGCCCTGCGCGACACGGGCTGCGGATGTCAGCGCAAAGGCTTGCAAATCAGAGGCGACGAGGTTGACGATGCTGCGGTGCTCGACCATCACGCCCTTGGGCCGCCCCGTGCTGCCCGACGTGTAGACCAAGTAGGCCAGGCTGCCCGCGGTGGGCTCGGTCGTCGGTGCGCCTGCGTCGATAGCCGCTGGCGGCGACGACGGGTCGACGAGTGGCGGCACCGCCATCGCCCAGCCCTGCGCGCGCTGCACGCCCTCGCGGTCGGTCAGCAGCGCCACGGCGGCAGCATCCTGCAGGATGAGCTCGATGCGCGCGTCGGGGAAAGTCGGGTCCAGGCAGGTGTAGGCCGCACCGGCCTTGAGCACCGCGAGCTGGGCGATGAACAGCTGCTCGTCGGTGCGCGGCAGCAGGATGGCGACCACGCATTCGCCCTGCACGAACGGTCGCAGGGCCCGCGCCAGGGCACCGGACCGCTGCGCCAGTTCGGCATAGCTCAGCGACGTCCGTGTCGGCCGATCGCGGCCGGGGGGAATCTTCAGCGCCACCCGATCCGGCCAGCGGCGTGCCGAGGCGTCCAGAAAGCCGTGCAGCAGCGTCGCTTCGACCCTGCCACCGGCTTGGGCTGCGGCGCCAGGACTCAGGGTGCCGGACATGGGGGCCGCGCCTGCAGGTGCGGCGCCACGCCCTGGAGCCCAGCGCGCTGCGCAGCGCTCAAATGCGCGAAGCCGCGCACCGTGCCCAGGCAAGTGGCGCTGCCGCAGTGGCAGGCAAAGGGCTCGGCCAGGTCCCACTCGGTGGTGTTGTAGTCAAAGGTCAGGTCCTCGTGGGCCCGGATGTCGCGCAGGGCGACCAGCTCGCGACCGCGCAACCAGGCGTTGGGCGCGCAGCTGTGGTTCAGATAGCGCCAGCAGCCCTGGCCTGGCGTGTCACCTTCAGGTGAGACATGGGCGTCAGGCCCGACCTGCACGGAGTGTCGCGAGGGCTGGCTGGTCAGCAGGCCGTCGATCCACAGGATGCTGTCGCCAGCGGCTGCCGCGCGCAGCGCCACCAGTCGCTGGCCCTGCGCATCCGACACCACGCCCACCTGGTCGCCGGGGCAAGGGTGCAGGGCTGCGGGCCTGGCCGCGGGGCGGGTGAAGTCGTTGTTCATGGGCAAAGCGCTGCATTCTCAACTTTTCCCCTCAGCCCTTCCTTCAGTCTGCTGCCTTGGCGGCCGAAAACCCGGCTGCGGCGTGGCCGCTCACGACACACGGACAACGCCATGCTCGAGGTCTTGCAGCCCTACAAGGGCGAATTCAACAGCGCGCTCGACGCCGCCCGCTGGGCCAGCGTCAGGCGCCCTGAACGTGCCTGCGATGGCGCACTGACCGGCACAGCCCGCCTGTGGCTGCGCAAGCTGCCGACGCGGCGCAGGCCGCTGTCCCTGTGTGTCAAGCACCCGCGCGTGGCCAACCGCATTGCCTGGTGCTGGCACGACATGGAGCTCAGCAGCCAGCTGCTGCAAGACCTGCTGTTCGACCGCCGCGGCGGCCGGCGCGGCTTTGGTGCCGGCATCAACCGCGAATTGAGACGGCTGCAGGAGTTCAACGCCCTGCAGCGTGTCGACGCCCGTCCCGAGGGCCTGTGGCGGGCGGTGGTCCGGCACGTCGGCATGGGCTGAATCCGCCGCGCTGGTCTCGGTTCCGGTCCGGGCCCTTAGCATGGGTGTGATGAGCACACCCCGCTGGAGCCCGAGCGTCACCGTGGCCGCCATCGTGGAGCACGGTGGCCGCTACCTGCTGGTCGAGGAACACACGCCGGAAGGCCTGCGGCTGAACAACCCGGCCGGCCACCTGGAGCAGGGCGAATCCCCGCTCGAGGCCGTCCTGCGCGAGACCCTGGAAGAAACGGCGCGCGTCTTCACGCCCCAAGCCCTGCTGGGGCTGTACCTGTCGCGTTTCGTGCGGCCGCAGACGGGCGAGGACGTGACCTACCTGCGCCTGGCCTACTGCGGCACGGTGGGCGACGAACTGCCGGGCCGCGCCCTGGACGACGGCATCGTGCGCACCCTGTGGCTGAGCTTTGACGAAGCCACAGCGCAGTCGGCACGCATGCGCAGCCCGCAGGTGCTGCAGTGCCTGGCCGACCACCGCGCCGGGCGGCGCCTGCCGCTGGATGCCGTCACCGCCGCCGACACCCTGCGCGTGCCTGAACTCAAGGGCCTGCGCGGCGGCGGATGACCGAGCCCCGCAGCCCGCCCGAGCGCAGCGCCCCGGTGCCCCAGGGCCGCACCCGCCGCCTGCTGCACCTGGGCCGCGCGGTGGGCGAGATGGCCGTCAGCGCGGCAGCGGGCGGCCTGCGCGAACTGGCGCGCGGCGAACGCCCGTCGCTGTCGGCGTTGATGCTGACCCCGACCAATGCGCGCCGCCTGACCGAGCGCCTGTCGACACTGCGCGGCGCGGCCATGAAGCTGGGGCAGCTGATGTCGCTGGACGGCCAGGGCGTGTTGCCCCCGGCCTTTGCCGACATGCTGGGCAGCCTGCGCGACCAGGCCCATGTCATGCCCGCCACCCAGCTCACCGAGGTGCTGGAGCATGAGTACGGCGCGCTCTGGCACCGCCGCTTCAAGCGCCTGAGCTTCACCCCGGTGGCGGCGGCCAGCATCGGCCAGGTGCACCGCGCCGAAACCCACGACGGGCGCGTGCTGGCGCTGAAGGTCCAGTACCCCGGCGTGCGCCAGAGCATCGCCAGCGATGTCGCCAACCTGGCCTTGCTGGCACGCACGCCGGGGCTGGTGCCGGCCGGGCTGGACCCGGCGCCCCTGCTGCAGCGGCTGCGCGAGCAACTGCTGCATGAAACCGACTATGCCGCCGAGGCCGCAGCCACCACCGAGTACCGCCACCGCCTGGGCGCCGACCCGGTGCTCAGCGTGCCGGCGGTGGTGCCCGAGCACTGCACGGCCCACATCCTGGCCACCGAGTTCGCCAGCGGCAGGCCCATCGCCGAGTTGGCCGGCGGCCACGCCCCACAGGCCCAACGCGATCTGGTGGCCTTGACGCTGAGCCGCCTGGCGGTGCGCGAGTTCTTCGAGATGCGGCTGGTGCAGACCGATCCCAACTTCGGCAACTACCTGTTCGACGCCGCCACCGGGCGCATCGCCCTGCTGGACTTCGGCGCCACCGAGGCCGTCAGCGCCGAACGTGTCGAGCAACTGCGTGAACTGGGCCGCGCCCAGCGTGCCGGCGACCTGCCGCGCCTGCGCGCAGCGGCGCTTGCGGCCGGTTTCATCGCCGCCCAGGACAGCCCGGCGCAGTCGCAGGCGGTGGTCGAGATGTTGCTGCTGGCCGGCGAGCCGCTGCGCCACGCCGGGCCGTACGACTTCGGCAACTCCAGCCTCGTCGGCAGGGTCTTCGACCACGGCCACGCCCAGTACCGTGGCGAGGGCTTTGCGCGCACCCCGCCGGCCGATCTGTTGTTCCTGCAGCGCAAGTTCGCCGGCACCTTCTTGTTGTGCAGCCGCCTCCAGGCCCGGGTCGACATGGCCGAGGCGTTCGGCACGCAGCTGTAGGTGGCGGGGGCGGTTGCTGTGGCGGCCGTGGTCCCACCGGCAGGAATCGAACCTGCATCTGGCGCTTAGGAGGCGCCCGTTCTATCCATTGAACTACGGCGGGCGGTTCAGGGCGGAACCAACACGGATTTTCTCACGCCGCCCACCGGGGCTTCGTCCAGGCGCCAGACCCAGATCACGTCGACCGAGTTTTCGACGCCCGACTGCGCGCGCACGGTGAAGCGCTGGGCGATGCGGTAGATGAGTTGCCAGGTGCCGGTGGTGGCGTTGACGCTGCGCTCGTAGCCCACATACCAGCGCCGCGAGATCTGCTTGCCCAGGCTGATGACGGTGTCGCGGGCCTCGCCGTCGCCCTGGCGCAGCGAGAGCTCGTCGATGCCCAGGCTGCGCAGCAAGGTGTCGGTGGGGGCCTCGCCTTCGCCCGCCAGCAGGGCCAGGGCGGCGCGCTGCAGCAGGGCCGTGTCGGCGCGGCCCAGGCCGTCGGGCGCGCGGCCCAGCAGCAGCCACGACAGCTTGTCGTTGTCGCTCATCTCGGGTTCTGCATACAGCCGGATGCGCGGCGTCAGCACGTTGCCGGTGATGGCCACGCCGACGCGGTTGTCAGTGTTGGGCCGCAGCGCCAGCACGTCCAGCCGCGGGTTGTCGACGGCGCCGCTGAAGGCCAGGATGCCGCGCTCGATGTCCAGCTTCTGGCCATAGGCCTTGTAGGTGCCGCGCTCGGTGTTGACAGTACCGGTCACCGCCAGCCGCCCGCCCGGTGTGGTGATGCGCAGCTTGCCGGCCAGGGCGGTGTCCAGGCCACGGCCGCGCACCTGCACCTTGTCGCCCAGGTCCACGTCGATGCCGATGGCGATGTTGCGGCGGGCCCGCGGCGGGGCCTGCTCGGTCGGGTCCGGGGCCGCTGCGCCGGCCTGGCGCACGGTCACGTCGTCGTCCAGCGTGGGGGCTTCGGTGTTGGACGCGTCGATCAGCCCTTCGTCGATCTTGACGGCGCCGTCGACCTTGAGCTGGTCGGCCTGCAGCGTCAGGTCGGCCTGGCCGCTGGCGATGAGCAGGCGGTCGACGCGGCCGAGCACGCGAAAGCGCTCGGCCGTGGCCTGCAGCCGGGCGCTCGGCGCCGCACCCAGGTTGGCGCTGCCGGTGACGTTGATGCGGCCGTCGCCGCCGCGCAGCGTGAAGCGCTCGATCTGCGCCACGTCGCCGGCCAGGCGGATGCTGACCTGGCCGTCGCTGACGTTCACGCCCTGCAGCAGATTGCGCACGGCCAGCCCGCTGCCGGTGATGTCGCCGGTGTATTGCGGCGCGCCAAAGCGCCCGCTGACGGCCGCCGTGGTGCGCAGCTCGCCCGCCAGCCGCCAGCCCGGCGGCACCCAGTTGTTCCAGATGCCGATGTTGGCCACCCGGGCCTGGAGGCTGCCTTCGATGGCGGCATCCGGCGCCGGCCAGCGGCGTTCTGGCGCGGTGCGGGCGCGCAGGCTGCCGCGAATCTCGCCCAGGGTGCGGCCGCTGAAGGACTGGTTGACGCTCCACAGGCCGTCGTGCGCGGCCAGCGCCAGGTTGAACTCGGTCAGGCCCATCAGCTGCACGCCTTCGCTGCTGCTCAGGTTCAGGTCGCCGTCCACGCGTTCGAACACGACATCGGCATCGAAGCGCTCGCGGGCCTTCACGTCCAGCCGTGCGCGCAGGCGCAGGTCGCCGCCCCAGCCCGCCGCGGGCTGCAGCCGCGCCAACAGGGGTGCTGCAGGGAAGGCGTCGACCTCGGCGCGCAACTCCAGCAGGGCCTGCTCGCCGCGCAGGTCGGCGCTGACGGCGTCCCAGCGCAGCACCACGCTGTCGGCCAGGCGCAGGCGCCCAGGTTCGGCGCGCAGGCTGACCAGGTCGCCCTGGGCGTCGATGTCCAACTCGGCGCGCAGCTCGCGCGCTTCTGCCCAGGCCACGGCGACCGGGCCGGGTGCCGACTTGCCGTCCCACCCGCCCAGGGCCAGGCGGTCGACCCGCGCGCGCCAGCGTCCGCCACCCGCTGCCTCGCCCAGCCACGCGCCACGCGCCTTCAGGTGCGCCTGGGTGCCGGCTTGGGTGGGCAGGCCCAGCAACTGCCCGGCCAGATCCGACGGCGCCACAGGCAGCGTGCCGCTGAGCTCGATGAGGTGGTCGGCCAGCGTGCCGCTGATGTCGGCACGCAGTTGCGTGGCGCGCTGGCGGCCCAGTTGCACACCCGCCACGTCGGCCTGCAGCGACAGGTCGCGTGCGCCATCGCTCTGCAGTTGCCAGCGCGCCTGGCCGCTGGCCACCGACAGCGTGCCCACCTGCAATTGCTGCAACCGCAGATGGCCCGAGGTGCGCATCGCCGGCCAGCGGCCCTCGGCCATGAGTTCGCCCTGCAGGCTGCCCTGGCGCGGCAGGGCAGCGGCCAGCGTGGGGTGCAGGGCGGCCAGCGGGGCGAGGTTGGCGAGCTTGTCGGCGCGGATCTGCGCTTGCCAGCGGTCGCCCGTGCCGGTGCCCGCCGGGTTGCCCTGGGCGTCCAGCACGGCCTGGTTGCCGCCCAGCAGCAGTTCGGCATGCAGCACCATGCCGGGGGTGGTGGGGGTGCCGGCGGGAACGGCGCTGGGACCGGTGGTGGCGGTGGCCGCAACGGCAACACGGCCCAGGCTCAGTTCGGCCTGTAGCGGCACGCCGGCCAGCACCGAGCGCTGCACACGCAGCGTGCCGCGGCCGTCCAGCGCCTGCAGCAGGGCCAGCGGCGCCAGCCCGGGGGTGCCTGTGGGCAAGCGCACGTCAATCTGCCAGTCACCAGACACCCGGTGCGGCCCTTTGCGCCAGGCGGTGCCGACCTCGCCCGGCCACCAGGGCAGGGGGTCGAAGTCGTTCAGCTGGCCGGCGGTGTCCAGCTGCCAGGTGCCCTTTGGCGCGCGCTGCAGGCTGAAGCGCAGCTCGGCGCTGGCCGGTCCGCTGCTGGCGCGCACTTCGCGCAGCTGCAGCCCTTGCGCGCTGGCGCTGCCCTGGAGCGCCAGCCGCACGGGTTGCGTGCTGGCGGCCATCGAGCCTTGCAGGTCCAGCACCCAGTCCACGGCGCGGGGGGGCAGGGCGGTGCTTGCCGCCGGGTCGGGCGAAGGCAGGCCGCTGAGGCGGGCGGTCAACGGGCCGCTGAGCGACATGTTCGCGGCGCGGCCGTCCAGGCGCTGCGGGTTGAGGTCAACGAGTCGGGTGTCGACGTCCAGCGTGTGGCCCTGCCAGGTCGCGCGCCCGCTCCAGCGCCCGGCACTGTGGCTGCCGGCGCTGTCGGCGAACCAGACTTCAAAGCGCGTGGCCTCCAGGCGGTCGGGCGCCTGCGCCTCGCGGCTCAGTTCCAGTTCCAGCCGGCGCACAGGCAGGCGGCGCTCGTTCCAGCGGCCCGGCGCGGCGTTGTCCAGTGCCACCTTGGCCGCGACAGGCGCGTCGCGGGCCGTCGTGCGGATGTCGGCGCTGCCGCTCAGGCGCGTCTGCGGTGCGCCAGGCCACAGCGCGGCGAGGTCCAGCGCGGCGGTGCGCGCGGTCAATGTGCCCAGGGGCCAGGGGGCCAGGGGCTGCACCTGGGCGGCCAGGTCCAGCGCGGGCGCAGGTTGTCCGCCGCGTGCCACGCCGCGCAATGTGGCCGTCACGTCCAGCTGTTCCAGCACACCGCCGGCGCGCAGCACGGCGGCCCAGTCGGGCGCCGCGGCGCTGGCTTCGGGGGTCACGGTGAGCTGCGCCACCACGGGCAGCGGCGCGCTGCTGCCGATGCTGGCGTGGCCGGACACGGCGCTGCCCAGCCAGCGCAGCGTCAGGCTCTCCACGCTGTGGCGGCCGCCGGGGCCGCCTTGCAGGCGCAGGTTGCGCGCGACGGCATCGTGCGCGGGCGCCAGGCGGTTGACGACCAGCTCGTCCACACGCACCTGGTCCAGGTGCACCTGGGCCGGAAACTGCAACTGCGTGATGAGCGTCGGCTTGCCACTGGGCACCGTGGTCACGACCATGCGCTGGGCCGTGAGCAACTCGCCGTCCAGCCGCAGCCAGACGCCGGTTTCTGGTCGCCATTGCCAGCGCATGCCGCGGGCCTGCAAGGCATCGATGACGACGCTGTTGCCCTGACCCCAGCGCAGCTGCAAGCGATCGGCCTGCAGGGTGTCGCCCAGCAGACTGCCCTTGAGGCCGCTGACCTGCACACCCGGCGCGCGCGCCAACAGCCAGCGCGCGCCCGCTTCGTCCAACAGCGCCCAGCGCCCGGCCAGCATGGCGGCCAGCACCAACACCGCGACCAGACCCAGCACCACCGCCAGCGGCAACAGCAGGCGCAGCACGGCCGAGACGGGTTTGGCCCGGGCGGCGGGGGTAGGTGGCGGGGTGGGTTCCATGGCCGGCTTCAGAACGTCACGCCGACACTGAAGTGAACACGCGACTGGCGGGTTTGCGGCGACCAGGCCCAGTCCACGCGCAGCGGGCCCACCGGGCTGCGCCAGCGCACGCCCACGCCGGTGCCGGTGAAGGCCTTGTAGTCCTTGAAGTCGTTGACAGCATTGCCGGCATCGACGAACACGGCGCCCCACAGCGAGGGCAAAGTCTTGCTGATCGGCGTGGCCAGCTCGAAGCTCGCCGTCAGCAGCGATTTGCCGCCGCCGACCACGCCGTTCACGAGCGGCCCCAGGCTGCGCGAGGCATAGGCCCGCACCGAGTCGTCACCGCCCGCGCGGAACAACTGCGACTGGGGCAGCACGGTGTCCTTGTCTGCCAGATAGACCTGGCCAGCCTCCAGCCGCGCCTGGGCGTAGACCTGGCGGCCCAGCGGCAGGTAACCGGTGAGCTTGGCGTAAGTGCGGCCGAAGTAGCCGCCGTCGGTCGCCGTGCCGTGCGAGCGGCCCGCGCCCAGCTGCAAGCCCAGCGACACGCCGCGCGTGGGCAGCAGCAGGCTGTCCAGATCGCGCCAGACTGCGTAAAAGTTGCCGGACACCGCCACCGCCTGCACGCGTGTGCCCGCGGCGTCGCGCTGCGAGCGTTCAACCTCGGCAAAGAACAAACGCTCGATGCGCTGCGTGTCTTGCGCGCGCCCCAGGCGCAGGCGCTGGCTGAGCACGGTGTCGGAGTCGGACTGCAGCCACTCCACCGCCCCGCCCAGCAGGTTGCGGTAAAGCCCGGGGCCGGGGTGGGTGCTGATTTCGCCGTCCCAGGCCTGGCGCTTCTCGCCCCACTCGGCCTTGTTGCGCGCGGTGGCCGCAAAGCCGAACACGCGTCGGTAGACATGTTCCACCGACGCCCGCGCGCCGGTCTCGGCGCTGAAACCCACGCCGAAGGTGTAGACCTGCAGCGGCGCCTCGCCCAGCCGCACCTGCACGCGTGCGGCGTCGGCACGCGCCGGGTCGGGGTCGAGCGTGACGCTGATGCTTTCGAACAGGCCTGCCTTCTGCAGCCGGTCCTGGAAGTCCAGCATGAGGGTCTCGGTCACGGGCGTGCCGGGCCGTGTGCCGGCCAGGTTCAACACCGTGCTTTCGTTCTGCACGGTCAGGCCGTCGATGACGAGCCCGCCGAAGCGAAACAGCGGCCCGCTGTCGACCACCAGGAACAGCCGCACCTCGTTGCGCACAGGGTCGATCTCGGCGCCCGTGCCGCTCCACGCCGCCGTGGCGTATCCGGCGGCGCGCAGGCGGGCCAGCGCGGCAGACTTGGCGTCAGTCCACAGCGGGTTGCGGAACTCGCTGCCAGCCTGCAGCGCCCAGCGTGAGCGCAGCTGGGCCAGCGTCTTGCTGGCGTGTCCCTCGTTCGCAAGGGCGCCGCGCTCGAGCGCGCCTTCGACCTCGATGGTGAAGCGCGAAATGCGTGCGCGCTGCCCAGGCTCGACCTGCAGCAGCACCACGTCGGGCTGGCCGGCGGACCGACCGGGCTGTCGCTGCAGCATGACCTTGGGGGTGACATAGCCTTCAGTCAGCAGCAGTTCGCGCACCTGGGCCGGGGCGGTGTCGATCAGGCGCGACCACTCACTGTCTTCGACCTCGTCGCGCGCGATGCGGCCCAGCCGCACCAGGTCGAGATGGCGTTCGAGCAGCACCTTCAGGTCGGGCGGCGCTTCGATCTCGATGCGCACGCCCAACGACCGTGGCCCGGCCTCTCGCCCCTCCAGCACCTGGAGTGGCTCGGTGTTGGCCGAGGAAGGTCGCAGGCCCGCCGGCAACATGGCGCAGCCGGGCAGCAGCAGCAGTGCCAGCACCGCCGCGGCCAGGCGGACGAAGTTCATTTGCTGAGCAGACGCATGGCGCCCTCCAGCCCGGCCAGCGTGAGCGGGAACATGCGCTGGTTCATCAGCTGCTGCACGATGGCGATGCTCTGGCGGTATTGCCACACGCCTTGCGGTTCGGGATTGATCCAGGCGAA
>JANNWL010000017.1:0-5283 GCA_031414735.1 Burkholderiales bacterium | reverse complement strand
GCGCCCCGTGCGGCGGCCAGATCGCGCAGTTCGCGGCCCACGATGACGCATGCCGCTTGGCTGCCCGCCAGCTGCTCGCGGTAGCGCGGGTTGGAGAGGAAGGCGATGGTGGTGGCGTCGGCGCCCTGCAGCGGCCCGATGCGGGCAATCGTCAGGTCCGCGTCGCCGATCAGTTCACCGCCCAGCAAGCGGTGGAGGTCACCCAGACGTGCCTGCACCGCGCTGGTCGCCGGCGATGGTCAGCGGGTCGGGCCCGCCGGCGCGTTCAGGATCTTGATGACCTTGTCGGTGATATCCACCCGGCCACTCGCAAAGATCACTTCCTGCAAGATCACGTCGTACTTTTCGCCATCGAAGATCTGCTTGATGGCGCGGTTGGCGCGCTCAACCACAGCCGCCAGCTCTTCGTTGCGGCGCTGGTTCAGGTCTTCCTGGAACTCGCGGCGCTTGCGCTGCAAGTCGCGGTCTTGTTCGACCAGGTCGCGCTGCCTGCGCGAGCGCTCGCTGTCGGCCAAGGTCGGGCTGTCCTTTTCCAGCTTGTCACCCGCCGCCTTGAGTCGGGTTGCCACGTCGTTCAGCTCTTTCTCACGCTTGCTGAACTCGGCTTCGAGCTTGGTTTGCGCCGCCTTGGCAGGCGTGGCCTCACGCAGCACGCGCTCGCTGTTGACGTAGCCAATCTTGAGTTCCTGTGAGAACGCGGTAGCAGCCAGTGAAAGCGACAAGGCCGCAGTGGCGAGAACGGCAGACGCGTGGGTGGCGAACATCTTCATCAGAAGGCAGTCCCGATCTGGAATTGGAAACGTTGGATTCTATCGTTGCGCTGCAGTTGAATCGGTTTGCCCCAACTGAGCTTGAGCGGGCCCACGGGCGAGATCCAACTCAGGCCCAGGCCCGCGGAAGACCGCAGCGACGAGCCGCTGATCTTCTCGGCCTCAGCCCAGACGTTTCCGACGTCGGCAAAGGCGAAGACGCGCAACGATCGGTCGTTGCCCGTGCCGGGCACCGGAAAGTAGAGTTCCGTGTTCAAGTTGAAGCGCCGATTGCCGCCAATGTAGGCGCCCGTGGGATCGACCACGCCCAGCGATCCTTGTTCGAAGACGCGAACCGTGCCCAAACCGCCGCCGTAGAAATTCTTGAACACCGGATAAGGCTTGCCGCCCAGACCCTTGCCGATGCCGATCTCTGCATTCACGCCCACCGACATGCGGAACGGCAGCGGCCAGAATTCCTGGTGCTGCAGGTTGATGCGCGTGTACTGCACGTCGCCAAACGGGCTCCACTCCAGGTTGACGCGCTGGTAGCGGCCCGCCTGCGGTGCGATCACGCTGTCCCGGGCATCGCGCGCCCAGCCCAGCGTGAGCGGGAAGGCGTTGCTGTTGGCGCCGTACAGCACGCGATAGTTCAGGTAGCTCAGCGGGATGCCGGCTGACGCACCGATCTCGGTGCGCTCAAAGCCCACGCCCAGGAACACGGTGTCGTACTCCGAAAACGGCACGCCGAAACGGACCGATCCGCCCGGCGTGGTCAGTTGATACTGGTCGCCCAGGCTGTTGAGCGGCCGTGCCGTGCGGTAGAAGAGATCGAAGGCCCGCGAGACACCATCCACGGTGAAATACGGGTCGACGGTGCTCAGCACCAAGGCCCGGTTCGTCTTGCTGGTGTTGACCTCGATGCCCAGGTAGTTGCCAGACCCGAAGACGTTTTCCTGTTTCACCGACGCGTTGAAGGTGAACTTTTCGGCGTTGGAGTAGCCGGCACCCACCTGCAGCGCGCCGGTCGACTTCTCAACCACGCGCACAACGAGATCGACCTGGTCCGGCGAGCCCTGCACCTCGTTGGTCTCGACTTCCACTTCCTTGAAAAAACCCAGCCGGTCAACCCGTTCCTTGGACAGTTTGATCAGCCCACCGTCATACCAGGCCGCCTCGAGTTGGCGGAATTCGCGCCGCGCGACCTCGTCGCGTGTGCGCGTGTTGCCGGCCAGGTCCACGCGGCGCACGTAGACGCGGCGCTGCGGGTCGGCGACCAGCACCACAGCCACCTGCCCAGTGGCACGGTCTATCTCGGTGCGGGGCTCGACGCGCGCAAAGGCGTACCCATACAGGCCGAAGAGGTCAGTGAAGCGCCGCGACGTTTCAGTGACGGCGTCACCGCGGTAGGGCTGGCCCGGGCGCAGCAACACAAAGGCCTGGAACTCGGGCTCTTTGCCCAGGTAGTCGCCTTCCAGCCGCACCGAGGTCACGGTGTACGGCTGGCCCTCGCGCACCGAAATGGCAATGGAAATGGTCTGTTTGTCGGGCGAAATGGTGACCTGGGTCGACTCGATCGTGAACTCGAGATAGCCGCGGTTGACGTAGTACGCGCGCAACTTTTCCAGGTCTGCATTGAGCTTGCTGCGGGCGTAGCGGTCGGTCTTGCTGTACCACGTGAACCAGCCGCTGGGCGTCAGTTCAAACAGGCCGAGCAAGGTCGACTCGGAAAACACCTTCGAGCCCACGATGCGGATGTCGCGGATGCGTGCGGCGTCGCCTTCCGTCATGGTGAAACTGACGTTGACGCGGTTGCGCTCCAGTGGCGTGATGGTGGTCACCACCTCGGCGCCGTACAAGCTGCGGCTGAGGTACTGGCGCTTGATTTCCTGCTCAGCGCGGTCGATCAGCGCGCGGTCGAACGGCAAGCCCTCGCCGATGCCAGCGTCGCGCAAGGACTTGGTGAGCGGGTCCTTGTCGAACTCTTTCAGACCCACAAAGGTGACCGTGGCAATGATCGCGCGCTCTTCGACCACGACCACCGCGACCTGGCCCTCGATCTCGATGCGTACGTCCTTGAACAGGCCGGTCGCGAACAGCGAACGCAGCGCCGCTGAGCCCTTGTCGTCGTTGTAGGTGTCGCCGATGCGAAACGGCAGTGCCGCAAAGACGGTGCCCGGGTCGGTGCGCTGGATGCCCTCGACACGGATGTCCGTGATGACAAAGGGCTCGACGGCCCGGGCAGCCGGCGAGCCCACGAGGGCCGCTACCGACACCACAAGCGCCAAGGCGGGGCGCAGCGGCCCAAACGGGAGAACAGGAAACATGGGATTCAGTGCAGGCCCAGCAAGCGGGCTACGTCGTTGAAGAGGGCCACCGACATCATCAGCAGCAGCACGGCAATACCGCCGCGTTGCAACCGGGCCAGCCAGAGGTCGGAGACCGGGCGGCCGGTGGCGCCCTCGAAAATGTAATACATCAGGTGGCCGCCATCGAGCATGGGCAGCGGCAGCAGGTTGATCACGCCCAGGCTGACGCTGACCAGGGCCAGGAAGCCCAGGTAGTAGCCCAGGCCCTGCTGCACCGATTGCCCCGCGTAGTCGGCGATGGTGATCGGCCCGCTGAGGTTCTTGAGCGAGGCCTCGCCGATCAGCATGCGCCCCAGCATGTTCAGCGTCAGCGCCGAAACTTCCCAGGTACGCACGGTGCCGCGCCACAAACCGTCGAGCACGCCGTGGCGCACCGTCACCATGGCCGGCGGCTGCCCCACGAACGCATCGATGCGGCCCACCGTGGCCGTGCCGTCGGTGGCCACACGCGGCGTGACAATGCGCTCGGCCGTCGCGCCTGAGCGCTCGACCCGCCAGCGCTGCTCGACGGGCTGGCCATCGAGCACGCCGCCGCGGATGCGCTCACGAAGCTTCTGCGCATCCAGCACGGGCACGCCGTCGATGCTGACGATCCGGTCGCCCTTGAGCAGGCCGTCGCGCGCTGCCGGGCCGCCGGCCTTGACCTCGCCGAGCACGGGCTCGCTGTAGGGCGGCCCGAGGCCGATCTTCTTCATCAAGCCCGCATCGACGTCGCGCGAGCCCAGCCCGGTCAGGTCCAGCCGCACGTTGCGCGAACCCCGACCCTGGCTGTCGGTGACCTGCAGGTGCAGTGCGCCGGCCGACATCGCCGTCTGGCTGATCTGCCAATACAAGTCGGTCATGGACTGCACGTCGTGCCAGGTGTCGCCGTCATCGGAATAGGCACGAACCCAGTCGCCGGACCGCAAGCCGCTTCGCTCGGCCACGCTGGCTGCCACCGGGCTGCCCAGCACGGCTTTGGGTTCGCTCACGCCAATCCAGTGGGCAGCGGCATACAGCAGCACTGCCAGCACCAGGTTGGCCAGCGGGCCGGCCAGCACGATGGCCGCACGGCGCCAAAGCGTCTGTCGGTTGAAGGCCCGCGCCTGCTCGTGGGCCGGCACCACGCCTTCGCGCTCGTCGAGCATGCGCACATAGCCGCCCAGCGGCAGCGCGCAGACCACGAACTCGGTCGCGTCTGGGCCGCGCTGCCAACGCACCAGCACGCGACCAAAGCCCACCGAAAAGCGCAGCACCTTCACGCCGCAGGCCACCGCCACCCTGTAGTGGCCGTACTCGTGCACCACCACCAGGATGCCCAGCGTGAGCAGGAAGGCCAACACGGTGGTGATCACGTCGCGAACTCCAACATCACCGACCGCGCCTGGACGCGTGCACGGCGATCGAGTTCGAGCAGGTCTTCAAGGCGGGACACGGCGCCCAAGCGCGGCGCCAGATATTCGACAGTGCGTGCATTCACCGTGTGAATCGCCGTGAAGGCGATGGTTCCGTCGAGGAAGGCAGCCACTGCCACCTCATTGGCGGCGTTCAACACCGCAGTGCTGCCTGCGGGCGCGGCCAGAGCGTCCCAGGCCAACTGTAGCCCCGGGAAGCGCAGCGGGTCCGGGGGCTCGAAACTCAGGGCCTGCAGGTTCAGGAAGTCCAGCCTGGGCGCACCCGACTCGATGCGTTCGGGGAAGGCCAGCCCATACGCGATGGGCACCTTCATGTCGGGTGTGCCCAACTGCGCCAGCACCGACCCGTCAC
The DNA here is from genome assembly GCA_031414735.1 of Burkholderiales bacterium. Lineage (GTDB taxonomy): Bacteria > Pseudomonadota > Gammaproteobacteria > Burkholderiales > Burkholderiaceae_C > Rubrivivax. The sequence goes on along the minus strand of JANNWL010000017.1, from coordinate 419 downwards.
GGCACACCACCATCGAGTGGATGATGCTTTGCGGGTGGATGACGACTTTGATCCTGTCCGGCCCCAGGTCGAACAACCAGCGCGCCTCGATGACCTCGAGTGCCTTGTTCATCATGGTCGCGGAGTCGACGGAAATCTTGCGTCCCATCACCCAGTTGGGGTGGGCGACGGCCTGCGCGGGTGTCACGCCATGCAAGCTGGCCGGATCTCGCTCGCGAAACGGGCCGCCACTGGCCGTGAGCACGATGTGGTCGATACGCGCGGCCCAGGCGCTGCGGTCTTCAGGCAGACATTGAAAGATGGCGGAGTGCTCGCTGTCGATGGGCAGCAGCGTGGCGCCACCTTCGGCCACAGCCTGCATGAACAGGTGGGCACCCACCACCAGCGCCTCCTTGTTGGCCAGCAACAGCCGCTTGCCG
>JANNWL010000016.1:0-5361 GCA_031414735.1 Burkholderiales bacterium | reverse complement strand
GCGGCGCGCAGGCGGCCGCGCAACTCGCTGGCCGTGGGGCCTGCGAACGATTCAGGGATGGGTTTTGCCGGCCGGGGCGCGAACCAGGCCACCAGGGAACTGCGACGTCTTCAGACCGTGCGGGGCACGGCGACAGGCGGGACGCTGGGGCGCGGGTTCAGTGCGCGCGGGCCGACAGGGGCGAAAGATCGTGCGTCTTCATGTGGGCCTCCTGTGGCGTGCGTTGCGAGAGACCGGAATGTGCGCGCCGCAGGCCGCGTCGTCAACCTGCAGTGCACCGCCGGGTGCGGTGCTTGTCGAGAAAACAACGCAGCAGGCTGCGCTACGACACGAGCAACGCCGCCACCTTGTCGCGCAGCACTGCAGGCGTCACCGCAGCCGCCGGCAGTGCCGGCCCGGCGACCAGCGCCACGCGGCTGAACAGGCCACGGCGCAGCGGGCGCGTCATGGCCGTGCCCCCTTCGATGCGCGAGAAGAACGAGCCCCACAGGTTGTGCAGCGCCAGCGGCACGACGGGCACGGGGTGGGTCTGCAGGATCTTCATCACGCCGCCCTTGAACTCGCCCAGGCTGCCGTCGCGCGTGATGCCGCCCTCGGGGAAGATGCCCAGCAGGTCGCCGTCATCGAGCACACGCCGGGCCTCTTCGAAGGCGCGCTCGTAGGCCGCCGGGTCGTCGCGCTGCGGTGCGATGGGAATGGCCTTGGCCAGGCGAAACAAGGTGCCGAGCACGGGCGTGGCGAAGATGCGGTGGTCCATCAGAAAGCGGATGGGGCGCGGGCTGGCCGCCATCAGCAGCACGGCGTCGACATAGCTGACGTGATTGCAGGCCAGGATGGCCGCGCCTTGCACGGGGATGTGCTCTTCGCCGCGCACCTTGAAGCGGTAGACGCCGCGTGTGAGCACCAGCGCAACGAAGCGCAGCAGGTACTCGGGCACCAGCATGAAGATGTAGAAGGCGACCACGGCATTCAGCAAGCCCACCACCAGGAAGACCTGCGGGATGGTCAAGCCCAGGCTCAGCAGCAGCCCGACGCCGAGCGAGCTGACGATCATGAACAGCGCGTTCAGGATGTTGTTGGCCGCGATGATGCGCGCCCGGTGCGAGGCCTGGCTGCGCAGCTGGATCAGCGCGTACATGGGCACGCTGTAGACGCCGGCGAAGAGCGCGAGCAGGCCCAGGTCGGCCATCACGCGCCAGTGCGCGGGCGCGGCCAGGAACTGCGACAAGCTCAGCAAGCTGGCCGGCGGCAGGCCGCGCGCGGCAAAGTACAGGTCGATGGCGAACACGCTCATGCCGATGGCGCCCAGCGGCACCAGGCCGATCTCGACGTGGCGCCGGCTCATCACCTCGCACAGCAGCGCGCCGATGCCGATGCCGATGGAGAACACCACCAGCAGCAGCGAGGCCACGTGCTCGTCGCCATGCAGCACGTCGCGCGCGAAGGCCGGGAACATGCTCAGGAACACGGCGCCAAAGAACCACATCCAGCTGATGCCCAGCAGCGAGCGGAACACCACCACGTTGCCATGCGCCAGCTTCAGATTGCGCCAGGTTTCGGTGAAGGGGTTCCAGTTGATGACGAGTGCCGGGTCGGTGGCCGGCGAACGCGGCACCGCCTGCGCCACGATGCGCCCCAGCACCGCCACGCCCACGCAGGCCGCGGCGGCGTACTGGGCGCCGTGCGCCGGCATGGCGATGAGCAACCCGCCCGCCAGCTGGCCCAGCAGGATGGCCACGAAGGTGCCCATCTCCACCATGCCGTTGCCGCCGGTGAGTTCACGTTCTGACAAATGCTGCGGCAGGTAGGCGAACTTCACTGGCCCGAACAACGTGCTGTGCAGACCCATCAGGAAGACGCAGCTCAGCAGCGCGGGCACGTGGTGCTGCACGAAGCCCCAGCCGGCCAGCGCCATGATGGCGATCTCCAGCGTCTTGACAAAGCGGATCAGCACCGTCTTCTCCAGCTTGTCGGCCAGTTGCCCGCTGGTCGCCGAGAACAGCAGGAAGGGCAGGATGAACAGCGCGCCGATTACCAGCCCGGCCAGCGAGGCCGGCAGCCAGCTGACCTGCAACTGGTAGGTGACCATCACGGTGAAGGCGAACTTGAACAGGTTGTCGTTGCCCGCGCCCAGGAACTGCACCCAGAAGAAGGGTGCGAAGCGGCGTTGGCCGAGCAGGGCGAACTGGTTAGGGTGGTCGGCGCTGGCAGTTGAAGATGGAGTCACGCGGTTCCTTTTTTGGCGGTCGCGGCAGACAGCGCCTGCGCTTCGAAAACTGTCGCCGGCAGCCTTGCCGAGCCCAGGCGCAGACGGCGCTTGAGCACGAAGTCGAACAACAGGGGGTTGTACTCGCGGATGCGCGTCAACGGACCGATGTCCTCTTCAGCCAGCACACCGGCCTGCTGCAGCGCCGACAGCGAGAACAGCGGCATCAGCCCGGGCAACGGGTGGTCCGACCCGTGCAGAAGCCGGTGGTGCCAGTCCTGCCTCTGCAACACCGCCCGCCACACAGCAGGCTTGCGGTTGCGCTGGAACACGGCTGAGATGTCGGCGAACAAGCGGCCCTGCCACTCGGGCTCGTCCATCAGCCGGGCGAACAGGTCGAAGGCAGGCCGCGACGGGGCCGAGGGCTGGTCGGTGTCGTCAGCCCGGCCCAGCGACGCGCAGTGCGCCACGATGACCTTGGCGCCATGTGCCAGCAAGTGCCGCACCAGCAACGGGTTGACGAACTCGTCGCGCCCGGCGCCCGGCGCGGCCTTCTCTTCGCCGCAGTGCACGATCAGCGGCACACCGGCACCTGCCAGGCGTTCGCAGAACGGGCGGCAGCGCGGGTCGCGCGGGTCGATGTTCATGGCGCTGGGCAGCCACTTCACAGCCACCGCGCCGGCGGCGATGGCCGCCTCCAACCGGGCCAGCGCATCGGGCCGGTAAGGGTGCACCGAGGCCACCCAGGCAAAGCGTTGCGGCGACGCGGCCGCCACCTTGGCGGCATAGGCATCGGGCACGTGAAAGGTGGTCCAGTCCGCGCGCGCCTGACCAGCGTCGTCGCAGGCTTGTTCGAACGCAAACAACCACCAGCGTGCGCCAGCGGGGAAGTCCGCAGCCAGCAACTGAAGACGTTCCACATAGGCGCGGTCGATGGACGGCGCGCCGGGCGCAACACACGCGGCGTCCAGGATCGCGCGCCGCCGCAGCACCTCCACGGGCCGCCACCACTGGTACATGCTGGGGTGGATGGTGCAGCCCGATCCGGCGTCGCCCGTGCCGAGCAGGTGGGCGTGGGTGTCGACCAGGCGCGTCACGTCCAAGCCGTTGAATGCTTCTTCGACCAGCGCCTGGCCTGCCCCGCTGGCTGGCCACGCACCCTTGCAGGGGTTGCGCAGCGGGCTGGCGGCGTGCGCCGACAGGCCGGTGAACAAGCCGGCAGCCAGCGCGCCGCAGCAGCCCAGCATCAGGTGGCGACGTCGCATCAACGCACTTCCTGCACGCGCCCGGCCAGGCCGCTGCGCTGCGGCCACACGAACAGTGAATCGACACTGACCGTGACGCTGAGGGTGAGGGTGACGGTGAGGATCTCGACGCGCTTGTTCACCAAGGTTCTCCTGTTTCCGCGGTTCGTACCCGAATGGCAGCAAACCGGGCCGGATGATGCTGCAACCCGGCCGGGGTATCACCTACTCGTTGAATCGTGGCACCACTGGTCACCTCTGGTATCGTTTCCTGATACTCCCTGAGCACCATGAGCAGCAGCCAGGACCTCGTCAACGCTTTGAAGGCCGAACTGCGCCGGGCGGGCATCACTTACGCGCAATTGGCCACCGAGTTGGGGCTGGCCGAGTCCAGCGTGAAGCGCATCTTTGCCAGCGGTCCGATGCCGCTGTCGCGCGTGGACGAGGTCTTGGCGGTGCTGAAGATGGACTTCGCCGACCTGGCCCGTGAAGTGGCCCGCGCGGCACCCGCGCGGCGTGAACTGACGCTGGACCAGGAACGCGCCGTGGTCGCCGACCCGCGGCTGCTGCTGACCGCCATCTGCACGCTGAGCCAATGGACGCTGGAGCAAATCGTGACGACCTACACGCTGAGCAAGCCGCAGGCCATGGCCTGCCTGCTGGCGCTGGACAAGGTCGGCTTCATCGAACTGCGGCCGCTCAACCGCTACCGCCTGAAGGTGGACCGCACGTTTCGCTGGCGGCCCCACGGCCCGGTGATGAAGTACTTCCGCGAGCACGCCGTGGGTGACTATTTTTCCGGTGGTTTCGAGAGCGACGGCGAGATGCTGATGCTGGTGCACGGCCAGATCGGCAGCGCGCACGCGGCCCTGCTCAGCGAACGCCTGCAGCGACTGGGCCAGGATTTCTCTCAGCAGCACCTGGCCGACCAGAAGCTGCCCGAGAAGGACAAGCGCCCCTACACGCTGGTGGTGGGCATGCGGTCGTGGCTGTTCGAGGCCTTCAGGCAACTGCTGCGTGATCCGCAAGGCACGCCGTGAACCGCAAGGCCGCGGCAGCTGCGCCAGCGCCCTGCCCTTGCGGCAGTGCGCTGGCGTATGCGGCCTGCTGCGGGCGCTGGCACGCCGGGCCGCAGCACCTGCAGGCGCCTGATGCGCAGAGCCTCATGCGTTCGCGTTACAGCGCCTACGTGCTGGGCCATGGCGACTACCTGCGGGCGACCTGGCACCCCCGCACGCGGCCGGCCGACCTGGCCGGCGCCGAGCCCGGGCTGCGTTGGCTGGGCCTCGAGGTGCGCCGCGTCGAGGTTGTCGACGACACCCATGCCGTGGTCGACTTCGTCGCGCGCCACAAGCTGGGCGGGCGCGCCGGCCGGCTGCAAGAGTCGAGCCGCTTCGAGCGCGTCGACGGTCGCTGGGTCTACGTCGACGGCGACCTGGCCTGAGGCGCGGGCCGCGCCAGGGTCAAGGCTGCCACGAGCGCCGCCGCGCCACCGGCGGCCACCGCCAGCCACAGTACGCTGCGCGCGCCCAGGGCGTCGCCCAAGACACCACCGATCAGCGCACCGGCCAGCGTCGCCAACTGGCCCGCGCTGCGGATGCCGGCGTCGGCGCGGGCCAGCAGCTCGGGCGGCACCGCCGTCTGGCGCAGCGTGCGGTCGTGCACATCGTGCAGCGTGTGGCCGGCGTCGCCGACGATCTGCTGCGTCACCAGCAGCACGACAGCCAGCACCCCGGCGCTGCCCACGAGTGGCACGCACGCAGAGCCCAGCGTGTACAGCACCAGGCCCCAGGCCATCGTGCGGCCGGGGCCGAAGCGTCGCCCCAACTGAGGCGCCAGGCTGGCACCGGCGATCGACCCCAGCGCGCCGAGCGCGAAGATCATGCCCAACCAACCGGTGGGCAGGCCGAT
>JANNWL010000015.1:0-2831 GCA_031414735.1 Burkholderiales bacterium | reverse complement strand
ATGGAGTCCTCCATGCCGTAGAACTCGGCGAATGCCGGGTAGCGCTTGATGACCTTGTTGGCGAACAGCCTGGACAGTCGCTGGTCATTGCGCGTATCGACCGTCTGCGGCTCGCCGATGGCCTTGAGCATGCGCTCGGCGGCGGTGGCGTAGGCCAGCGGGCTGGCCTTGCATTCGGCGAGGTAGTCCTCGAGCGAGATTTCTTCTTCGCGCAGGCGCTCGTAGCGCGCCTTCATGTGGCTGATCACGTCCATGGGGGGCCTCTCGGTGTCCAGGTCGGCCGCGGCGGGAAGGTATGTCCCCGCCGTGCCTGGGAAGTTCTGATGAAGCCCGGGCTTTACGGGCCCAGGCTCCATCAGAGCTTTCCGGTCACCTCAACGCATGTCGACGCCTGCACAGCACACAACCAGCATGGACCATTCTGCACTTCGCAAGAAGTTGAACAGCGCTGCCAAAGAGCACCAGTTCACGCTGTCGGGTCTTGCAATTGCCATGCCCGCCAGATTGCACTAACGCGACGCCATGCCTTTCGGCTGACTTGCTCGACGGCGGCGAGTTCCGCGGTGCGATGATGCGCCCGGTGAACCGCCACCTCTTGCTGCTGGCCCTGTGCCAAGGTTTGTTCCTCACCAACAATGTTGTCTTCATCGCCATCAACGGGCTGGTGGGGTTGTCACTGGCACCGATGGGCTGGATGGCGACGCTGCCCGTGACGGGCTATGTCGTGGGTGCCGCGTTGTCTGCGATGCCGGTGTCGCGCCTGCAGGCCCGGGTGGGGCGCAAGCGGGCCTTCCAGACCGGGTTGGCGGTGGCCGCGCTGTCGGCGGCGCTGTGTGCCTACGCCGTGCACATCCACAGCTTCTGGCTGCTGGTGGCGGCCACCGTCATCGCCGGCTTCTACAGCGCCAACGCGGCGCTGTACCGCTTTGCCGGGCCGGAGCTGGTCGGGCCGGCCTTCAAGGAACAGGCCATCTCGCTGGTGCTGGCCGGCGGCATCATCGGCGCCTTCGCCGGGCCCAACCTGGCCAGCGCCACGCGCGACCTGTTCGCCGCACCCTTTGCCGGCGCCTACCTGGCGCTGGTGCTGGTGGCGATGCTGTCGCTGCTGGCGCTGTCCTTCATCCGCTTCCCGCCGCATGTGGCGCCGGTGGTCGGCGCGTCGGGCGGGCGGCCGGTGTCGGAATTGCTGAAGCAGCCGGTGTTCTTCATCGCGGTGGCCGCGTGTTCATTGGGTTATGGCGTGATGAACCTGTTGATGGCCGCCACGCCCATCGCCATGCAGCAGTGCGCGCACCCCTTCGACCGCGCCGCGCTGGTGCTGGAATGGCATGTGCTGGGCATGTTCGTGCCCGGCTTCTTCACCGGGCGGCTCATCAAGCGTTTCGGCGCGCTGCCGGTGATGGGCGTGGGCGCGGCATTGAACTTCGCCTGTGTGGCCGTGGCGCTGTCGGGCGTGGACGTGATGCAGTTCCTGGTGGCGCTGCTGCTGCTGGGCGTGGGCTGGAACTTCCTGTATGTCGGCGGCACCACGCTGTTCACCCAGGCCTACCGCCCGGAGGAGAAGAACCGAGCTCAGGGCGTGATGGACACCTGCGTGTTCTCGACCATGGCGCTGAGTTCGTTCTCGTCCGGCGCGCTCATCACCACACAGGGCTGGACCTGGCTGAACCTGGGTTCGCTGGTGCCCATCGCGGGGGTGTCGCTGGCGCTGTTGTGGCTGGCGTGGAACGGCGCGCACCGCAAGGCCGAATCTACAGTGTGACGCGCCGGGTTGACCCGGTCCGGCGACCTCAGTTGTCGCCGGCGCCCAGCTTGTCCAGCAAGCTGTTGAGCTCGTCCAGCGAACCAAACCCGATCGCGATTTCGCCCTGCTCGCCACGCCGCGTGCGGCGCAGGATGCGGATGTCCACCGGCGCCGTCAGCACGTCGGCCAGGCGCGACTCCAGCCGCAGGATGTCGCGCGGCTTGTCGACCTTGCCCCGTGCAGCGGGCTCACCAGTGCCCCCCGCCAGGTGGCGCGCCACCAGCCGCTCGGCGTCGCGCACGCTGAGCTTGCGCGCTGCAACTTCGTGCGCGCACATCACCTGCTGCGCCGCGGGCAGGGCCAGCAGCGCGCGCGCGTGGCCCATGTCCAGGTCGCCGGCCATCAGCATCTGCTGCACGGGCTCTGCAAGATTCAGCAGACGCAACAGGTTGCTGGCCGCGCTGCGTGACCGGCCGACCGCCTGCGCGGCCTGTTCGTGCGTGAGCTGGAATTCGGTGACCAGGCGCTGCAGGCCTTGCGCTTCTTCCAGCGGGTTCAAGTCTTCGCGCTGGATGTTCTCGATCAGCGCCATCACTGCCGCGGCCTCGTCGGCCACGGGCTTGACGAGCACCGGCACCGTGTCCAGCCCGGCCAGCCGCGCGGCGCGGAAACGGCGCTCGCCGGCAATGATCTCGTAGTCCCCGCTTTGCAGCGGACGCACCAGGATGGGCTGGATCACGCCCTGGCTGCGGATGCTTTCGGCCAGCTCGTACAGCGAGCCCTCGTCCATGCGCGTGCGCGGCTGGTAGCGCCCGGCCTGCAGGCGTGACAGTGCCAGCGTCGTGGGCTGCGCGGGCTCTGCCGCCGATTCGCTGACCTTGGGGCCGAGCAGCGCTTCCAGGCCGAGGCCCAGTCCCTTGGGTTTTTTGGTCACCATGCGGACATTGTCCACGAGCGCCTGCCCGGCGCCGACCTGGGCGGAGCGCGACGCGGTTGTCCTTCAGGGCGCAGGCGCACCCAGCTCACGCAGCCAGGCCAGGCCCTGGGGCCAATCGCCCAGACCGGACTCGCCATTCAGGTGCCCGGC
>JANNWL010000014.1:0-16691 GCA_031414735.1 Burkholderiales bacterium | reverse complement strand
CACCGCCGGGCCCAGCAGGCCGGCCGCCAGCGCGCCAGCGTCGCCGTTGAAGACCACCGAGTCGGCGGACAGCACCGAGCCATCAGCCAGCCGCACGCCGCTGGCCCGTCCGCCTTGAACCAGGATCTGTTCAACCGCCTGGCCGTAGCGCAACACCACGCCACGCCGCTGCGCCAGACCGGCCAGCGCCTGCGCCACGGCATGCATGCCGCCCTGCACGGCCCACACGCCGTCAAGCTCGACCTGCGCCACCAGCATCAGCGTGGCCGGTGCCTGCCAGGGTGACGAGCCGCAGTACGTGGCGTAGCGCCCAAACAGCTGCTGCATGCGCGGGTCGTGAAAGTGGCGAGACAGGGCTTTCCACAAGCTGGCCAATGGCCCCAACCCGGCCAGCAGGGCCAGGCCGCGCGGGCCCAGGTCGCCCCCCATGCTGGCCAATGTGGGTCGCTCGGATCGGATGTAGGGGCCTTCCAGCGTGTCGTAAAGGCGCCTGGCCTGGTCGCAGAAACCCAGGAAGCGCCGCGCTTCCGCAGGGCTGCTGAAGTCCGCGATGGCGTCGGCCGAACGCTGCACGTCGGCAAACAGATCGAGCGTGGGGGCGTGGCCGCGCCAGGCGTGGCGGGCCAACACGTCCAGCGGCTTGATGGTGAGCAGGCTGTCCAGCGAGCTGCCAGCGTCGGCCAGGATCTGGTCGAACACCCAGCGCATGGTGAACACGGTGGGGCCGGAATCGACCGCCACGCCGTCCACCTGCACCTGGCGCATCTTGCCGCCGGGCGCGCTGGCGGCCTCGACCAGAGTCACCTCCAGGCCCTTGCAGGCCAGCAGCAAGGCGCTCACCAGACCGCCGATGCCGGCGCCCACCACCACCACCCGGTGCGAGCGCAGCGCTTCAGCCATGGTGCACGCCCAGCCAGGTGCCGCGCAGCAGCAACGGGGTGAAGCGCACGAACATCGATTCCGAGAAGAAACCGTTTCGATTTGACGCGCGAATGGCGTCCAGGTGCGCGCCGGATCGGGCATAGGCGTCCATGGCCTGCACGCTGTCCCAGACGCTGAAAGTGGCTTGCCGCAGCAAGGGCGCCTCACCCAGCCCGACCGCCAGCCTGCAGCCCGGTGCGCCAGCCAGCGAGTCCTGCGCGGCCGGTGCCATGCGCCAGAAGGCCCAGGCCTTGGGCAGACGGATGGAGGCCCGCGTCAGCGTCGCCACGGGGCCGTCGGTGGGCGCAACCCCGGGTGCGGACAGCGATGTCCCGCTCCAACTGCCGCGGCAGGACCAGGCGCGCAGTTTGGCAATGCAGAACTCGCTGGACCGGGCCCGGTAGCGCGCCACCACGCTGGATCGGTCGATGAACTGATCGGCCAGGGCCTCGCTGTCAAACAAGGCAAACACGCCCTGGCGCGACGCGCTGGGCCGCAGACCGAAGCCCCCTTCGAAGCCGCTGCCCATGACCTTGGCGAACTGCAGTCCGGCCACGCCGCGCAGGCTGTGTGCGCCCAGCATGATGCGGCTCCAGCCCCAGGCGCGCCAGCTGGGCGATACATCGGCCAGCAGCATCACCACAATTTGGGGCGACAAGGCTGCAGCAGACACCGTTTGCAGATAGTCAAGTGGAACCGCCGCCGCCGCCCCGGACGGGGCTGCGGCGGCGTCTGCTCGACCCAGGTTCATGGACAGCGCCGGGCGCGGCCGCGCCGCAGCGCCCCCATTACTTCGCGGCCACCGTGACCGCCGGTGCCACCGTTTCGGCGCTGGCTGCACTGGCTGCGGCTTCGGCTGCGGCGGGCGGCTTGCTCTTGGTTTGCAACTCGGGGAAGTGCTTGGCCATTTCAGCACCGTACAACGGCTTGTAGGCGCCTTGGTGGCAGGTGCTGCAATTCACCTTGGCCACGTCGCCCTTGGGCCCGAGTCGGTTCGCCGGAAACGTGGCTGTCAACGGCACCACATAGTCGTTGTTGAGGTCACGCACCATGCGGATGCCATACCACGAGGTGGTGCGCTGCGGCCTGTCCCAGCTCTGGAAGTTGGCCGTGTTGTGGCAGTAGGTGCAATTCACACCCAGCGACTCGGACATATGGACCATGAGCCCGAAGGTGTGCTCAGCCTGCTTGGTCGAACTGCGGTTGGCCGCGCTGCCTGTTCTTGCCAGTGCCTCGGTGCCGTTGACGCGAATCTGCTCGCTGCCCAGCAAGTACGGCGTGAACGGGTCGTTGGGCAGCGAGCTGAGTCCCACCGACTTGGCGGCCATGTTCTGGCCAGCCAGGTCCCCCAACAGCGAGTTCGGGTTCGCCCTGTCCTTGGGCGCAAACCACACCTGTGCCGGCACCGGGTTGCCGCGGTGGCAGGTATAGCAGGTGACCCCGGTGGCCGCGACGTGGTTCTTCCAGTCCTCGTTGACGCGCTGCGTCATCTGAATCATGCGGCGCGCCACGATCTTGGTGTACTTGCCGTCGTCGGCAAAGTTTTCACCCACGTGGCAGTAAGTGCAGCCTTCCTGCGGCGACACCCACTGCGTGATGGCCGCCATATGGCGCGAGAACTGCGCCACGCTCAAGTCGCCCAGCACCTGCACGTTCTTGTAGATGTCGCGCGCCTTCGGGCCATCGGGGCTGGCCGGGTCGGCTGCCACCGGGGCGGTGTTGAGCGCGGCTTCCTTGGCCAGCGTGCGCGGGTTGTAGATCTGCTCCATGGCCGTGCCGCGGTAGCCCGTTTGCACGGTGGCAATCGGTGGCCGTTCGCAGCCCGCCAGCAAGCTGGCTGCGAGCGTGGCCGCGACGAACTGTAGAAACCTCACGGTGCGGCTCATGGCTTGACTCCAGGCAGGGTGAGCGGGTCCACGCCCAGGGGCAGGATGGCCGGGTACGAGGGCACGACATGGTGCTTGATCGACCAGAGATACCAGTTGTCCACCACCGTGCCGGTCAGCAGGATGCCGATGCCACCCACCAGCGGGCACAGCACCGCGAACCACCAGGCCCACCGGTGAACCGATTCCATCGTGGCGTTGAAACCCATGGTCCAGCGCCAGAACAGCGCTGCACGTTCGCTGGCAGAACCGCGGTCGACGATTTGCTCGATCTCGCGTTCACCACCAAAGCGCGTCACGGCCAGGATGGTGGCACCGTGCATCGCAAACAGCAGCACCGACCCGTACAGGAAGACGATGGACAGCGCGTGGAACGGGTTGTAGAAGAGATTGCCGTAGCGCAGCGAGATCGCTGTCGTCCAGTCCAGGTGCGGGAAGATGCCGAAAGGCACCGCCTCGGCCCAGCTGCCCATCATCACGGGGCGAAAGAAGCCGCACACAAGGAACAACCAGATGGCTGCCGCAAAGGCCCAGGCCACGTGCGTGCCCAGCCCCAGCTGGCGCGCGCGGCGATAGGTGCGTGCCCACCACAGCAGCAGCGACGTTGTGAGCATGAAGCCGGCCATCAACCACCAACCGCCCTGGCCGAGTGGCGGAATGCTCAGGCCAAAGGACGGCGGTGGCGGCTCGAGAGCCAGCCAGAACAACTGCCGCACGAGCTGGATGGGGTTCCAGTTCACCGAGGCCAGCATGTTGAAGCCGATGATGTTGAACGCCAGCGTGCCAAACAGCACCGACGCCACACCCAGACCGCCGAGGTAGATGGGTCCGATCTGCGCGTTGCCGATGCGCCCCAGCAGATGGAACAGAAAGGGCGTGCCCGTGCGCTTCCAGTTGCCGCGTGGGGGGTGGGGGATGCCGTCGTGCAGCGGCCCGACGGGTTGCACGGTGGTGAAGAGGTTTTGATACTCAGCCATTGTTGTGTCTCCTCGTCGCTGCTGCTCAGGTGCGCCAGATGGGAAGGTTCAGCCACCAGCCCCACCACTCGGGCCAGGCACCGGTCCAGAACGGTCCGCTGACCACGATGCACATGGCGGCAAACCACACCGCAGCCAGCGCCAGGAACAGGCCCACGCGGTGAATGCCCAAGGTACCCACCGAGTAGCCGATGAAATCGCGGAAGAAGGTGTCTTCATGCTCCGGCGACTTCACTTCCTGGCCCTTCTTCGGGTTCGTGGCCGACAGCACCAGACCACCGTGCATGGACAGCGCCAGCGTGGTGGCGAAGAACAGCGTCACCGCAATCATGTGCCAGGGGTTGTAGTGGAAGTGCAGGTACTGGTAGGCCGTGTTGCTGACCCAGTCCAGGTGGCTGTAAATGCCATACGGGAACGCGTGGCCCCAGGCACCCATCAACACCGGGCGAATGACCTGCAGCGTGACGTAGGCCAGGATGGCGAAGCCAAAGGCCACCGGCACATGCAGGCCCATGCCCAGTTTGCGGGCGATCTCCACCTCGCGCAGCGCCCAGGAGATGAAGGCCCCCAGCGCGCACACGGTGATGATTTGCCACAACCCGCCTTCCATCATCGGCGCCATGCGCAGGCCGTAGGAAAGATCGGGCGGGGCGATGTTGATCTGCCACAGATTCCAGGTCGGCCCCATGGCCGCACCCCAGAGGATCATGGTGGTGCCGAGCAAGGCAAAGAAGACGGTGGTGACACCGAAGAAGCCGACATAGAAGGGCCCGACCCAGAAATCGAACAGGTCTCCTCCAATCAGCGTGCCGCCACGAATGCGGTATTTACGTTCAAAGCTCAGCATGGCCATGTTGTGTCCTCCAACCGGTGTCCGGTCTGTTCGGCTCTCGCGTGGCAAATCTCTAACGAATAAGGGGGCAGGCGCACCGTTCTTGACGACCCGTTCGCGCCCGCCTGTGAAAAACGGCAGATGCCGTTATTTCGGGGGCATTGCCGTGTTCTGCGCGGCCTTCGCGGCTTTCACCGTGTCAGGATGCCAGGAATTGATGTTGTAACGATCGCCGCTGACCTGGATCAGGTGAATGCTCGTCGAGACGAATGCAATCAGCATGCCGACGCCAATGATGGCCAGACGCGGATCGACTACTTTCCAGAATTGCCACATAGTGATTTCCTTTCCACTAACTCAATTGGGATATGACGGTGTAGACGGCAGACTTGACGCCGTCCAACATCGAATGCGCTCCCTCTGCCCCTGGCAGCAAGGTGCGCCAGCTCTGCGCACAAACCATCGAGACCATGGCCAGCAACAAGAACACGATGAAGATGCCTAAGAAAATGACGTGAAAGCCCTCGAGGGACCCCTCGCGCCGCGTCGAATTCAGTTCAATGTGGTTGGTTGCCATGATGGTCTCTCAGTCAAGTGTCAGAACCAGGGGCGCCAAATCCAGACCAGGCTGTGGGCAAAAAACGCGCCCACGGCCCAGAGCAAGTACCCTTGAATAAAGTACTTGTGGAACTCTTGGCACTCTTCGTCCGTCAGACCTGACGGGTTTACTTTGTCAGCCATGGTTGACAGTCCTCCAAAAACGCCTTTCGGCAGTGACCACACCTGTCGGTGCGGGAGAAAACCATTGCCCTGAATTTGCGGCAATGGACACACGCTCAGCAAAGCCTTGCGCTTGTTCTTGTGAATTCATGAAACTGTTCATCACGGTCAGGCCTCGGCCTTCTCGACGCCGAACAACACGTTCATGCGTTGCGCCGTGACTTGCGCCAGCCCCTGGCTGCGCGCATCGGCCTCGGCCATGTCGCGCAGGCGCTTGGCGGCAGAGATGCGCACCAGCACGGGCTCGGCCTCGATCAGGTCTTCGAGCCGCGCTTGCGCATCGGCGTCCCAGGGCAGCGGCTGGTGGATGCGGCTGGGCGTGGGGTCGACCTTGTCCATCTCCGTGCCCAGGGGCAGGATGTGGAACAGCGCATCGAACAGGGCGTTGCAGAACTCCTGGATGATGTAAGTGGCACCCGAATAACCCATGAACGGCGTGCCGGTGTGGCGCCTGATGATGGGCAGCGGGAACGAGGCCGGAATGAAGCTGGTCTTCATCATCCCGCCGCCCCCAATCTCGGCGAGGTAGATGCGTTCGTTGTAGCTGCCGTACAGCACCAGCGGCGTCTTGTCCTTGACCAGGCGGCGCACTTCGGCGTTGTCTGTCTTGGCGCCTGCCAGGCGGGCGACCGCAAAGTTGCAGGGCAGACCCATCTCGTCTTCGAGGAAGTGGCGGATGCCGCGCGTGTAGGTCTCGTTGGCGACAACACCAAAGCTGGCGGTGCCGAAGAAGTCCTGCGTGACGCTGCGCCACAGGTCCCAGATGGGCTTGATGGTGGTGTGCTTCTCGCGCTCGATGAAGGGCTCGGGGTCCAGGCCCAGCAGCTCGCCCAGCTTGCGCAGGAACTTGGTCGTGCTGTGCAGGCCGATGGGAGCCTGCAGGTAGGGCCGCTCCAGCGCCTCGCACAGCATGCGGCCGAACTCGCGGTACATGCAGATATTCACGTCGGCCTCGACCAGGCGCGACACATCAGCCAGGTGGCTGCCCAGCGGGAACACCATGTTGATATCGGCGCCGATGCCTTGCACCAGGCGACGGAGCTCGGCCAGGTCGCTGGGGCAGTTGAAGGTGCCGTAACTGGGGCCGATGATATTGACGCGGGGCCGCTCACCCGCTGGGCGCTCGGCCAAGGGCGTGCGGGCCGGCACCTTCTTCATGCCGTATTCCGACCACAGCCAGAACATCGCGCGGTTGGCGCACTGCCACTGGTCTTCGTCGATGGTGCGCGGCAGGAAACGCTGGATGTTGGTGCCGGCAGGTGTGACGCCGCCACCGATCATTTCGGCGATCGAACCGGTGACCACCACGCTCGGCAGGTCGGGGTCGAGCGCGGCGTGCGCACGGCGCATCGAGCCTTCAGTGCCTTCGCGGCCCAACTGCTCCTCGGCCAGTCCCGTGACCACGATGGGCAACTCGTGCGGCGGCAGCGCGTCGGTGTAATGCAGCACGCTGGTGACCGGCAGGTTCTCGCAGCCCACGGGCCCATCGATGACGACCTGCAGGCCCTTGATGGCGGTGAACACGTACACCGCGCCCCAGTAGCCGCCTGCACGATCGTGGTCGAGGACGAGCATCTAGATCATCTCCTCGGCTTTGCGCTTCTTCGCCAGCTTCACGGCTTGGCGGCGCTGCTCGGCCCTGAATTCAGGGCGGTCTTGCGGCACGCCATTGGCCGGCTCCCAGACGCCGGCGGAGTGACCCATGCCGGTGTCGCCGAAGAAGGCCTTCATTTCTTCGAAGCGGCCCTTGTTGCCGATGGCGTTGTTGATGACGGTGGCCAGTGAACCGGCACCGGCCGGGCCCATCAAGGGGCGGGCAGAGATGAGGTTGGTGAAGTACAGCGACGGGATGCTCAGTTCCTTGGCGGCCTGCACGACCGGCGTGGTGCCGATGGCCAGGTCGGGCTGGAATTCATGCATCGCCGCCAGGTCTTGTTCCAGCGAGGCGCGGAACTGCACCATCACACCCTTGCTCTGCAGCCACTGCACATCGGCCTCGTTCCAGACCGTGCGCGGGCAGGCGCTGCCGACATAGCGGAGGTCGGCGCCGCTCTCGACCAGCAAACGACCCACGAGCAACTCCGAGCCCTCGTAGCCGCTGAGCGTGATGCGGCCCTTGATCGGCATCTTGGCCAGCGCGCCGCGGATGGCGGGCAGGAAACGGTTCTTCGCCGCGTCGATCTTGTCTTGCGCGATGTTGGTGGCGTTGCCGATGGCCTGCAGCCAGGCTTCGGTGCCGTCGTGCCCGACCGGCGCAGAGCCCACGACACGGCGGCCGGCGGCGTCGAATTCACGCACGCTGGCGGTGTAGAAGGGGTGGATCGCAGCGACGGCGGCGCAGTCCAGCGCGGCATACAGCTCGCGCCATTCGCGCGTGGGCACTGCGGGCCCGGCGGCCAGGCCCATGGGCTCCAGCATCATGCCGATGATCACCGGGTCGGCGGGGAACATCTCGCCCAGCAGCGTGATGGTGGGCTTGTCGGACACGCCGTTGCGCGGCGCCATGACGGGGCCGGCTTCGGCCTCGGTGCGTGCGTACTTCAGCATCGCGCCGGCCAGCACGTCCTTGGCCTCGGCATGGGTGGGCACGCCGAATCCGGGCACGTCGATGCCGATGATGCGCACGCCGTTGATCTCTTTCGGCAGGATCTGCAACGGCACGCCGCTGGCGGTGGGCACGCACAGGTTGATGATGACGATGGCGTCGTACAGCGCCGGGTCGGCCTGCTGGTGCACGGATTCGCGGATGTCCTCGAACAGCTTGCCGGTGACCAGCGACTCGGAGTTGAACGGCACGTAGCCGACACTGCGCTTGGCGCCGTAGAAGTGCGAGGTGAAGGTCAGGCCGTAGACGCAGCAGGCCGAACCCGACAGGATCGTCGCCGTGCGGCGCATGCGCAGCCCCACACGCAACGAACCGAAGGCCGGGCACATGCTCTGCGGCTGGTCGTGCGGGCCGGCTTTCGGGTCTTTCGGGTAGTCCTTGGCGTACTGGTCGAGCGTGGCCGACTTGCCTGCGGACTTCGCCGCGGCCAGCATGGCTTCACCGCCGGAATGGCAACCCATGCCATCGCCTTCGAGGGCGGTGGGCACCTTCACAGCGGGTGCCGCAACGATGGGGATGATGACGGGACTGCTCATCAGGGTTCTATTCAGACGGCGTCGTAGACGACTTCGAGCGTCTCGCGCTTGATCTCGGTCTTGCCGCACATGTCGAACTGCGTCGCCGGTTCGAGCACCACATTGCGGCCCACGGTGTCGGCGCTGAACAGGCCCAGCAACTGGTCCTGCGTCATCGGCTTGGGACGGATGGGCAGCGACGTGCCCACGTTGTCGGCGAGTTCGGCAAACATCGGGCCCCAGACCGAGTCAGGCCGGCCGATGATTTCGTAGCTGGCGCTCTTGCGGCGGATGTCGTCGTTGGCCGGGATCACCGACAGCACCGGGATGCCGACCTGCTCTGCGAAGGCCATGGCCTCGCCGGTGCCGTCGTCGCGGTTGATGACCATGCCGGCCACGCCGACGTTGCCACCGAGCTTGCGGAAGTACTCGACCGCGCTGCACACGTTGTTGGCCACGTACAGGCTCTGCAGGTCGTTGCTGGCCACGACGATGACCTTCTGGCACATGTCGCGCGCAATCGGCAGGCCGAAGCCGCCGCAGACGACGTCACCCAGGAAGTCGAGCAGCACGTAGTCGAAGCCCCACTCGTGGAAGCCGAGCTTTTCGAGCAGTTCGAAGCCGTGGATGATGCCGCGCCCGCCGCAGCCGCGGCCGACCTCGGGGCCGCCGAGTTCCATGGCGTAGACGCCGTCGCGCTTGAAGCACACGTCGCCGATGGCCACGGCCTCGCCGGCGAGCTTCTTCTTCGAACTGGTCTCGATGATGGTCGGGCAGGCCCGGCCACCGAACAGCAGGCTGGTGGTGTCGCTCTTGGGGTCGCACCCGATGAGCAGCACCTTCTTGCCCTGCTGCGCCATCATGTAGCTCAGGTTGGCCAGCGTGAAGCTCTTGCCGATGCCGCCCTTGCCGTAGATGGCGATGATCTGCGTCTCTTTGGTGACTGGCTTGGTCGACACGGGTGTCGGCTCGATGGCCGCCTCGGCCTTCAGGCGCTCGTCGCGCATGAATATGACGGGGGATGCGGGGGCGTTCATTGGCAATTTCTCCAGTCCATGACCATCTTGAGACAGCTGGCGTCTGCGAACGCGGTGCGGTAGGCGGCGTCGGCATTCACGGGCTCGTCGAAGTGCGTGATCAAACCGTCGAGCGAGAGGCGACCGTTTTCGGCCAACTCGGACACGGCCAGCAGATCGGGGCGCTTCCACTCGGCGGCGCAGCGGATCTGCGCTTCGCGCATGAAGGCCGGTGCGAAGTTGAAGTTCAGCGGGTCGGTGTAGAAGCCCGCCAGCACGATCTCGCCGCCCGGGGCCAGGCGGGCGATCAGGCGGTCCAGGATCTGCGCGTCGCCGCTCACGTCGTAGACGGCGTGGTAGTCACGGCGGGTGTCTTCGTCAGGGTGGACCACCGAGTAGCCCTGCGCACCGGTGGCGCGGCCTGGATTCGTTTCCCACACCGTGGGCGGCGCAAAGCCGGCCACGACGGTCATGCGTGCCAGCAAGCGGCCCAGCACGCCATGACCGACGATCAAGTCGGGCGCGACGATGGGCGTGCGCTTGCCGGCGCCAGACACGGCGTGGTACGCCGTGGCGGCCAGAGCCAGCAACACTGCCTGCTCGCCCAGGGCGTCGGACACCGACGCGATGCGTGAGTCGTTGACCACGATCTTGGAGGCGGCGCCGCCGAACAAGCCACGCACTTCACCGTAGCAACGGGCGCCAGGCACGAACACCCGGTCGCCGACCCGGTGCTGCGCCAGTGGCCCTGCCGACACGATGCGGCCCACCGATTCGTAGCCCGGCACCAGCGGGTAACCCATGCCGGGAAATGCGGGCATGCGGCCGTTCCAGAGCAGCTTCTCGGTGCCGGTGCTGATGCCGCTGAACTCGATGTCGACCACCACGTCGTCATCGCCCGGGGGCGTCAGATCGAGCGTGCTGAACGCGATGTGTTCGGGTTGCTCCAGAACGATGGCTCGCGTCTTCATGCGCGCGTCCTTGTCGCAGCCACCCTGTGGGGGGTAGCGGCATGCGCTTGGGCGCATTTCGAAGGCATCGAGGTTCTGGAAGTCACGGTGTAATCTTAGGCTGACATTTGCCGGTGTCAATAGAACTTGACACTCTCAATGCTCAGGGTTTTCGCCAGGGTTTCGGCTGCGCTGGCACCGCGCCACCAGCAGACCCGTCTGCAGCGGCATGTGCGTGGGCACGGTGCGGGCCGCTTCGAACCCGGCCTGTTGCAACAGCGCCGACAGTTGCGCTGCCGAGCGCGGCCGGCCGCGGCCCATGGCCAGCAGGTAGAAGCCGAAGTAGGCGTCGCCCATGGCCTCGACACCGGCCACCTTGGACAACGGCTCGGCCAGCAGCACCATGCCGTCGTCCGGCAGCGCCCGGCGCACCGCCTTGAGCAGCCGCAGCACCTTCTCGTCCGGGTGGTCGAAGGCCACGCGCACCAGCGACACCAGGTCGGCGCCCCGGGGCAGCTCGTCGTTGAAGAAGTCACCGCCGAAGGTTTTGGCGCGCTCCGCCAGCCCGGCATCGGCCAGCCGCAGCCGGGCGCGCTCGGTCACGGCGGGCAGGTCGAACAACATCAACTGAAGCTTCGGTGCCTGCTTGGCCACCGCGGTGATGAAACTGCCCTCGCCGCCGCCCACGTCCAGCAGCACCCGGTGGCGGTCGAAGCGGTAGGCCTGGGTGACCTCGTTCGTGACCAGCGGCTGCGACGCCGACATCAGCGCCGAGTACTCGGCCACGCGCTCGGGCGACAGCGCCGCCGGCGACGGGCCGCCGTCCGTGGCGGCATAGGGCCAGTACCCCGCCATCGAAGGACGGCCCTCGCGGCGCAGCAGCGACACGGGGTCGGTCAGGTCGGTGTACAGCGTGGCGTGGTGTTCGATCATGGAGAGCACGGCCTGGTTGCCCACCAGCGGCGCGCCCAGGCGCCCGAGCGCGACGCGGCCACCCGACCGGCGTTCCAGCAATTCCAGCGACACGGCAGCGGCCACCAGGCGGTCGGCGCCGTCTGCGCCCAGATCGAGCCGCTGGGCAAGGTCGCTGGCCTCCAGCGGACCGGCTGCCAGCAACTCGAACACGTTCAGTCGCACGCAGGCCAGCAGCACCTGGCTGTAGACAAAGCCCGCGACGAGGTCGAACAGCTGCCGCGCCTCGCGCCGTGCGATGGGGCGCGTGAGCGGGAAGGCCGCCGCCCAGCGCTGGAAACCAGGCCTGGCAACGGTGCGATGACGCCAGTCGCGCAGGCGCTCGGACCACGAACGTGCGGGCATCTGCGGGCGCGGTACCGGCTCTGCGTGCTCCATCAAACCACCCTCAGCTTCAGTCTGCGCTGTGGTCGGCCGCCTGCGCCACCGTCGCACGCGCCCGGCGCACGCCGGCGCCGGGCTTCTGGCGGCGCACCTGCTCGCACCAGGCCTTGGGCACCAGGCGTTCGGATTCCAGCCGCACCAGCTCGCGCAACTGCGCCGCACCGCGGCAAGGCGGCACGGCGTCCATGGCGCTGGCGACGAGGCGGTCGAAGTGCTGGATCGCGCCGCTCAGGCCATGCTCGCTGGCGGAACTCGGCCGGCCCAGCGCCACGTCCTGCCCCACGGGCTTGCCCAGCAGCGTCGGGTCGGCCATCACGTCGCGCACGTCGTCGGCCACCTGGTAGGCCTCGCCCAGCCACTCGCCCAGGGCGCGCCAGGTGTTGCCGTCCATGCCCGCGGCCTCGGCGCCAGCGCAGGTGGCCGCAGCAAACAGGGCGCCGGTCTTGGCGCGCTGGTAATCGCTGAGCGCCACGCGCGGCTCGCATTCCCAGGCCTGCCCGGCTGTGATGCCAAAGGGCATGCCCACGCCACCGGCGATGGTCGCCATCAGGCGCGGCAGGCGGCCCGGCGAGCGGGCCGCGCCCTGGGCCAGGGTCTGGAAGGCCATCACGATGAGCCCGTCGCCGGCCAGCACGGCCAGCCGGTCACCAAAGGCGCTGTGCACCGAGGCCTGGCCGCGCCGGGTGGGCGCGTTGTCGAAGCAAGGCAGATCGTCGTGCACCAGCGAGGCACAGTGCAGCAGTTCGATGGCAGCGGCAGCGGCGTCGGACAGGGCCGGGTCGCTGTCGCCACAGGCCCGCGCCACCGCCACGCACAACTGCGGGCGGATGCGCGCGCCACCCGGGAACACGGCGTGGCGCATCGCTGCCGCCAAACGCGGCGGGCAGCCGGGTGTCTCGCCGCTGGCCACCGCTGCTTGCAAGGCCTGTTCGATGCGCGTCAAGGTGTCCATGCAGTGTCCCCCTGTGATTGATGCCTTGAGTGACACCAACTGTAAGGCTGGGTTGTCACATGGCACTGTCAATCAATTCTGACACACCGCTGGGGGGTGTCAAGAAAGCGCAGCGGCCTGGATGTAACCAAACATCCAGTGCGTGGCAGGCACGCTGCAGGCGGGCCGCAGTCGCCGCCGCAACAGCATCACCTCTCAGCGCATCCATGCGTGCTTGGGCGGTGTACGCCGTAACGGCCAACACCCATCTGCCCGGCCTGCGGCGCGGCCTCAGCCGGCGCGGCCGACCAGGTAGACCGCTGCCTGCACCCTTGAGCTGAGGTTCAGCTTGCGCAGGATGTGCTGCACGTGAATCTTCACCGTGGCCTCGGCGATGCCCAGGTCGCGCGCCACTTCCTTGTTGCTGGCACCCTTGGCGATGAGGCTCAGGATCTCGCGCTCACGTGGTGACAAGCTGTGGATGGGATCGACATCGACGGCCGGTGGCGGTGACCAGGCCGCGCCCTGCCCGGCCTGGAACGCGTTGACCAGCTTGCTCGTCATCTCGGGGCTGACGACTGATTCGCCGGCCATCGTGCGCTGGATCGCCGAGGCCAGCATCTCGCTGTCCATGGTCTTGAGCAGGTAGCCGCGGGCGCCACCGCGCAAGGCCGCCGACAGGTCTCGCTCGTCTTCGCTCACGGTCAACATCAACACCCGGGCCTGGGGCGCGAGGGCCTTGAAGCCGGCCAGTGCATCAACACCATTGACGCCGGGCATGTGGTTGTCCAGCAGGATGACATCAGGCTGTGTGGCTGCCGCGCGCTGGTGTGCTTCGTTGGCGTCGCCGGCCTCCGCGACGATCAGGAAACGGGCGTCGCCAGCGAGCAGCGATATCAACCCACGCCGGAACAGCGTGTGGTCGTCGACCACCAGGACGCGGATGGGCAGCGCCTCCGTCATGCCGCCAGCCCCACCCGCTCGGGCAACTTCAACACCACGCAGGTGCCCGAGCCCGGCACCGAGGCCACCTCCACCGTCGCGCCAATGTTCTGCGCCCGCTCACGCATGATGCGCAAGCCCACGTGAATCTCGTCGGGGCCGGCGCCGTCGGGGTCGAAGCCGCAGCCGTCGTCACGCACCTCGACGCGCCAGGTCGGCGTTTGCTGCACCTCGACCCAGACTTCACGCGCCCGCGCGTGCTTGCGCACGTTGGACAGCGCTTCCTGCAC
Source organism: Burkholderiales bacterium (assembly GCA_031414735.1). GTDB lineage: Bacteria > Pseudomonadota > Gammaproteobacteria > Burkholderiales > Burkholderiaceae_C > Rubrivivax. Next base: position 2,690 of record JANNWL010000014.1, on the reverse strand, counting down.
CACGTGCAGCACCTGCACCTGCACGTCGGCCGGCAACGGCAGGCCCTCGCCCTCGATGTCGAGGTGGGTCGCCAGGCCCGTCTGGTGCTCGAACTTCTGCAAGGTCGTCTTCAACGCCGGCGCGATGTCCTCGCTGTTGGTGCGCGTGCGGAAATGCACCAGCAGCTCGCGCACGTCGCCCAGGCTGTCGTGCACGCCTGCATCCAGCTCGCCCAGGGTCTTGTCGATGCGCGCGGCGTCTGCGCTCTTGATGTCGTTGCGCAAAAGACCCAGCTGGATCTTCAGGAAGGCCAGGCTCTGGGCGATGGAGTCGTGCAGCTCGCGCGCGATGAAGCCGCGCTCTTCGGCCACCGCCGACTCGCGCTGCAGCGCGGACGCGCGCAGGCCCTCGATGGCACCGGCCAGGTGGCTGGCCATGGTTTCGAGCAAGGCACGGTCGTCTTCGGACAGCTGCTTCGGTTCGCGATAGAACAGGTTCAACTCGCCCACCAGGCGTTCGTGCAGCCGGATCGGCACGCCGATCACGGTCTGGTAACCGGCCCGCGCGCAGTGTCCCAACCGCGGCGTACCGCCTTCCAGCAGGATGGGGAAGACGCGCGTCACCGCTGCGCTCTTGCTCTGGCCGCACAGGCAGTCGCCGCTGGGTATGCACTGCTCTTCGTCGACCAAGGCCTGTGGCAGGCAATCAGACGCCAGCAGCAGGTACTTCAGGTTGGCCTCGTCGGACCAGCGCACGGCCGATGCATCGGCACGGGCCACCCGGCGCACCTGCTGCGCAATGCCCTTGGCCAGTTCGTCGAGCGTGCTGGCACGGGCCACGAAGGCCGCCGACTCGTACAGCGCCGACAGCCGTGCGTGCTGGGCTTCCAGCCGCTCGGTTTTCTCCCGGACCTTGGACTCCAGGGACTGGTACAGCCCCTGCAGCGTTTGCGCCATGCGGTTGAAGCCGGCCGCCAGCGCGCCAAACTCGTCGCCGGCGCCGGGCTCCACCCGCGTTGAAAAGTCGCCCGCTTCCACCCGCGCCAAACCCGACTGCAAGCGCGACAGCGGATTGAAGATGAAGAGATACGCCGAGTACAGCAGCACCACGGCACTGGCGATGGTCAGTGCCACCATCATGAACTGCACCGCATTCAGGATGGCGGTCAGGTGCGACAGCTTGGCTTCGATGGCGGACACAAAGGCATCGACCCGCGTCGCAAAGGCGTCGGCCTGCAGCGCGGCATCACCGGCCACCGGGTACGGGGGCGTCGACCACTGCGCCCTGAGCTGCATCCAGCCGCGCTGCACGTCGGCAAAGGCCCGTCGGCTTGCGTCGTCATGCGGCACGAAGAGCGGCCGCGCCGGGTCGCCCACCTTCAACAGATCCAGACTGCGGTCGAACTGCGCGGTCAGGGCAGCCAATTGCGGCGCGTCGGCGAGCGCCAGTGTCTGGGCCAGGCGCCAGGTCTGCATGCGCATGCGGCCCGCCTCGTTGACGGCGGCGGCACCGCCTTCGAGCTGCCAGTTGACCCACAGCGTGAGGCCGATCGATGCCAACGCAATGCACAGCAAGGCAGCGCCGATGGCACCCAGCTTGGTGGACAGGCTCCAGGACCGACGCATCCGCTCACTGTACCGGACACCCCGCGTCGAACCGCCTCATTGGCGCGCGCTAGCCCAACTGCACGGCCGCGCCCGAACGGTCGAAGGGCACCAGGCCCGACAGCTCGCCCGACTTGACGGCCTCGACCATGCGGTCGAGTGCCGCGTCGATCTGGCTTTCGCTGGGTGGCAGACCCGCCCGGCCCGACAGGGCCGCGGCAAAAACCAGCGCCCAGTCAGCGCCCAGGGCGGACGCTTCCTTGACCAGTGCGTCGAAGTCGGCGAGGTCGCCCGGCTCCTTGGCGACGCACATCAGGGGCGCCAACTCGCCGGCTTCGCCGGACTCGAAGCGCGCCCGCTGCTCGGCAGTGGGGTGGTCGGGCAGGCTGGCGCCCGCAAAAACCAGCAGCAACCGCTGGGGCTCGGCTTGAGTCCGCGCACTGGCAATCAGGTCGTTGAAATGGGTGATGTTCATGGGTGCATGCGGGCGGGTTGATGTCGTCGCAGAGGCCGACGCGGGTGGTCAATGGAAGGCATGCGGCATCACGGCCGCGCAAGGCAGATCGTGAGCAGCGCCGTGGCGTCTGACAGGGCACACAGCGAGTGCGGTTCGCCGGCGTGCAGGTGGATCAACTCGCCGGGCGCGAGATGGCGGTTGACGCCGAGCGCGCTGAATTCGATCAGCCCTTCGATGCACAGCACGGTGATTTCGCCGGCGACCTGGTGTTCGCGCATCAGCTTGCCGCAAGGCAGCACCAGACGCACCAGCTCCAGCTGCGCCGACTTGAAGAAAGCCGTGGTGACGTGTTCGTGCAGTGCGGCACCGAGCGGCCGGACATCGATCACATCGCCAGAAACCGCGTGCGGCTGTGCCATGGTGGACCTTTCAAAGTCGTGTGGAATCTTCCCCGGCGCCGTAGTCGTGCACGTGCGCCAGGTAGGGGCCGGTGCCTGCGTTCTCGGCTTGCGCGGCCGGCACGAAACCGCCGCGCTGCACGTCGAAGACATGCACCTCGCCATCTTCGATGACATAGTGCCAGCCATGCAAGGCCAAGGTGCCGGCCTCGACGCGCTGGCGCACCATCGGGTAGTCCATCAGGCGCTCG
>JANNWL010000013.1:0-7099 GCA_031414735.1 Burkholderiales bacterium | reverse complement strand
GTCGCGCTACCTGAAGTTCAAGGTCAAGCGCGCGGTGAGTTACGTCGGTGACTTCGAAGCCGCCGTGGCCCGCGAGGCCCGCTCGCGCGGCCTGGACGGCGTCGTCTGCGGCCACATCCACCACGCCGAGATGCGCACCGTCGAAGGCGTGCTGTACTGCAACGACGGCGACTGGGTCGAGAGCCTGACTGCGCTGGTCGAACACGCCGATGGCCGTCTGGCGCTCATCGACCGCAGCGACCGCAGCGACCGCAGCGCTAGCGCGCGCCCGGCGCTGCTGCCCGCGCCGGGCGTGGCGCAGCCAGAACTGGTTTGAGCCGCTGTCACGGCAGATTCATCGTTTCGTCGCCCCGCGGTCATCGACCGCCGGCAGCATGCAGGCATGCAAATCGCCACCCACGCAGAAACCGCCGCCATGCGGGGTGCCCTGCGCGCCAGCCAGGCCGCGGCAACGACGCCCCGGATCGAGGCGGTCTGGGCCCGCCACCAGGACGAAGTGCAGGCCGCGCAGCAACTGCGCTGGCGCGTCTTTGCCGGCGAGATGGGCGCCACCCTGAAGCCGCCGCCCGGCACGCCGCCGGGCCTGGACGCCGACCTCTTCGACGCGCATTGCGAACACCTGATCGTGCGCACGCTGCCTGGCGACGACGCGCCGTCGCAGGTGGTGGGCACCTACCGCGTCCTGACACCGCCCGCAGCCAAGCGACTGGGCGCCTTGTACAGCGACGGCGAATTCGATCTCGTGCGCCTGCGCCATCTGCGCCCGCACCTGGCGGAACTGGGCCGCTCGTGCACCGACCCGCAGTGGCGCCAGGGCGGCGTCATCCTGACGCTGTGGAGTTCGCTGGGCGAGTTCCTGCAGCGCAATGGCCTGCAGGGCGTGATCGGCTGCGCCAGCGTGTCGATGCGCGACGGCGGCCGCCAGGCCGCGGCGCTGTGGCACCACCTCAGCCAGGCCCGGCTGGCCGCCCCCGACCTGCAGGTGCGCCCGCGCCGCCCCTTGCCGCTGCCGCCCGTCGCCGCCAACGACACGGTGGAGACCCCGCCGCTCATCAAGGGCTACCTGCGCTGCGGCGCGCAGGTGCTGGGCCCACCGGCCTGGGACCCCGACTTCGGCACGGCCGACCTGCCGATGATGATGCGGCTGGTCGACCTGCCGCCTGCCTACAGGAAGCGGTTCATCACCTCGTGAAAGTCCGCGCCAGCGGCGGGGTTCAGAACGCGCTGTCCAGCCCCAGCCGCCACACCGTGTCGCGGTGCCAGGCTTCGCGCGCCAGGTAGTTGACGGGCCCGCCCGCTTCAAGCGTGCGCACCGACTTGATGTCCACCGCGTCGCTGGCGCCGAGCTGGGTGGCTGAGAAGCGCCAGGTCCGCCCCCGCTGCGGTTGCCAGTTCAGGCCGGCGGTCAGACTGTGCCGGCCCAGTGTCTCGATGCGCCGGCCCGTGGGCTGATCGGCCAGGGCGGCGCCGCGGGCCTCGGCGCCGAGTTGGGCGGTCCAGACGCCTGCAAACACCTAGGTCAGGCTCAGCTTGGCTTCCCACGGCGCTTGGCCGGCCAGTGCGGGCCGCTCGGCCGCCAGGTCGTGCAAATGCGATCGCGCCAGCGCCAGGCTGGCTTGCCAGCGCAGGGGCGCGCCGCCGGCCCAGCCGTGCTGGGTCTGGCCGCGCAGTTCCAGCTCAAGACTCTGGCTGGTGGCCGCGCCGCCGTTGAAGCGCTGCAGCAGCCAGGGGGCATTGAGCACGCCAGGCTGGCGCAGCAGGCGGTCCAGGATCACGTCGTCGATGTGCCGCCATGCAGCAGACAGCACCACCTCGCCGGCGATGGCCCGCAGGCTCTGCTGCCAACTGCCGTCCAGGCTCCAGGCGCGCTCGGGGCGCAGATCGGGGTTGCCGGCGTTGGCCGGCGCCGTGGGTGACACCTCCACCGGCACATAACGCCGCGGCATCACGTCGCGCGGCGTGGGCAGCTTGAAGCCGCGCGACAGGCCGATCTTGAACGTGCCCAGTGTGGGCGACGGCCTGGTGGACAGGCGCAACACCGGGCCCACCAGCCGGTGCGACTGGCGCACGCCGTCGAACACGTTGCCCTCGCTCACGGTGTCCAGTTGTTCCAGCCGCACGCCCGCTTGCACGGTGGTGGTCTTGGACCAGGTCCAGTCGTCCTGCGCGTACACGGCCACACGTTGCACGCGCGCGTCGTAGCGCTCGTCCAGGTTCTGCGGCGGCAACCCGCCTGGCAGGCTTTGCTCGGTCTGCACGCGGTCTTCGCTGCGGCGTGCTTGTTCCCACTCGGCGCCCAGGTCCAGGCGGTGCGATTCGCCCAGCGGCCGCTGGTGGTTGATGTTCAGCACGGCCGACTGGTCCACGGCGCGGCCGGTGACGGACGAGTCCTGCACCAGGCGCGGCATGAAATCGCTGCCCAGCAGCCTCGAGTCCTGGTCGCGGCTGGAATGGGTCACGTTCAGGCGCGCCTCGGTCTGCGCGCCGTGGTTGTCGCGGTGCAGGGCGGCAAAGCGCCCGCGCCAGAACAGGCGCTTGTAGTCCAGTGCCAGGTTGCTGTCCTGCTGCGCCGGGGCCGGGCCCAGCAGCGGCACGCGCCGGTCGACCACGCCGCCGCTCGACACGGCATAGCGCAGGCTGTGGTCGGTGCTGAGCTGCCACAGGCCGCTGGTGGCGTCTTCGCGCTTCCAGGCCAGGCGCGGGTTCAGGCTGATGGCATCGGTGTGGTCGTGTTCGTACTTGTCGGTCAGCGTGCGCTGCGCTAGCAAATCGGCCGCACCTTCACGGCGTTCTTGCACAAAGGTGGCGGGCCACCGCTGCCTTTCGCTGCTCACCACCCCGCCCAAGCCCCAGGTGGCGCGGCCGCTGTGGCCGGCCAGGTTGACCGCAGCCGACAACTGCGGCCGGCCCCACTGGCTGGCCGCATTGAGCTTGAAGTCGCGCGTGGCCAGCGCCGTGGGCCGGCGCGTGACGAGGTTGATGCTGCCGGCAATGGCCTGCGACGACTGCACCGACGAGCCGCGCGTGATTTCAACGCGTTCGATGCTGTCCAGCGCAATGCTGTCCAGCGCCGTGCCCGGGGGCAAGGGTTCGCCGTTGAGCAGCACCTGCGTGTACCCGGTGCCCAGCCCGCCCAGCTTCAATTCGCTGCCTTGGCCCCTGCTGTCCACCGACACGCCCGGCACCCGCTGCAAGGCGTCCACCAGCCGCGTGTCGCCATGGCGCAGCAGTTCCTGGCGCGCCACCACCTGCCGGCCCGCCGTGTCGGCGCGCCGTTCGCTGCTGGCCTCGGAACGGATCTCGACGCGCTGGGTGGCTGCCGGCTCGGGCTGCTGGGCAGCAGCACGCAGGGGCAGCACCAATGCAGCCAGTGCTGCCGCGAGGCAGTGCTGGGCGCTGATGCGGGGGGTTGTCGAAGTGGCCATCGAAAGGAATGGCCGGCAGTATCGCCGCTGTATCCGGGTGCTGCGACACGGGCGTTACGAATTCGCCCGCACTTCCTCGATCGTCGTCACCCCTGCCAGCACTTTCTCGATGCCGTCCTGGCGCAGCGTGCGCATGCCGTCGGCCAGGGCCTGCTTCTGCAGGTCGTCGGCGCGGGTGCCGATCTGGACGAGATGGCGCAACTGGCGCGTCATCATCATCAACTCGTGGATGCCGGCGCGGCCGCGGAAGCCGGTGCCGCCGCAGTGGTCGCAGCCATGGCTCTTGTAAAGCGTCAGGCGGCCGTTGGGGCCGTCACCACCAAATCGTTGGCGCCAGTCGGCCAGCACGTCCTCGTGGCTGGGTGCGTTGTCCACACCCTGCATCACGTGCAGGTAGTCGCGCAGCAGTTCCTCTTCCTCCTCTACCGTGGACTCGCGGGACACGCGGCACTTCGTGCATTGGCGGCGCACCAGGCGCTGGGCCAGCACGCCCAGCAGGGCGTCGGCGAAGTTGAAGGGGTCCATGCCCATGTCGAGCAGCCGGGTCACGGTTTCCGGGGCGCTGTTGGTGTGCAGGGTGCTCAGCACCAGGTGGCCGGTGAGTGAGGATTCGATGGCCACCTGCGCGGTTTCCAGGTCGCGAATTTCGCCGACCATGATGACGTCCGGGTCGGCACGCAGGAAGGAGCGCAGTGCGCGCGCAAAAGTCCACTCGATGCGCGGGTTGACCTGCACCTGGCGCAGGCCGGCCTGGGTGATTTCGATCGGGTCCTCGGCGGTCCAGATTTTGCGCTCGGGCGTGTTGATGCAGCTCAGCGCCGAGTGCAGCGTGGTCGTCTTGCCCGAACCGGTCGGGCCGACGCACAGCAGCATGCCGTAGGGCCGTTCGATGACCTCGCGGAAGCGCTTGTAGTTGCTCGGGCTGAGGTTCAGGTTCTCCAGTGGGATGGGCTTGCTCGACGCCAGCAGCCGCAGCACCGCGTCTTCGAGCCCGCTGTGGGTGGGGATGGTGGCCACGCGCAGTTCCAGCCGCGAGCCCTGCACGAACTTGCTGAAGGTGATCTTGCCGTCCTGCGGTTTGCGGCGCTCGGAGATGTCGAGGTCGCACATGATCTTCAGCCGCGCAATCAGCGCGCTGCGGTAGGTGTGCGGCAGCTCCAGGTAGGGACGCATCTGGCCGTCCTTGCGGAAACGGATGCGCACCTTGTCGCGACCGGGCTGGGTCTCGATGTGGATGTCGGAGACGCCCTGGTTCTGCGCCTCGGCGATCATCGAGTTGATCAACCGCACCAGGGTGTTGTCGCTTTGCTCGAGCGGCTCTTCTTCGGTTTCTGTGGGCTTGGCGTCGACCTGTTCCATCGATGCCAGCAGCTTGCTGGCGTCACCGGGCTCGTAGTCCACCGTGCTGTCGAAGCGCAGTGCCGCGCCGCTGTTGCCGGCACCGATGCGCGCATAGGCCTGCTCGATGGCCGCCGGCAGCACGCCGCTGCGCGCCAGCACGGGCACCACCTTGCATTGCGCGGCGAACTCCAGCTCGTCGATGGCACGGCGGTTGGACGGGTCTTCCAACGCCACCACCATGCGTCCGGCACGCATCATCAGCGGCAGCGCGGGCAGCCGTATCGCCACCGGGTAGGGCAGACGCGACACGCCGTCGGCATCTGCCGGAAAGTTCGTCACGTCGACCAGCGGGTAGCCCATCTTGCGCGCCAGCGCAGTCTGCAGGTCGGCGCGCGAGACCACGCCGCTGCGCACCAGCAGCTCGCCCAGGGGCGTGCTGCGGTCCTGACGCTGCTGCACCAGCGCGTCTTCCAGCTGCGCTTCGGTGATGAAGCCCAGCGCGGCGAGTGCCTCGCCAATGCGCACCATGGGCATGCGGGCCTGCTGGTCGATGGCGGCGCCCAGCTCGTCGGTGGTGATGATCTGGCGCACCAGCAGCAGGTCGCCCAGCTTGCGGGCGCGCAGCAGCTGCTGCTCGGCCAGCGCGGCGTCCACCTGCGCCGGGGTGGCGGCGCGGTCCTGCACCAGCGCTTCGCCCAGGCGCAGACCGATCTCGGCGTGCTTGTAGGCCGACCGCGGCACGAACACACGCTGCACATTGCCGGCGCCGTTGAGTGGCTCGAACAGGAACAGGCCCCAGCTCTCTTCCTGGTGGCCCAGCGTGGTGCCGTTCCAGACCGGCGCGTCCTTGTAGGCCACGGAGAACTGCACTGTCGGACGGTGGCTGGTCAGCGCGGTGGCTGCGCTGCCTGCCGGGTCGGGCGTGGGCGCCAGGGGTGCCAGCAGGCGCAGGCAGCGGAACTGCTCGAAGCGCACGGTGTGCAGCACGCGTGAAGGCGGCACCGCCACCGTCACCGCGCCCCCGCTGGGGTCCATGCCCATGAGTCGGCCAGTGGTGGTCTTGCCGTTGTGGCCTTCGAGCTCGCAGATCTGGCCCGCCGGGCGTTCGCTGGGCGCCGGGTAGCCGGCCAGACTGGGGGTGGGCCAGAAAAAGGCGTGGCGTGCGTCCGGTGGCATCGTGGTGCCTGCCAGCGGTTGCAAGGACAGTGGGGGTGTCGAGAGATCGGTCATGGCGCGGTGCCTTTTCAGCGGTGCTGGTAGCCGGCCACGGGCAACGTCATGGCGGCCAGCGGCGCGGCCGTGGCGCGGGCCGTGGTCGGCGTGGTGGGGGGGGCAGTCGTGGGCGCCGTCGCGGCTGCTGCCGTGCTGCCGGCGGGGGCGTTGACGACGACGGTGCGCTGGGGCGTGTCGCTGAACGCAGCCAGCGCCTGGTCGGTGCTGCGCTGCCAGTCCTCGGCGTTGCGGATGATGGTCGGCTTGATCAGCACCACCAGCTCCTTCTTGCGCGCGCTGTCGGCCGTGTTGCCGAGCAGGTTGCGTGTCACGACGTTGCCGTTGCTGCCGGGCAGGCCCGAGGCGCGGCGCGTCGACTCGCTCTGCATCAGCCCGCCGATGGCCACGATGTTGCCGTCCTGCACGCGCACCACGGTGTCGGTTTCGTTGACGCTGGAACTCGCCAGCGGCAGCCGGTAGTTGCCGATGGTGCCGAGGTCGATCTGCTTGGTCTTTTCGGTGACCGACGTGACCGACGGCCGCAGGTGCAGCGTGATCATGTTGGCCTCGTCGATCTGCGGTGTCACGTCCAGCGCGATGCCGCTGAAGAAGCTGGTCAGCGTCAGCGTGGGCATGGTGGTGGTGGCGGCCACGCCATTGCCGCCGGGCGTGTTGGTACCGCCGGAAACGTTGGTGACGAAGTACTCGTCCACGCCCACCTTGAGCACCGCCTTCTGGTTGTTCAGCGTGGCCACGCGCGGGCTGGACAGGACCTGCAGGTCACCATGCGTTTCAAGAAAGCCCATCACCGCCGTGAAGCCTTGTGTGGCCAGCGACAGGCCCAGCGCACCGCCGGCGGCGGTCGGCAGTGACAAGGAATCGACGAGCAGCCCGGCCACGGCTGAATTCAGGTTAGGCAGGGTGGGCAGACCGTTGGGGTTGGTAACGAGCGCGTTGCCTGCACGGCCCGTGGTCTGGCCCACGGCGGCGCGGGTCTTCAGCAGCGACCAATCGATGCCGCTCTGGAAGCCGTCGCGCAGCTCGACCTCGATGATCTTGGCTTCCAGCATCACCTGGCGCTCGATGGCCAGGCGCGACGCGCGCAGGAACTGCTCGACCTG
>JANNWL010000012.1:0-3845 GCA_031414735.1 Burkholderiales bacterium | reverse complement strand
GCACGCGCCTGCCCGGCTAAGCCCTAAGGAAGGCTGCGAAACAGGCCTGTTTCCGTCTCGATCTGGTAGCTGCGGCTGGTGCTGCCCGAGGCCACGGTGACGGCCATCGCTGCGCCTGTAGAGGTCACCGCGCGCCCGGTGTTGCCGACGTTGAAGGTGATGGTGCGGCTGCCGCCTTCGCTGATGCAGGGGCTGGTGGCCGCGGGGCAGCTGAGGCTGACGAGGGTGGCGCCGCCGCTGTAGGCGTAGCTGGCGCCGGTGCCGGTGAGCGTGCCCACCACCACGCGCCGCTGCTGCAGGGCCAGGCGCTGCATGGCCTGGTTCTGGGCCAGCAGTTCGTCACCAAAGGCGCGCAGCCGCCAGGCGCTGAGGTCCAGCGCGCGCGGCAGTGCAAAGGTGGCCAGCGCGCCCAGGATGACGATGACCATCACCAGCTCCACCAGCGTGAAGCCGGCCTGGCGCCGTGGGCGGCGCGGCTGGGCAGTCCGTGTGAGCAGGGTCGGCAAGCCGTGCCGACTGCCGCCCCCGGAAACCTGGACGCCCATGGCGATGGCCGTTGCCGTGCAGGTGGCGCCGTCAGGTCGGCCCGGTGATGACGAAGTCCGCAAACTTGGTCGATGTCGTGTGCGTGACGCGACAGGTCGTCTGTGTTTCAGCGGTCAGCACGACACTGCCGATGGTGTAACCCGACGGCAGGACACCGCCCTGCAACAGGGCCGCCGTGGCCGTGCAGTTGGCCAGCGTCACGCCGCTTGAGTTGCCGGCCTTCTTGGCGGCGTAGTTGATGGCGCCGGCCGACGCCAGTGCACCGGCCACGCCGCTGACTGCAGCCTGGTTGGCCTCGCCGCTGAGGTCGACGAACTTCGGAATGGCAATCGCCGCGAGGATGCCGATGATCACGATGACCATGACAAGCTCGATGAGCGTGAAACCTCTTTGGATGCGGTTCATGAAAGGCCTCTTGGCGGGTGAGTGGTGGGGCTGACAGCAGGGTCCGACGCGTGCACCGGGTCCTCTGCCAGGGTTATCGGTGTGCCGGCGCCGGACTTGAACGCGGAGCGGCGAGGCGGCTGCGTGAACAGGTTCACGGCGCAGCGGCCGGCATCAGCCGCCGCCCTTGGCCGCCTGGCCCAGGTTCCACAGCGGCAGGAAGACGCCCAGCGCCAGCACCAGCACCATGGCGCCGATGACGGTCAGCAGCACCGGCTCGATGGCCGACGACAGGCCCTTGATGGCGAAGTCGGTTTCGCGTTCGTACATCTGCGCGATCTCGATGAGCAGGCTGTCGAGTTCGCCCGTTTCTTCGCCCACGGCAATCATCTGCAGCACGATGGGCGTGAAGAACCCGGCGGCGGTGGCGCAGCGCGTGATCGATTCACCCCGCTCGACCGCGTCGCGCATCTGCTCGATGCGCTGGCCCATCCAGGCGTTGTCGACGGTCTGCGACACCACCGTCATGGCGCGCGTGATGGGCACGCCGCTGCGCGACGCCATGGCGAAGCTGCGCGCAAAGCGTGCCAGCGTGGCCTTCATGATGATCGGCCCGGCGATCGGCAGGCGCAGCTTCAGGCGGTCCCACTTGTAGCGCCCCTCGGGCGTGGCCACGTAAGCCCGCACGCTAAAGACCGCGCCCACGCCGGCGGTCAGCAACAGCGGCCACCAGCGCACGGTAAAACTTGAAAATCCCAAGAGCACCCGGGTCATGAAAGGCAACTCGGCCTTGAAGCCGGCGAACACGGTGGCAAAGGTGGGAATGACGAACACGTTCACCACCACCATGGCGATGGCGATGGCCACCAGCACCATGGTCGGGTAGCGCAACGCCTGCTTGACGCGGGCGCGCACATCGAGCTCGAACTCCAGGTGCGAGGCCAGACGTTCGAAGGACTCGGTGAGCCGGCCGGTCATCTCGCCGACGCGGATCATGGCGAGATAAAAACCGTCGAACACCGTGGGGTGGCGCGCCATGGCCGTGGCCAGTTCGCGCCCCTGGTCCAGGCTGGCGCGCAGGTCGGCCAGCAGCGCCACCAGCGCCGCCTTGGGCGTGGAGGCCTGCAGGCCAGCCAGGGCACGCAGGATGGGCACGCCAGCGCGCTGCAAGGTGAACATCTGGCGCGAGAACATCAGCACGTCTTCGGTCGTGACGGGGGCTGCGCGCAGGGCCTGCCAGGCGTTGCCCGTGGCCGCGCCGATGGCATGCGCCTTGGCCGCAATCGACACCGGCGACACGCCCGTGGCCAGCAGTTGGTCGGCCACGGCGGCGTCGTCGTCGGCGTCGATCACGCCCTCGACGAGTTCGCCGCGGCCGTTGCGCCCTTTCCAGGCAAACGCTGTCATTCCAGGTCCGTGGCCAGGCGCATGGCCTCGGCCAGCGAAGTGCGGCCGGCGCGCACGAGGTCCAGCGCGCGGTGCGCCATGGTCTTGCCGCGCAGGCGCTCGCGGGCCAGGCGCGTGAAGGTGGCGGGGTCTGACTGCGTGGCGGCTGCCGCCAATGCGCCGTCCATCTCCAGCATCTCGTACACGCCCATGCGGCCGCTGTAGCCGGTGCCGTTGCAGGTGGAACAGCCGCGGCCGCGTTTGCTTTGCACTTGCGCTGCGCCGTCACCGACCAGCGACGTCAGCCAGCCGGCTTCCTGCGCTGTGGGCGCATGCGGCTCGGCGCAGTTGTCGCAGGTGCTGCGCACCAGGCGCTGGGCGATGACGGCCTGCAGCGAGCTGGCCACCATGAAGGGCGGCACGCCCATGTCGAGCAGGCGGAAGGGCGTGCTCATGGCGTCGCGCGTGTGCAGCGACGACAACACCAGGTGCCCGGTGATGGCCGCGCGCAGGCCGATCTCGGCGGTTTCGGGGTCGCGGATCTCGCCCAGCAAAATCACGTCCGGGTCCTGGCGCAGCGTGGCACGCAGCACGCGGGCGAAGGTGAAGTCGATCTTCTCGTTCACCTGCACCTGGGTCAGCCCGGGCAGGCGGTATTCGATGGGGTCTTCGACGGTGATGACCTTGAGCTGCTCGGCGTCCACCTCCGACAGCGCGGCGTACAGCGTGGTCGTCTTGCCCGAGCCCGTGGGCCCGGTGACCAGCACCAGGCCCGAGCTGCGCGAGAGGATTTCGCGGAACTTCAGCAGCATGTCCCGCGGCATGCCGATCTCGTCCAGCCTGCGCAGCTGGTCGCCCTGGCCCAGCAGCCGCATCACCACTGATTCGCCGTACTGCGAGGGCAGGGTGGACAGCCGCACGTCGAGTGTGCGTTCACGCAGGCGCAGCGAAAAGCGGCCGTCCTGCGGCAGGCGCTTTTCAGAGATGTCCAGCCCGGCCATCAGCTTCAGGCGCTGCGCCAGTGCCGCGGCAATGCGCTTGTCGGCCGTGGTCTGCGTCTGCAGCACACCGTCGACGCGGCTGCGGATCATCAGGCCGCCTTCCTGCGGTTCCAGATGCACGTCGGACGCGCCCACCTGCACGGCGTCTTCGAACACGCTTTGCAGCAGGCGCACCACGGGCGCGCCTTCCTGGCCGACGGCGGCTTCCAGCGTGCCGAAGTCGACCGCGTCGCCGACATCCTTCTCCAGCTGCTTGGCCAGGCCGGAGATTTCTTCAGTGCGGCGGTAATGGCGGTCCAGCACGGGGGCGAGCTGGCTCTCGGGCACGACCGCAATGCGCACCGGGCGCTTCAGCAGCCGCGTCAGTTCGTCGTAGGCGGCCAGGTCCAGCGGGTCGACGAAACCCACCAGCAGCTGCTCGCCCTTGTCTTCGAGCACCACCACGCGGTGGCGCCGCGCCGGCGACTCGGCCAGCAGGCGCACCGTCTCGCTCTTCAGCGGAAAGCTCTTCAGGTTGACCACCGGCGC
>JANNWL010000011.1:0-11137 GCA_031414735.1 Burkholderiales bacterium | reverse complement strand
TCGGTAGATGCGAGCGTTCGATCCGTTCAGCAGCCGCAGCCGGTAGGTGCGCGGTGTCACGGCGTGGACCGCGTTCGGAGTCAGGTTGGCCAGCACGATGTCGCCCAGCCAACCCATCATCGACTCGTGCGCGTTGGGCCGGTAGACCAGCGCCCCCTGAACGTCGAACTGCTTGTCCTGGATGACCAGGGGCAGATCGGTCACACCCAGTTGAAGATCGAGCGCCTTGGCGAGCTTGCGCTGGTCATCGTCATCGACCAGAAAGAAGCTCGCCAAGCCGTTGTAGGCCTGCTTGGCGGTCAGCTCATGCGCGTGCGTGTGGTACCAGTAGGTGCCCCCGCGGTTGCGCACGGTGAAGTCGTAGTCGTAGCGTGCGCCCGGCGCGATGGTGTCGCGCGGGTGCCCGTCCATCTGGGCCGGTGTGTGCAGGCCGTGCCAGTGGATGATGGTCGGTTCGGTCAGCGCGTTGTCCAGGCTGGCGGTGAACCGTGCGCCGCTCTCGATGCGCAGGATCGGGTTCTGATAGGCCTGGCCCGCTTGCTCGGTCTGGTAAAGCAGGAAAGGCGAAGGGGCTTGTGATGCGGGACCGGGCAACAGCGGAAAACTGGCCGACGTGGCCCGCAGCTTGAGCGGCGCGACAACGTCCAGCACCCCGAATGGCCCGCTGGCCACCGGAATGAACAGCTTCTGTTGGAAGTTTTCGGCCGCCACCGGATCGAAGGGATAGTGGCGAAAAGGTCCGCTGCCCACTGCCTGCGCAGCGCGCGAACGGAAGTACAGCCAGCCGGCCCCGCCGGCACCGGCCACGGCCACGCCGCCCACCAACAGCTGCCTACGGTTCAACACGCCGGCCTCTTCGGCGCCAAGCGCACCCGATCGGGCCGTGGAGCCGATGGCGAGCCGGCCGTCGCGGGCAGGCAGGGAGGGCGCGCCAGCGTCCATTGGGATTTCTGTTCCATGGGCTTGGTTCGGTTATCGATGGGGATCGGCATGCGAACTGTGCAGAGCACGCGGCGCAGGCGTTGCGCTGCTTCGGTCCGCCTTCCGCAGGCGAGTACGGATTTCGAGCGGGACGGGAGAAAGGCGCCGACCGGAAAGCACGATGACCCCGGACCGGGCACCGGGGTGGCTACAGCCCCAGTCTCGCGCAGCGACGCTTGGTGCGGGCGCCGGCGAAGAACTTGATGTTGGATACGGATCAATTGCTATCTCTGCGCAGCCGTCGGAGCGAAAAACTTGATCTCTTTCAAACAAGAACTGGGTACGGCAACAAACTCAATTTCGCAGACTGTTCTCGCGGACCGCGGGTGTCTGTGTGTCGCCGCACCCAACCACTCCGTGTTCGCCCGGTCGACCCCGACCCACCATACGGATCGCAGCAGCATCTCCACTGGGTCGCCCGGCAACACTGCCCGACGGCGCTGCAATCAACGACCCTGAAGTGCCGTTCGAATCGCGCCGCTATGGACCGCCCAAGCGTCATGGCACGCCCTCGTTCCCGGCTCGCCGACGACGCAGGTCATTGGCCACGCTCATCAGCAGGGGAATGAAGGTACCGATGCACATGGCCGCCAGCACGTCCGAAGGCCAGTGGACACCGAGGACCAGGCGCGAGACGGCGACCAAGCCTGTCCACGTCACAGCAAGCCATATCGCCAAGCTCCCGGCCCGGGGCCGGATCCGCGCCACGCACAACGCGGCAGCGGCGCACTGAGCACCGGCACGGGCACGCCCCTCGTCGATGGCAGCCTGAAGGGTCCAGCGGCTCTCGCCGGAATCGGCTACCCGGCCGGCGTAGCGCCCCAATTCCGGGTCCTTCAAGAGGGCCTGTGCCGTCAAGTCGAGCAGCCACGAACCGATCACGCTGCCGCGGCGCCAGACTTCGGCGATTTCGGGCAGGTTCATCTCGAACCGATAGAGCTCGGGGTTGCGCAGCGGCGTGGTCTCGGCGTCGCTCGCGAGTTCGGCCTCGCCGGCGTTGGCATTGCGCAGGATGTTCAGGCCCTCGGCATACGCGGCCATCAGACCGTATTCGATGCCGTTGTGAACCATCTTCACCAAGTGGCCGGCGCCATGCGGGCCGCAGTGCAGAAAGCCTTCTGCAGCGCTGCTGGCGCCGGCCTTGCGCCCGGGTGTGGCCGTGGCCGCCGCGGCGCCGGGTGCCAGTGCCGAAAAGATCGGCCGCAGTTGCTCGAATGGCACCGCCTCGCCACCGATCATCAGGCAGTAGCCGCGGTCGAGCCCGGCGATGCCACCGCTCGTGCCGACGTCCAGATGGTGAATTGCAGCCGCATGCAACTCAGCTGCGCGCCGTATGTCGTCACGGTAGTTCGAGTTGCCGCCATCAATGACGATGTCGCCTGCTTCGAGCAGCGGTGCCAGTTCGCTCAACAACAGGTCGACCCCAGCAGCCGGCACCATGAGCCAGACGGCCCGCGGCCGGCCCAGCCGCGCCACCATTTCCCGCAGTGACGCCGCGCCCATCGCGCCTTGCTGGACCGAACGGTCTACCGCGGCCGGCTGCTGGTCGTACACCACACAAGCGTGACCGGCGCTCGACAGTCGCCTGACCATGCCGGCGCCCATCCGGCCCAATCCGACGATGCCAATTTGCAAAGCGTTGCTCCCTCGCGGCGCGCGGGCGCGCTGCGCCACTTGCATGTGCGCAGCGCAGCACCTACCGCCAGCGTTTGAGGGTGCGGCGCTTGGCAGCGCGTGTCCGTGCGCTGCCGCACGCGCAGGTGAAGGCCGGCATCGGCATTTTCGGCGCCGGCATCGTGGATCGCAAGACACTGGCCGCGTGGCGCCAGCACCCGCGCTTCGCGCGTTGGCCGCGCGACGGGCAGAAACGGCGCTGCGAGCCCGCTGGATCCATCCCGCCGTGCAGGTTCAGGTCAATGCTGCCGTGGCCCGCGAGATGGCGGAGAACAGCGCACACACCCTGGAAGGGCTGGCTGCGCTGCTTGAAGGCCGGGCAGACCACGGCCTGGCAACCGTGAACGAGGCAACAGCGGCCGCCGATGCCGTGTTATCGCAGCTTGCCAGACATCAGCGCCACCACGCGACCGTTCAGCCCCGGCGGCGGCGCGCCATGCCACCGACGACCGCCAGCCCCACCACCATCATCGCCCAAGCGCCGGGCTCGGGTACGGCCAGCAGCATGTTGGGTGTGGCGTAGAAGTCGAAGAAGGAGAGTGCCGGATAGGCCAGGTTCGGCCCGTAGAGATAGCGACCAGGCGAGGCGGGTGCCGTCAGGCGCGGGTCCAGGCTGACCGTCAGGGCGCCGCCATATCGATAGCCATCGACACCGTCGGTATGTGCTGCCAGAACGTATTGCGTACCGGACTGGAGCATGAAGGCGCTGCCCAAGTTGACGTACCGGTACTCGCCAATCAACGGTGCGCCGGTGCCCGCCGCGATCGTGGCCGATGCCAGCAACGTGCCGCTGGTGCTGAACAATCCGATGTCGTGGGGGTTGGCCAAGCCGTTCTGCTGGTGGTCGTGGTAGCCCAGCGCGGTCAGGGCCACATCCTGCGTGGCCGTGAATGTGAAACCGACGGTCACCGGGGAGTCGCCGGCATAGAAGCTCGAGCCGCTGATGGTGTAGGCCGGCGCGCTCTGGGCCAGGGCCGGCGTGGCAACAAGCGTTGCTGCCCAACAGGCCATCGCAGCTGCCAAGCGCACCTGCCTGAGGAGGGTAAGGGACATGGGGGACTCCGTTGGGGTTGATGGAGGGCCCAGTGTTGCAGGAAGCCATTAGGCAAACGCTAGGCAATCCATATCCAATCACCCTTGATTCAGGGGGGGGGATACGCGCGCGTCATCTGCAGTGCGAATCCCACAGGGGCGTTACGGCCCAGGACGGCGGTCAGGCGCAAGATCAACTCGAGCGGCAGCCCGACCTTGGCGCAGAGCTCGCTCCACGGGTGCGTGCGGGCGGCGCTCTTACCGGCGGCTTCACGGTACCGGCTCGCCCGCCTTCGCCGCGGAGACAGACGCTTCGCGTACCTGCCGCCGCAGGATCTTGCCCAGGTTCGACTTGGGCAGCGGTATGTCGGTGAACTCGACGAACCGGGGCATCTTGTAGCCCGTCAGGTGTTGCCGGCAGTGGTCGAGCAGCGCCTGCGCGGTGAGCGTGGCGTCGCTGCGTACGACCACGACCTTGACCACCTCACCGGAGCGTTCGTCGGCCACGCCAATGGCGGCGACTTCGGCCACGCCGGGGTGCATCGCGACCACGTCCTCGATCTGGTTCGGGAACACCTTGAAGCCCGAGACCACGATCATGTCTTTCTTGCGGTCGGTGATCTTGAACCAGCCGCGTTCGTCCATGAAGCCCATGTCGCCCGTGCGCAGCCAGCCCTCGCGAGTGAAGGCCCCTGCGGTCTCGTCGGGGCGCTTCCAGTAGCCCGCCATCACCTGCGGGCCGCGCAGGCAGATCTCGCCGACCTCGTTCGGGGCCAGCACCCTGTCACTGTCGTCAAGGATGGTTGCGTGAGTGGAGGGGAGCGGCATGCCGATCATCCCGGTCCACTCGTCGATATCCAGGGGGTTGGCGATCGCGCCGGGCGAGGTTTCCGTCAGGCCGTAGGCCTCGACCAGGGGAATGCCCGTGGCTTTCTTCCAGCGTTCGGCCACCACGCGCTGCACGGCCATGCCGCCCGCATTGGCCATCTTCAGGCTGCGTGTGTCCACCTCGGCGAAGCCGGGTGCGTCAAGCAAGGCCCGGTACAGCGTGTTGACGCCGATGATCGCGGTGAAGGGATGCTTCTTCAGGTCGTGGAGGAAGGCATGCATGTCGCGCGGGTTAGCGACCAGGATGGTCATGGCGCCAATCTTCATGAACACCAGGCTCGAGCTCAGCGCGTAGACGTGGTACAGCGGCAGCGGGCAGACAAAGATCTCCTTGCCTTCCAGCAGGCTGGGCGCCATCCACGCGGCCAGCTGCTGCACGTTGGCCACCATGTTGCCGTGGGTCAGGATGGCGCCCTTGGCCACGCCGGTGGTGCCCCCCGTGTATTGCAGGAAGGCGGTGTCGGCGTGACCCAGCGGCACGTCATCCAGGCTCAGCGCGTGGCCGGCGCGCAAGGCCGCGTTGAATTCAACGGTGCCGGGAATCGTCCATGACGGCACCATTTTCTTCACGTACTTGACGACGGCGTTGGTGATCAGTTCCTTCACCACCGGGAACATGTCGCCGACCTCGGTCGTAATGACCGCCAGCTTGAGCGTCGGATTTCTCTCCATCACCTGCTGCAGCGTCTGCGCGAAGTTCTCCAGCACCACCACAGCCGCCGCGCCCGAGTCCAGCAACTGGTGCTCGAGCTCGGTGACCGTGTACTGCGGGTTGACGTTCACCACGACCAGGCCAGCCCGCAGTGCGCCGAACATCGCCACCGGGTACTGCAGCAGGTTGGGCATCATGATGGCCACCCTGTCGCCCCTGCGCAGTGCCAGCGATTTCTGCAGCCAGGCCGCAAAGGCCCGGCTCTGGCGGTCGAGTTCGGCATAGGTGATCTGCGCGCCCATGCTGCTGTAGGCCGCAAGCCCGGCGAAGCGCCGGCAACGGGTTCGCAACACGTCGACCAGCGACGCGAACTCGTCCAGCTCCACATCGGGCGGCACACCCGTGGGGTAATGGCTCAACCAGACACGTTCCATTGACTGCGCCCTCCGGTTGACTGGCCTTGCGCGCCCGGGCCGAACGCGGATAGCCACGACTGCGCCTGCGCCGATGCCGGCAAGCGCCGGCTTTCGCCTACTGCAACACGCCTGGCCTCAGATCTGCGATTTGAAGTAGTGGAAAGAATGGACGAACGCGTCACGCATCTTGTCCATCTCCGCCACCATCGCTTCCCAGCGGTCTTCGCCCGCCGACTTCAGCTCTTCGAGCTTGGCGGTCGCTACCTTGGACTGGTGCCGCAGCCTGGCCACTTCCTCCCTGTACTTGGCGCGCGCCTCCTCTTTGGCGTCCTTCGCCTTGGCTTCGACCTCGTCCATCGTCGCGTTCAGCGCGTCGAGCTGGCTCTTCATCTTCTGGATGTACTCATCATGCTTCGTCATGGCACGGCCTCCATTGCGGTTGATCGGACTCGGCAACTACCTAAGAAAAAGGGTAACGCGATGGGCGCCCGAAGTCGGTTCGCTGGCGCACATTGCGGGCGGCCTTCAGCCTCCGCGCTATGCCATCTCGATCGCTGCCCGCCCGAAACCGAACTCGGCGCCGTGGCATTGGCGCTCCGTGTCAGCACCGACTCGACGGCGCAAGCAGTTCACACATCGCGCGTCAGGTGGTCTGCGTCGTGCTGCCGCCGAGGCTCTCGCAGGCGCGGCGCAGTCGCTGTTCAGCCGCGTCGGCCACGGTCTTGACCTCGGGCTTGCCGGCCAGATTCACCATGATCTGCGGGTCGAGGAATCCGATGACCACGCGCTCAGGCGCTTCTTCGCGAACGATCACGTTGCAGGGCAGCAGCAGGCCGATGTCAGGCACGGCCTGCAGGGCCTGATTCGCCAGAGCCGGATTGCAGGCGCCCAGGATGCGATAGGGCGGCATGTCGACGCCGAGCTTCTCTTTCATCGCGTGCTGCACGTCGATGTCGCTCAGCACGCCGAAGCCCTCGGCTTTCAGAGCGGCGATGGTCTTGGCGAGAGCCTGCTCGAACGTTGTGCCGTTGAGCGTGGTGGTGAAACCGTACATGGTGTTCTTTCTGGTGTGTTTGGTTCGGGTCAGACGTGAGCTGCAAAGGCAGGCGCTGTCTTGCTGACCAGCTTGGACAGCTCGGCGAATCCGATGGGCGGCACGGTCAGCCAGGGGAGCATGAACATGCGTTTGGCCAGCCCGGTGGCCATGCGTTCCATCTGCTTGCGCTCACCGGCCAGCCTCGCAGTCAGCAAGAGGTCGCGTGTGCCCGCGGCCAGCACGCTCTTGTTGAGCACCCAGGCATAGGGCTCGATGCTGGCGCGGCGCAAGTCCTCCTGCAGCGCTGCGGCCTGCGACACGGGCGTCACCTCCGGCAGCGTCACCAGGATGATCTTGGTGTATGCGGCGTCCTGCAGCCGCATCAAGGGCGTGACGATGTGAGAAGGTCCGTGGCCTTCGAACTCGCGCGTCATCTGCCGGTGATAAGCACCGGTTGCATCCATCAACAACATCGAATGGCCGGTGGGTGCGGTGTCCAGCACCACGAAGGCGCTGCGGCCCTCGCTGACGATGCGCGAAAAGGCATGGAAGACGGCGACCTCTTCGGTGCAGGGCGATTGCAGGTCTTCCAGCAGCAGCGCCTGTTCCTGTGCGTCGAGCTTGGGCGACTTGGCCGCCATGATCTTGTCGATGTAGCGCTGCGTTTCGACCTTCGGGTCGATGCGGCTCACGTTCAGGCCCGGCACATCACCGTTCAGCGTTCCCGCCAGATGGGCCGCCGGATCGGTGGTGCTCAGATGTACGGTCTTGCCGCGCTGGACCAGCCCCAAGGCCAGGGCAGCGGCGACCGTCGTCTTGCCGACGCCGCCCTTGCCCATCACCATGATCAGCCCGTGTCCTGCGGCGGCCAATTCGTCAGCCAGCGCGTCCAGGCCTGGACGGCTTTGACTGCCTTCGACGAACGAAGTGGTGGGTGCAGTGATCGGGCCGGCACCGGCGGTCAGCAGCGCGCGCAAGGCGGGCAGACCGACCGTATCGAAGGCCCGCAGCGGCACCTGGTCCTGCGGCAGTGCGCGCAATGACGCTGGCATGGCGTCGAGCGCCTGCTGCCCCAGGTTCTCGATGGCGCAGGCCACCGCGTCGGTGCGCTCGCTGGCGTGGAACACGCCGTTGATCGCGAGCCGCTGGTTGTTCAAGCCCAGTTCGTGCAGTTCGCCCGAGGTGTGCGCTGCTTCGGCCATGGCGCCCTTGTCGGGCCGCGTCACCAGGATCACCGTGGTCTTCGACGGATCGCTCAGGGCGTCCAGCGCGGCCTTGAAGCGAACTTCCTGCATCTTCAGGCCCGAATGCGGCCCCAGGCAGGATGCACCGCGATCATTGCCGTCGAGGAAACCGGTCCATGCCTTGGGCAGGCTCAGCAGGCGCAGCGTGTGCCCCGTCGGTGCGGTGTCGAAGACGATGTGGTCGAAGGCCTCGGCGCCGTCGGCCAGCAGCCAAGAGAACTCGTCGAAGGAGGCGATTTCTGTGGTGCAGGCGCCGGACAACTGTTCACGGACTGTCGAGAGTTCCTCGGCGCTGGCGTCTGCGCCCATCTGCGCCAGCACGCGCTGGCGATAGGACTCAGCTGCGTTGTCGGGGTCGATGTTCAGCACCGACAGGCCAGACGCGCCGGGCACGGGAACAGGCGTGTTGCGAAGTTCGATCCCGAGCATTTCGTCGAGGTTCGATGCGGCGTCGGTGCTGACCAGCAGCACCCGTCTGCCCGCGTCCGCGAGCGTCAGTGCGGCGGCGGTCGACAGCGAAGTCTTGCCCACTCCACCCTTGCCGGTGAAGAACAGATGCCGGGTCGGGTGGTTCAGGAACCCGATGAGATCCGGCTTCAGCCAGGCTTGCACTTCCTCGCGCGAGGGAATGCCGCCGCTGTGCACGATCTCGCCCTCGATCATGACGGCTGCCCCGCTACTTGCCCACTGCAGCACTGGCGGGGTCTGCCGTCGCACGAGCCTTGCTCGCAGCCATGTCCGCCTTGCGTTTCTCGGCCATCTGGCGCTGCTTCTCTGCCAATGGCGGGAAGGGCCCGTACCGGTGCTGGTCGGCAGTGGCGCCCAGCATGTAGGGCGGAAACGCAGCATCGATCGGCTTGTTCCACCGCGCCGGAAAGTCGGCTTCCAGGTGGGCCTTGATCGGCCGAGGCTTGGAGAGCATGAACGCGGTGACGTCGTAGGCCTCGTCGTCGTTCAACACGGTGGCCGTGTGGCTGGCGCCGAGCGGCATGTTCTGCCGAATGAAACGCGTCGTCGTCAGCATGCGGTTCATGCCGGCGCCGTTGTTGAAGCTGTCCGGGCCCCACAGCGGCGGGAACGTGTAGCCCAGGGCGTCGCCCCGCTTGCCCGCGCGCTTGCCCAAGCCATCAGCGCCGTGGCACACAGCGCACTTGGCGTCGTAGACGACGCTGCCCGCCGCGACGTCGGCGCGCCGGTTGGGCACTGCACTCTGCAGAACCGCGGCACCTTCGATCTGCGCGCCCACCGGCACGCCCTGGGACAGGAAGGCGATGTATGTCGTGAAAGCCTTCATCTCGGGCGCATCGAGCGGCAAGGGCTTGCCGTTCATGCTGCGTTCCATGCAACCGTTGATGCGTTCCTCCACCGTGCTGATCTGGTCCTCACGCCCCCGGTATTGCGGGAAGGTGGCGGTCACGCCGACCCACGGGATCGCGAACGGCTTGGTGCCACCCGCCTCGTGACACGAGGTACAGGCCAAATTGTTGCCAGCGTAGCGCTTGCGCGGGTTCTTCACCTCCGGGCCAATGACCGCAAAAGTGCGCGTGCTGAGTTCATGACCCTGCGTGACGAGTGCGCGGTAGGGCCCCTCCGGCAAGCTGTCGATCTCCGGCACCGGGCGCCCGATCAGGCTGACCTTTGGCGCCGGCTCGGCCGCCCATGCAGTGGCGGCCAGGAGTGCAAAGCTGCAGACGACTGCTGTCTTGATTAGGTTCATGTTTCGATGATGACTTTGAGCGCCTTGGTGCTCGACGCTTTGCCGAAAGTCTCATACGCCTCCAGGATCTGGCCCAGCTTGAAGTGGTGGGTTATCAATTGCCCCGCATCGATGCGCTTGGACTGCACGGTCTTTAGCAGCATCGGAATCGAGAAAGTGTCGACCAAGCCGGTGGTGATCGTCACGTTGTGCGACCAAAGCCGCTCCAAGTGCAGGTCTACCTTCACCCCGTGCACGCCCACGTTGGCGATGGTGCCGCCGGGCGCGACGATGTCCTGGCACAGCTCGAAGGTGGCCGGAATGCCCACAGCCTCGATGGCGGTGTCGACGCCACGCCCGCCGGTCAGTTTCATCACCTGCTTAGCCGCGTTGCCGTCGCTGCTGTTGACGATGTCAGTCGCCCCGAAGCGCTGGCTGACCGACAGGCGGTTGTCGTCGAGGTCGATCATGATGATCTGCGACGGCGAATGGAACTGCGCTGTCAGCAACGCGGCCAGGCCGATCGGCCCTGACCCGACGATCGCGACGCTGCCGCCCACCTGCACCTTGCCGTTCAGCACCCCGCACTCGAACCCGGTGGGCAGGATGTCACTGAGCATGACCAGCGCTTCTTCGTCGGCACCGGCCGGTATCGGGTACAGGCTGGTGTCCGCATACGGAATGCGAACGAATTCGGCCTGCGTTCCGTCGATGCGGTTGCCCAGGATCCACCCACCGGTCGTGCAGTGCGAATACATGCCCTTGCGGCAGTATTCGCAGCGACCACAGGCACTGATGCAGGAGATCAGCACCCTGTCTCCGGGCTTGAAGGTCGTGACACCTGCACCCACGGTGTCGACCCTGCCGACACCCTCGTGGCCCAGCACGGTGCCCGGCACGCAGGTGGGCACATCGCCTTTGAGAATGTGCAGGTCGGTGCCGCAGATGGTGGTCTTGGTGATTCTCACCACGGCGTCGGTCGGCGCCTGGACAACGGGCTTGGGCCGGTCTTCGAGAATCTTCTTGCCGGGTCCGTTGTAGACGAGGGCCTGCATCGCGTAGTCCTTTGGCGTTGACTCAAGGGTGATCCGCCATCTCGCGGCGCAAGACTTCGGACACTGCCTACGGTGCGACCGATCCCGGTCCGGGTCTGTGCGCTGCCACACCGACCATCACAGCCGACGAGCCCATGCTGGGAGTGAAAGGCAACATGACCCCACACGAATCGCTATTCCGAATTCGCCTTGCCTGCCGCAGACACGGTCGCACGCCGCCGCATCTGAAGCGCACGCCGTGACGACCGCGCAACTGCCCACAGTGGCGCATACCGCCACCGCAGCGGCGATCGCGGCGGCGCTGGACGTGCGCGCGGATGTCGGCCTGGGCCATCCACAGAGCGCCGAGCGCCTGGCGAAGTGGGGCCCGAACGCATTGCCCGTCACGCCCCCGCGCTCACCCTGGCGGGTGCTGCTGGCGCAGTTCAAGAGCGTGATGATCGTCATCCTGCTGGGCGCAGCG
>JANNWL010000010.1:0-11838 GCA_031414735.1 Burkholderiales bacterium | reverse complement strand
AGGCCGACTTCTATCACTCAGCGCTCTACTCGTTGACACCGTCTGTGGCCGGACTGAACACCACAGGCGCCAGCGGCTACAACTTTCTGACGCCGGTGCCCGAGCCCTCAAGCTGGGCGCTGTTCGGCGGCGGCTTGCTGGCGTTGGGGTGGCTGCAACGCCGCCGTGGTCGGGTCGACATCACCCGCTGAGGCCTGCGTGGCCGGGCATGAGCCTGGCGTGGGCCTGGGCACGGGCACGGCCCGCCCATGCCATCATCGCCGCCGCCATGTTCATCTTCCGCCTGCTGCTCAAGAACGCCTTTCGCCACCGGCTGCGCACGCTGCTGACGATGGTCGGCCTGGTGGTGGCCGTGTGCGCCTTCGGCATGCTGCGCACCATCGTCGATGCCTGGTATGCCGGCGCCGAGGCCAGCAGCAGCACGCGGCTCATCACGCGCAGCGCCACCAGCCTGACGGTGCCGCTGCCGCTGGCCTATGCCGAGCGGCTGCGCGCCGTGGACGGCGTGACCGGTGTGAGCTGGAGCAACTGGTTCGGCGGCATCTACCAGAGCGAGCGCAACTTCTTCCCGCAGTTCGCGGTGGACGGGCCGAGCTACCTGCCGCTGTACCCCGAGTACCTCGTCAGCGACGACCAGCGCGTGTCCTGGCTGCGCGACCGCAGGGGCGCGTTGGTGGGGCGCAAGCTGGCCGACAAGTTCGGCTGGAAGCTGGGCGACAGCGTGCCGCTCAGAAGCGGCATCTACCCGGGCGAGTGGAACTTCGTCATCCGCGCCATCTACGACGGCGCGGACGCCACGGTGGACGACAACCAGATGCTGATCCACTGGGCCTACCTGAACGAAACCATGCGCGCGCGCACCGCCGGGCGGCGCAGCGATTCGGTGGGGGTGTTCGTGACCGGCATCCGCGACCCGGCCAATGCGGCGCTGGTGTCGCAGCGGGTGGACGCGCAGTTCAAGAACTCACGCGCCGAAACGCTGACCGAGACCGAGAAAGCCTTCCAGCTCGGCTTCGTGGCCATGAGCGAGGCCATCCTGCTGGCGCTGCAGGCGGTGAGCTACATCATCGTCGTCATCATCATGGCGGTGATGGCCAACACCATGACCATGACGGCCCGCGAACGCCTGGCCGAGTACGCCACGCTCAAGGCGCTGGGCTTCCCGCCGGGCTTTGTCGTGCGGCTGCTGTTCGGCGAGAGCCTGCTCATCGCGGCCCTCGGCGGTCTGGCGGGCGTGCTGATCACCATTCCCCTGGCCGCCGGGTTTGCAGGGGCCACGGGCAGCCTGTTCCCGGTGTTCCGCGTCTCGGGCACGACCTTCGCGCTGCAGTTCGGCGCGGCGCTCTTCGTGGGCGGGGTGGCTGCCGCCTGGCCGGCCTGGAAGATGAGCCGCATCGACATCGTCGCCGGCCTGCGCCACGTGGCTTGAAACCAACTGAACCTCCCAACTCCATGACCGACAACCTCACGACACCCGCCGCAGCGCTTGCGTTGCCCGACCGCCTGTCCAGCGACCCGCGCAGCCCGCACCACGTGGCCGCCGTGTTCGAGCGTGACGTCGGCATCCGCTTCAACGACAAGGAGCGCTTCGATGTCGACGAGTACTGCATCAGCGAAGGCTGGATCCGCGTGCCCGTCGGCAAGTCCGTCGACCGCAAGGGCCGGCCGCTGCTGATCAAGCTCAAGGGCCGCGTCGAGGCCTTCTACCGCTAGGCGCCCGGCCGCTTTGCCGTGCGGGCCCTGCCCTTCAGTTACGTCGCGCGCAACCTGTGGGTGCGCCGCGTGACCACGGCGCTGACCGCCGCGGGCATGGCCCTGGTGGTGTACGTGTTCGCCACCGTGCTGATGATGACCGAGGGCATACGTGCCACGCTCGTCGCCACCGGCCAGGCCGACAACGTCATCGTGCTGCGCAAGGGCGCGGGGGCCGAGATCAACAGCGGCATCACGCGCGGCCAGGCCGGCATCTTGCAGACGCTGCCCGGCATCGCGCGCGACGCTGCCGGGCGGGCCTTGCTCAGCGCCGAGCCCGTGGTGCTGAACAACCTGCCCAAGCGCAGCAGTGGCAAGCCCAGCAACGTCACCATGCGCGGCACCGGCGAGGTGGGCATGCAGTTGCGCCCGCAGGTGCAGATCGTGCAGGGCCGCATGTTCCGCCCCGGCAGCAGCGAAGTCGTGGCCGGGGCCGGCATTGCACGCGGCTTTGCCGGCGTGGACATCGGCGCCGTGCTGCGCTTCGGCGGGCGCGACTGGACGGTGGTGGGCATCTTCGACGCCGGCAAGAGCGGCTTCGACAGCGAGATCTGGGCCGACACCGAACAGATCATGCAGGCCTTTCGCCGCCAGAGTTTCAACACCGTGGTCTTCCGCCTGGCCGATGCCAACACCTTCGACCGCGTGGCCGAACTGGTCGACGGTGACGTGCGCCTGTCGCTGCAGGCCAAGCGCGAGGTGCGCTTCTACGCCGAGCAGAGCGAGAGCCTGGCCAATTTCATCAGCATCCTGGGCACGGCGCTGGCCGTCATCTTCTCGATCGGCGCAGTCGTGGGCGCCATGATCACCATGTTCGGCGCCGTGGCCAGCCGGACCGGCGAGATAGGCACGCTTCGCGCGTTAGGGTTTCGAAGAGGCGCGGTGCTGGGCGCGTTCCTGGGTGAATCGCTTCTGCTGTCGCTGGCCGGTGGCGTGCTGGGCCTGGGGGCGGCCACGCTGATGCAGGTGGTGAATGTCTCCACCACCAATTTCGCCACCTTCTCCGAACTGGCATTTCAGTTCACGCTGACGCCCAGGATCGCCGTGCAGTCGCTGCTGTTCGCGCTGTTCATGGGCTTCGTCGGCGGCTTCATTCCCGCCTGGCGCGCGGCGCGACTGAAGATCGTGGACTGCTTGCGGGCGGCTTGAACTGCGCGCTACGGCGCCGCCGCCCGCACTGCGGCCATGAAGACGGCCAGCTTTTCGGCATCGAGCCTGTCTTCCGTGAGCACACCGTTGCACAGGTCCAGCCCGTGGGGTTGCACGGCAGCGATGGCCTGGGCCACGTTGTGTTCGCGCAGGCCCCCGGCCAGCCACAGCGGCAGCGGCCACACGGCATCGCGGATGCGGCGTGACAGCGCCCAGTCGTGCGTGCGGCCGGTGCCGCCGAGCTCCTTCACGGCCAGCGCCGGGTTGCCCGAATCGAGCAGGAGCGCGTCGACATGCGGCGCGACGGACAGGGCCTGGGCCAGCGACTCAACGCCCGTGACGTGGATCACCTGCACCAGTTCCACACCGGGCAGCAGCGCACGCAGTCGGCGCAGATCGCCCAGCGGCACGTGGTCCACCAACTGCAATGTCGTCGTGCCGGCGGCGGCGTGCTGGGCGGCGATGTCGTCGGCCTGGGAGAGCGCCGTGAGCAGGAAGGTGCGCACGGCGCTGCCGCGCATGGCCGCTGCCACCTCGGCCACGCACTCATCGCTGATCACGCCCGGCCCGCTGGGCATGGCCGACACCAGCCCCAGCACGGCAGCGCCGGCCTGCGCGGCAAGCCGCGCTTCGGCGACGCTGGCGATGCAGCAGATCTTGACCAGCGGCGGGGACACGGCCCTCACACCCCGTAAGGCACCCAGACGTTCTTCACGCGCGTGGCGTGCTGCAGGAACTCGCGTCCTTCGCCCTGCACGGCGTCGAACCAGTCGCGCGGCATGCTGCCGGCCACCCAGGTGCGCTTGAGGTTGCCGGCCGAGGCGGCCTCAAGGCGCCGGTGCACGTCGGGCCGCGCGTCGTGGTGCCACAGGGCATCGACATCCATGTGCGCGGCCAGCACGTCCGTCAGCGCGTCGGCGTCGCCGGTGACGAGGTTGAGCACGCCGCCAGGCAGGTCTGACGTTTCCAGCAACTGGTAGAGCTCGGCCGCGACCAGCGGCTGCGCCATCGACGGCACGGCCACCACGCGGTTACCCATGGCGATGGCGGGTGCAACCAGCGACACCAGGCCCAGCAGGGGCACGGACCCGGGCGCCACGATGGCGATGGTGCCCACCGGCTCGTGCAGCGCCAGCGCCAGGCCGTGCATGGGCGGCTGGTGCACGGCGCCATCGAACTTGTCGGCCCATGCGGCATAGGTGAAGAGGCGGCGGGCCGAGGCCTCGACCTCGGCGCGTGCTTGCGCGGGCCCGACGACGGGCGCCAGACAGGCCTCGAAGCGTGCCGCGTGGGCGAGCAGGTTCTCTGCCATGTAGTACAGCACCTGGGCTCGCGCATGCGCGGCCGTGCGGCGCCAGGCGCTGGATTTGACGGCCGCTTCCACGGCGTTGCGGATGTCCTTGCGGTTGCCCTCGGGCACGACACCCAGCAGTTCTCCGCCAGAGCGAACCTCTCGGCTGTAGCCGCTGTCGGGCCGGGCCTGCGCGCCGCCGATGTAGAGCTTGGCCGTGCGGTCGATGGCCGCTCGTGCGGCCGGCACCGCAGCTGCCTTGCGGCGTGACTTGGCTGGCGGAGCCGCAACGGCTGCGCGGGGCTTCAGGTACTCGATCAAGCCTTCGCGCCCGCCCTCGCGGCCGAAGCCGCTTTCGCGTACGCCGCCGAAGCCGCAGGCGGCGTCGAACAGGTTCGCGCCGTTGACCCACACCACGCCGGCGTTCAAGCCCGCGGCCACTTCCATGGCCTGACCGATGGACTCGCTCCACACCGATGCCGCCAGTCCGTAGGCCGTGTGGTTGGCCAGCTCGACGGCTTCGGCCGGCGTGCGAAAAGTCTGCACGCAGAGCACGGGGCCGAAGACCTCGTCGCGCACGATTTCCGACGCCGTGTCCACGCCCGTCACCAGTGTGGGCCGGAAGTAGCAGCCACTTGCCGCAGCGAAGTCCACGCCGGACGCGCAGTCCTGCAGCACCGTGGCGCCCTCGGCACGTGCGCGCTCGACAAAGCCGTTCACGCGTTCCCACTGCACGCGGTCCACCAGCGGGCCCATGTCCACGCTCTTGTCCAGCGGGTCGCCGACGCGGATGCGCTTCATGCGCTGGCGCACCTTGCCCAGCAGCCGCTCGGCCGTGCCCTCGTGTACCAGCAGGCGTGAACCGGCGCAGCACACCTGCCCCTGGTTCAACCAGATGCCATCGACCAGGCCTTCGACTGCGGCGTCCAGGTCCGCGTCGGCAAACACGACGAAGGGCGACTTGCCGCCGAGCTCCAGGCTCAGCTTCTTGCCGCTGCCCGCGGTGGCACGGCGGATGAGGCGGCCGACCTCGGTGGAGCCCGTGAAGGCGATCTTGCCGATGGCCGGGTGGCCGACGATGGCCTCGCCCACCGCGCCATCACCCGTGACCAGGTTGAACACGCCGGGTGGCAGGCCGGCCTCGGCGCTGAGCTGCGCGAACAGCAGGGCGGTAAGCGAGGTCTGCTCAGCCGGCTTGAAGACGACGGTGTTGCCGCAGGCCAGCGCCGGCGCGACCTTCCACGCCAGCATCAGCAGCGGGAAGTTCCAGGGCACGATCTGGCCGACGACACCGATGGCCTCGTGTGCCGGGAACTCGCTGTCCAGCAACTGCGCCCAGCCGGCGTGGTGATAGAAGTGGCGGATGGCCAGCGGGATGTCGATGTCGCGGCTTTCGCGGATCGTCTTGCCGTTGTCCAGGCTCTCCAGCACCGCAGCCAGGCGCGCATGCTTTTGCAGCGTGCGCGCCAGTGCGTACAGGTGGCGAGCGCGGCCATGCCCGCCCAGCGTCTGCCAAGCCGGCAGGGCGGCCTGCGCGGCGTCCACGGCCTGCTGCACCTGCGCCGTGCTGGCCTGGCCCACACGCGCCAGCACCTGCCCGTTGGCCGGGTTGACGCTGTCGAAGTGGCTGTCGGCGGCCACAGCCTCGCCGCCTAGCCACAGCCCGAACTCCGGGCCCTGGGCCTTGAGCCAGCGCTGCGCTTCCGCGGGCGACTCGGGGGACAGGCCGTAGTCCATGGATTGCATGATCTCTGTGATTCTCGACATGGGCTGGGGCCTCAGGGCAGCGCGTGGCGCCAGGCGGCGCTGTAGCTGCCGGTGACGTGGTGTTCGAGCTGGCGTTCGATGTCGCTGAGCAGGCTGGACGCGCCGAAGCGGAACAGGTCCGGCTGCAGCCAGCGGGGGCCCAGTTCCTCGTTCATCAGCACCAGGTACTGCAGCGCCAGCTTGGCGCTTGATATCCCGCCCGCGGGCTTGTAGCCGACGATGTGGCCGGTCTCCTCGAAGAACTCGCGGATGGCGCGCACCATCACCAGCGACACCGCTGGCGTGGCGTTGACGCCTTCCTTGCCGGTGCTGGTTTTGATGAAGTCAGCACCCGCCATCATGCAGGCCCACGACGCGCGCGCCACGTTCTCCAGTGTCAGCAATTCGCCGGTGGCCAGGATGGCCTTCAGGTGCGCCGGCCCGCAGGCGCGGCGGTAGGCCGCGACTTCATCAAACAAGCCCTGCCAGTCGTGCAGCAGCGCGGTGCGGCGCGAGATGACGATGTCGATCTCCATCGCACCCGCAGCCACAGAAAGTTCGATCTCGCGCAGCCGCGTTTCCATCGGCGACAGCCCGGCCGGAAAGCCCGTCGACACGGCGGCCACCGGTATGGCGCTGCCGGCCAGCGCGGCCACCGCCGGGCCGATCATCTCGTGGTACACACACACGGCGCCCACCTGCACGGCAGGCACGCCCAGGGCCGCCAGCAGGTCGGCACGCACGGGCGATCGCGCCTTGGCGCACAGGCGGTGCACGCGGCCAGGCGTGTCGTCGCCCGACAGCGTGGTCAGGTCCATGCACTGGATGGCCTTGAGCAGCCAGGCGGCCTGGTGGTCCTTCTTCAGCGAACGGCGTGCGGCCAGGCTGGCCACACGGCGCGCCACGGCGGCGGCGTTGACGCGGGCGTGCATCACGCGGGCGGCGTCGAAGGCGGTGCCGGGGTTGAGGCGAATGTCCACGGGGTGGGTCACGGAGATACCTGGCCAGGCGGCTTGGGTTGCGGGCAATGGCTCGCGCCGGACGGGTAATGTAGCCGGCGCATCGCGCGGCGCCAGCCAGCGGCCCTGGCCGCGCCATCGGTTGGCGCGCGCCGGCTCGCCGGCGGCTCCGTGTTGTGGCTGTCCCGTCAGTTGCGCGGCGCCGAAGCCGCCGGCGGCACCACGATCACGGTCGTGCCGCTGCCAGTTCGGCCCGTGTCTCCCGTGTTGCCGGTGGCGCCCGTGGCACCGGTGTAGCCCGTGCTGCCGGTGTTGCCCTTCGCGCCGTCATTGCCCTGGTTGCCCGTGGCGCCAGTGTTGCCGGTGTTGCCCTGGTTTCCAGGTTCGCCCTGCGGGCCGGCGGGGCCGGGCACGGCCACGGGCGTGGGCGGCACGTTCACCACCGTGGGTCGGTCGCAGCCGAGCAAACTCAATACCAGCAATGGCGCGGCGAAGATGAGGGAGCGGTTCATGGCAAATCCTTTGGTTTCAGTGACGTGACGCGCCCGCCCCAAGGGCCGGCCACAGACGGTCTGCCCACGTGGCGACCATCGCAAGGCACTGAACTTAGCTGCTGCGGCGCAGCCCGTCCGTGCGCTGGCAGACACGACGTGCACTGCGGGCGCGACCATGGTGTCCCCGTGTCTGCCAGCGCACAGTGGCGCGCCCACAGTCGGGGCACGATGTCCCTCCAACCAGGAGATTCATCATGCTCTACACCGTCGCTGTCGTTCTTCTCGTCCTGTGGCTGCTGGGCATCGTGACCTCGTTCACCGCCGGGGGCCTGCTCCACGTGCTGCTGGTGGTGGCCGTGGTGATGGTCATCTTCCAGTTGATCAGCGGCCGGCGCTCGCTGTAGCGAAAGAACGTTCCACGCGCCGCAGGGCGCGCTGCTGTGCCCAGATCACGCCGCCACCGGCGTGCGGATCAGGTGCTCGAAAGCCGACAGCGCCGCCTTGGCGCCGTCGCCGGCGGCGATGATGATCTGCTTGAAGGGCACCGTCGTCGCGTCGCCCGCGGCGTAGACGCCAGGCACGCTGGTGGCGCCCTTGGCGTCGATGATGATCTCGCCGTACTTGCTGAGTTCGACCGTGCCCTTCAGGAACTCGGTGTTGGGCACCAGGCCGATCTGCACGAACACGCCGGCCAGGGGCAGGCGGTGTTCGCTGCCATCGGCGCGGTCCTTGAAGACCAGGCCGTCGACCTTGTGGCCGTCGCCGGTGATCTGCGTGGTCTGCGCGTTGGTGTGGATGCTGACGTTGGCCAGGCTCTTCAGTCGGTTGACGAGCACCGCGTCGGCCTTTAGCTGGTCGGCGAATTCGACGACCGTGACATGGCCCACCACACCGGCCAGGTCGATGGCGGCCTCCACGCCCGAGTTGCCGCCGCCGATGACGGCCACGCTCTTGCCCTTGAACAACGGGCCGTCGCAGTGCGGGCAGTAGGCCACGCCCTTGTTGCGGTACTCGGCCTCGCCGGGCACGTTGACGTTCTTCCAGCGCGCACCGGTGCTCAGGATGACACTGCGGCTCTTCAGCACAGCGCCGTTGTCGAGCGTGACGCTGATCTCGCCGCCTTCGTGCGCGGCCGGTTCCAGTGAAGCCACGCGTTGGCCGTTCATGATGTCGACGTCATAGGCCTTGGCATGCGCCTCCAGGGCGGCCGCAAACTTGGGGCCTTGCGTTTCCAGCACGGAGACGTAGTTTTCGATGCCCAGGGTGTCCAGCGTCTGCCCGCCGAAGCGTTCGGCCACGATGCCGGTCTTGATGCCCTTGCGCGCCGCGTACACGGCCGCCGCCGCGCCGGCGGGGCCGCCGCCGACGATGAGCATGTCAAAGGCGCCCTTCTGGCCCAGCTTGGCGGCGTCGCGCGCCGCCGAGCCGGTGTCGACCTTCTTCAGGATCTCGGCGATTTCCATGCGGCCGTTGCCGAAGGGCTTGCCGTTCAGGAACACGCTGGGCACGGCCATGATCTGGCGCTGCTCGACTTCGTTCTGGAACAGCCCACCGTCGACCGCCACGTGCTTGATGCGCGGGTTCAGCACGGCCATCAGGTTGAGTGCCTGGACCACGTCCGGGCAGTTGTGGCAGCTCAGGCTCATGTAGGTCTCGAAGACGAAATCGCCATCGAGCGCCTTGATCTGCTCGATGACGTCGGCCTCGACCTTGGGCGGGTGACCGCCGGCCTGCAGCAGGCCCAGCACCAGCGACGTGAACTCGTGGCCCATCGGGATGGCCGCGAAGCGCACGCCCATGTCGGCGCCCAGGGGTGTGATCTGGAACGAGGGCCGGCGAGCATCCGTGCCGTCGAAGCGCGCGCTGACCTTGTCGTTCAGCGCCGCGATCTCGGTCAGCAGTTCACGCATCTCGGCCGAGGCCGGCCGGTCGTCCAGGCTGGCGATCAGTTCGATGGGGCGCTGCAGGCGTTCGAGGTAGGCCTTGAGCTGGGCCTGGATGGTGCTGTCGAGCATGGCGATCTCCTGATAGGGACGTGGGCGTTCCGGCCCGGTCGACAGCAACCTGGCGGGGATGCTGTCGACAAGACCCGAAGTTCTTGTCTAGGTTGCTGGGCCCGACGCCAGAACGGCGCCGGGCGTTGGCAGCTTTAGATTTTGCCGACGAGGTCGAGCGACGGCGTCAAGGTGGCGGCGCCTTCGTTCCACTTGGCCGGGCACACCTGGCCGGGGTTGGCGGCTGTGTACTGGGCGGCGCGCAACTTGCGCACGGTTTCCTTGACGTCACGGGCGATTTCGTTGCTGTGGATTTCAGCGGTCTTGATGATGCCGTCCGGGTTGATGACGAAGGTGCCGCGCAGCGCCAGGCCTTCTTCGGGGATGTGCACGCCAAACGCGTTGGTCAGCGTGTGCGTGGGGTCGCCCACCAGCGGGAACTTGGCCTTGCCGACGGCCGGGCTGGTCTCGTGCCACACCTTGTGCGAGAAGTGCGTGTCGGTGGTGACGATGTAGACCTCGGTCTTCATCTTCTGGAATTCGCCATAGTTCTCGGCCGCGTCCTCGATCTCGGTCGGGCAGTTGAAGGTGAAGGCGGCGGGCATGAAGATCAGCACCGACCAGTGGCCCTTCAGGCTCTGCTCAGTGACTTCGATGAACTTGCCGTTGTGGAAGGCCTGGGTCTTGAAGGGCTGGACTTGGGTGTTGATCAGGGACATGGCGGAAGCTCCGTAAGGTTGAAGAGAGGGGGCAGGAAACGCAAAAAGCAGAACAGATTGTGGGTCGGTCAGGGCATTTAGGGGATTGATTGAAGGAATGTGGGCGATGCAGTTTGTCTATGGCCCGCGCTCACACGCGGACATAGATGCGTTTGCGGTCCAGCCACCATGCCAGCAGCGCGTACGCGCACAGGTTGGCGCAGGCAAACAAGAAGGAGCCGAAGCGCGCGTCGCCCGCCCATGGGCCGACATCTGCGAACAGGTACTTGTAGACCCAGGGCAATGGGCTGATCCACAGCGGCTGGCCCTCGGCGCCCACGCCATCCTGCCAGCGCAGCAGCGCCAGCACGCGCGGCACGAAACCGCTGAGCACGAAGATGAACAGCGGGTTCTTGCCGAAGACCTCGAAGAACGTGGCCCAGCCGGCCATCTCAAGCGGGCGCTTGCGGATGTCGACGACATGGATGAACGCGGCCAGCGCCATCATCGCCAGGCCCGTGGTGTGGAGAACGTAGCTGCTGGTCCAGATCTTCTTGTTCAGCGGCATGCCCAGCTGCCAAAGATAGGCTGCCACGAGAAGTGCCGTGGCCCAAAGAAACAGCCGGGCTACCAGAGCCGCGCCGAGCGGGCCGGCCACCACCTTGCGGCCGACCCACCAACCCAGCAGCACTTGCGCCACTGCAGGCACGGTGCTGGCGAGGCCCTCGGGGTCGAAGGGCAGGCCCTCGCCCTTGTACAGGTGGGCCTCGCCCAGCAAGGCCTTGTCGATGGCGGTACCGAACCAGCCCTGCAGGCTGTAGGGATCCCCCGGTGCGCCCAGCGCATGGCAGGCCAGCGTGTAACCCACCAGCAGCGCGACGGTGACTCCCAGCGGGCCGGCAGCACTGCGCCGCCCGAACAGCCAGACGACGGCCGCCGCCGCGCCAAAGCACAGCGCGATGCGCTGCAGCACGCCCATCAGGCGCAGCGTGTCCCACTGCCGCAGCACGAGTTCGCCCTCGCCATTCCAGCGCACGAACGGGCTGGCGTTGAGGAACACGCCGATGAGAAAGATCAGCGCTGTGCGCCGGGCCACCTTGGCCCAGAAGGCCCCCGCCGGCCCGGCCAACAGGCCCGGCATCACGAAGGCCAACGCGTTGCCCACGGCGAACAGGAAAAAAGGAAACACCAGGTCGGTCGGCGTGCAGCCATGCCAGGGCGCATGCGCCAGCGGCGGGTACAGGTGCGCCCAACTGCCGGGGTTGTTGACCAGGATCATCAGCGCCACGGTGGCGCCACGAAACACGTCGAGCGAGCGGAATCGCTCGGTCATGCCTGCAAGGCGGCCTGCACGCTGCCATCGACCGCCTCGAGCCGGCGCATGGCTTCGGCAGCGCTCAGACCCGCTCGCAGCATCACGATGGCCACCTTCACGCTGGACCCGCACTCGGCCAGCGCCTGGCGGGCAGCGTCTTCGCTGGCGCCGCTGGCGCGCACGGTGAGCGCCAGGGCGCGGCGCACCAGCTTGGCGTTGGTGGCGCGCACGTCGACCATCAGGTTGCCGTAGACCTTGTTCAGCCGCACCATGACGCTGCTGCTGAAGGTGTTGAGCGCGATCTTCTGCGCCGTGCCCGCCTTCAGCCGCGTGCTGCCGGAGATGACTTCGGGCCCGGTGTCCAGCACGATGCCGATGTCGGTGGCTGCGGCCAGCGGCGCGCCGGGGTTGTTGACGATGCCCACGGTCAGCGCACCGGC
>JANNWL010000009.1:0-21187 GCA_031414735.1 Burkholderiales bacterium | reverse complement strand
CGGGACCGGGTCTACGCCGCCGTCGCCGGAAGCTGACTTTGCCTTGGCGCTGTGCCACCCGCCGAAGGTCAGGTTACTGGCACGGCCGCGAAGTGCCGGTCCCGGCCAGAGGAGACATTCGTAGGTGCCGCCAATCAGCGGTCGTTCGACGCCGCGACCGACCTTGAAGAGACATACGCGGCGTTCAACTCAGCGCCCCGAAGCGGCCGGGCATTTACGCAGGGAAACGGACTTCAAGCCGAACCTCTGTGTCAACATCAGCAGCTTCGGCCTGCGCGTTGCCCTGCGCAGCGGGCCGACGACTGCCAGGCGATGCAACAACTGTGTGGAAGCATCACGCGCCCAGCTATAGCCAACGAGGGCGTGCAAAGCAGCGTCAATGATCAGGTGGTGTGCTGAGCCCATATGGACCCCTCGCCGAGCGCGTACCCGCTCCATCGTCGGCCCGCTGGAACAACGCAGGCAGGGCCGCCGCACCGGGGCTGGGGTTCTTCACGCTGCGCGCAGCACGGCCAGTCTGCGCGCCATCTCGGCCTTGAGCCAGATCACGTCGTGCCCCGGTACGACCAGCCGGTAGCCCAGGCCCACCATGGCGCGTGCCATTTCGGCGCTGCCGCACCAGATACCGGCGGCCTTGTTGTGGGCGACACAGGCATGCTGGATGCGCGCCAGCGCTGCCGCCATCAGCGGGTGTTCGTGACTCGCACCGGGGCCCAGGCCCAGGGCAATGCCCAGATCACTGGGGCCGACGAACAGGCCGTCCAGATGCGGCACGGCGGCGATGGCGTCCAGCGCGTCGAGCCCGGCCTGGGTTTCGATCATGGCAAAGGCCATGACTTGTGCATTGGCGTGTTGCGGGTAGTCGGCGCCGCCATACAGCAGGCCGCGGCTTGGGCCGAAGCTGCGGTCGCCGGGCATGCCGTCCAGCGGGTAGCGGCAGGCGCGCGCAAAGGCGGTGGCCTCGGCGGCTGAATTCACCAGCGGGCAGATCAGCCCGTAGGCCCCGGCGTCCAGCGCGCGGTTGATTTCGGCCAGGTTGTTCTGCGACACCCGCACCATGGGTACTGCCAGCGTGTGCGAGAGCGCCTGCAGCATCGCCACCATCTGCGCGTGTCCGGCCATGCCGTGCTGACAGTCGACGACGACAGCGTCAAAGCCGCTGCTGCCCACCACTTCGGCGGCGTAAGCCGAATCGATGCTCAGCCAGCCGGCGATGGCCGCACGGTCAGCGGCAAAGAGTGAGTGCAATGGATTCAGGCGCATGCGGGTGACTCCTGGAGACGATCAAGGAAAAGAGGTCAAAAACGGGCGCAGTTGGGCCGCGACCCAGTTGGGCGCCTGCATCGGGAACAGGTGGCCGCCGCCCTGCAAGCTGACATGCCGGGCCTGTGGCGACAGGCGGGTGATCTCCTCGCTCTGCACCGGGGGGCACAAGGTATCGTGCTCGGCCGACAGGGCCAGCAAGGGCCACGGCAGCAGGTGCGGTGGCGCCAGCAAGCCGGGCCGCTGGCCAGCGTAGAGCAGTTGATGGGCGAAGCGCTGCAGGCCCACGGACTCGGCCTGGTCGGCCAGGTCTTGCACCTGGCGGTCGCCCCGCGCCAGGCCATAACCCGGGCCCAGCTCGGCGCGGGCCAATGCAGCCAGGCCGTGCGCCTGCGCTTCTTGCCACTGCGCGGCGCGGCGAGCCGGGCCGCTGGCCGGGCTGGGCCGTGCGTTGGCCGCCAGCAGCACCAGACCGGCTACGCAATGCGGATGGCGCAGGGCCAGATGCAAGGCCACGATGCCGCCCAGCGAATGGCCGAGCCAGAGGGCGGGCACGGCAGCGTGCACGGCCAAGCGCGCCACTTCCTCGTCAAGGTCGGGGCACTCGCCCAGCACCAGCACCTGCGCGGCGGGTTGGTCCGGGCAGGCCAAGTCCAGCAGGGCCCGCAGGCTGCGCCCATCCAGCAAGGTGCCAGGTAGCGCGATCAGCGGTGGCATCGTCGCCGTGGCCTGCGCCCTACAGCGGCATGGCCGGGGGCAGCAGGCTCTTGCGGGCCAGGTGGCCACCGGCGTCCAGCGTTCGGTCCAAGGCGGCTGCCTGCGTGTGCACGGCGGTGTCGAACTGCGGACCTTTGGGGCCGTCGCCCTGCACCACCAGCAGCGCCAGCGCGTCGGCGTCTCCGGTGTTGATGAAACTGAAGCGGGAACCCGCGGGCAGAGACAGGCTGTCCCAAGGGCCCAGCGCCGCGTCCAGCCTGTCGGCCGTTTGGTTGAAGGCCACGCTCAAGAGTCCTGCAGAGTGCACCAGCACGGCAGCCCTTTGCAGCGTGATGGCCGCACTTCGCTGACCGGGAGGCAAGCGCAACCACTCGACAGAAAAGCCTTGTGGGTCAGTGACCGCCGGGCGGTGGTCGCGGTGCTGGCTCAGGCCCCAGCCGATGACAGGCGCCAACTGCCACGCGTGTCCCGGCAGCACGGTATCCAGCGTGGCGTAGCGAAAGTCGCGTTGCGCCGGCTTCACGCAACGCGCCAGCAATTCAGGCGCCGACCAACGCCGCAGCGCGGCCACTTCATCGGCGGGCATCAAGGGCAGCAGATGCTCGTCTGCGGGTGGTGCCTCGCCCGCCGACACGTCGATGAGCTGGTTGTCGCGGCCCAGGTACAGGCCGGTGGCACGTGCGCGGCGCATGACGTCGGGGCTCCAGATGATGCCGCCGGTGTCGTCTCCGCCCAGCACCGTCATGAGGAATCCATGCTTGCTGCCGCTGTTGGAAAAGCCGCGGAACATCCACGTCGGCATGCAGATGACATCGCCTTCTTCCAGCACCGCCTCGCCCTCGTCGCCGGCCGCGCCCCAGCGTAGCGTGAACGTGCCTTCGCAGGCGATGAAGACCTCGGACGTGAAGTGCAGGTGCAGGTTGTTGGTGATGCCCGGGGCCATGCCGGCCGCCCCGATGTTGAAGCCATGCGGTTCGCGCAGGTTGATGACCTGGCTGGGGTTCTGCGTGACGCCCGGACCGACGATGGAATAGTTTTCCTTGGGCGTGCTGCCGGGTAGGCGAACGTCGATGAAGGCGTCGTCGCAGGACTTGTACTGGCTGCGGCGGATGTGCCGGCGTTGCAGTTCTTCGGGGGTCAGGATCATGGTGATGGGATCTGGGGTCAACCTTTGACGGCGCCTTGGGTCAGGCCGGAGACGATTTGCTTCTGGAACAGCGCCACCAGGATGATGAGCGGGATGGTGATGCTCACCGCACCGGCCACACCTTGCATCAGCAGGGCGTCACTCTCGGCGGTGATGGCGCCGGCTATTGCCGCCGGCATGGTCATGCGGTCGGCGTTGGTGAGTGCGGAGCTGAGCATGAAGTCGTTGTAGGCCAGGAGGAAGCTGAACAGGCCCGTGGTCACCACGCCCGGCCACATCACCGGGATGATGACGCGCCTGAAGGCCTGCAAGCGTGTGCAGCCGTCCACCATCGCGGCTTCGTCCAGCTCTTGCGGAATGTTGACGAAGAAGCTGCGCAGCATCCAGATCGTGAAGGGCTGGTTGATGGCCACCAGCACGAAGATCAGGCTGAAGGTGGTGTTGCGGATGCCGATGGCGTCGAACAGCGCATGGAAGCTGGGCAGCAGCGTGGCGTGCGGCAGCGCGCGGAAGACCAGCGCGATGATCAGCAGCCAGAAGCCCAGGCTGCCCCGGTAGCGCGACAAGGCATAACCCGCCAGGCAACCCACGGTGAGCGAGATGCACACCGTGCCCAGCGTGACCACGAGGGTGTTGCCGAAGTTCCGGTAGAACTCGCGGTCGATCCACAGGCCGCGGTAGTTCTCGAAGGTGATGGGGGCCAGCCACTTCAGCGGCGCAGAGAAAGCGTCGACGTAGGTGCGCAGCGAGATCACCACCGTCCACAACACGGGCAGGGCGGCCAGCACCAGCCAGATGGTGAGCCCGGTGTAGAGCAGCGTTTGGCCCAGGCGAGAGGTCTTCATGTCAGCCGCCTTGACGCTGTTCGCGCCATGTCTTGCGCAGCAGCGGGATCAACAGAATCGCAATGCCCACGATGGTCAGCACCGACGCCGCACTGGCCTTGTACGGGTTGTCTTCCTGCAGCAGCACGTGGTACGTCAAATACTGCACGCTGGTGGTGAAGGCGCCTTGTGTCAGCACCATCACCGGCTCGAAGACGCGGTAGGCGTCCATCAAATGCATCATCAGCACAAACACCACCAGCGGCATCAGGTGCGGCAGCGTCACGTAGCGCAGCTTTTGCCAAGGCGTGGCGCCGTCGATGGTGGCGGCTTCCAGCGCGTCTTGCGGCACGCCTTGCAGGCCGGCATAGAAAACGATGAAGGCAAAGGGCAGTACATGCCAGATGCCATAGAGCACCACGAGCAACTGCGCCGACCAAGCCTGCGCCATCCAGAACACCTGCACGCCCACGCCCGCCAGCAGGTGCGGCACCAGACCGTTGTCGCGGAACAGCCACTTGATGGCGAGAGCCCCCACCACCGGCGTGATGATGAACGGCAGCAGCGACGCGGCAATGAATACGGCCTTCAGCCGCTGCGTGATGCGGTTCATGGCCAGCGCCAGCAACAGGCCGCCGCCCAGCACGAAGGGCGTGGTGGCCACGATGTAGAGCAGCGTGAAGCGCAGCGCCGAGAAGAACTCGGTGGGCTCATCGGCAGCGGCGGTGGCAGGCGCAGCGGCGGGGGCACCGACAGACACAGCGCCCGGGTTGGCCTGCGCCTTGTCCAAGCCCAGCACGGTGCGGTAGTAATCGAAGCCCACCCAGCGGCACACCTGCACCGCCTGGCCGCTGGCGTCGACCCGCGCGCGCTGGGTGGTGACTGCATGGGAACCAAAAGGCCCCGTTTGCTGCACCGTGACGAGTTCCAATTGCAGCGCACAGTTGCGCACCGACAGCAACACCGTCATCACCATCGGCAAGGCCAGCAGGGCCAGCATCAGCAGCACCGAGGGGGCCACAAAGCCCGCAAAACTGCGCAGCTTCATGCCGACGTCCCGGGCCTGATGAAGCCCTTCTCGGTGGCCGACCGCACGTAGGCTGCGGCGGCTGAATCCAGCACCACGCGCGGCGTGCGCTGGCCCACCAGCGCCTCGGGCAGCAGCTTGCCCACCTCGGCCAGCGCCAGGCTGAAGAAAGGCTCGCCGGGCCACACCGGCGCGCCGGCCTTCTCAGCCAGCGCCACGCCGATTCCGAAGCGCCCGGGCTTGAACACCGAACGTACCCACAGCCCCAGGTCGTTGCCGGACATGACAGTGGACTCGCTCAGCGCCTGCATCAGCACATGGAAAGTGGCCTCGCGCTGGCGCGGGTTGTTGCGTGGCAGCACGGCGGCGTCCCACCACAGGTGCGCGGCGGTGCGCCCGCCGGGCACCACGGCCGGTGCGGCGGCAAACTGCATCAGGCCCACCACGCGGGAGGCGGCGGCATCGTCCATGCGCGATGCGCGGCTGGCCCACAGCACCCCCATGGCGGCCTTGCCCTGCTGGAACTGGTTGACGACATCGTCGGCGTTGCTGGCCAAGGCGTTGGGCGTCATGTAGGCCATCAACGAGCGCATGGTGTCGATGGCCTGCACGCCCGCGGGGCTGTTGAACGCAGGCAGCGCGCTGCCCGGCT
This sequence comes from Burkholderiales bacterium, assembly GCA_031414735.1. Lineage (GTDB taxonomy): Bacteria > Pseudomonadota > Gammaproteobacteria > Burkholderiales > Burkholderiaceae_C > Rubrivivax. Next base: position 15,557 of record JANNWL010000009.1, on the reverse strand, counting down.
GGAACATGCGGCCGCCCAGGCTGGCCAGCAGGTTGACGAACTCGGTGCCGCCATCAAAGCCCTTGGCAAAGCCCTGTGCCACCGCGAAATTGATGCTGGGCTCGCGGCGCTGCAGCACGGCAGCGGCTTGCAGCAGTTGCGCGTAGTCGGTGGGCACCGCCAGTTGGTGCTTGGTGAACAGGTCGGCGCGGTAGTACAGGTTCTGCGTGTTCTGCATGAAGGCGATGGCCATGACCTCGCCGTCCACGCGCACCAGCATCTTTTCTTCCAGCCGGTACTGCGCGCCGTGGCGCAGCACCAGGTCGGTCAGTGGCTGCAACTGCCGCCGCGAATACAGGTTGGAGAACACGCCCATCGACACCAGCGCAGCGTCAAAGGGCGAGCGGCCCTTGGCGCTGAAGGCCTGCTCGGTTTCGATGCTGGCCTGAGGTGTCAACTTGAACACCACGCGCAAGCCGGGTCGGCCGCAGCCCTCGGCCGCCCGTGCCATGTGCGCCACCGCCGGGAAGCTGTTGCCGATCAATTGCACCTCGCCGCTGCCGGCCACCTGGGGGCAGCCCAGGGCCGCAGCGGGTGGCGCGGGTGACTGCGCCCGCGCCAGTGCCGGCGTGGCGGCTGCAGCCGCCAGCAAGAGCGTCCGCCTGCGGATGGGCGCAGCAGCGCTCACGCCGCAGACCCGGTGGCGATGCGCGCCTGCCTGCCGGCATCGAACAAATGGCACCGGGCCGCGTCGGCGCTGAAGCCCACCCGTGCGCCCATGGCACTGCGGTAGTCCTTGGAGGCTTTGGCGGTGACCATCAGCTCGCCCTGCTTGACCGTCACCAGCGTGGCGTCGCCCGTCAGCTCGAAGGCGAACACCTCGGCGGCCAGCGCGGCGGCGGGGTCGTCTGCGGCCACCAGTCCCAAGTCTTCTGGCCGCACGCCCAGCACCACGCTGGCGGCATCGGCCGCCGCGAAACCAGCGACGCGCACACCGGGCGCGCTAAACACGCCGCCCTGCAAGCTGCCGGGCACCAGGTTCATGGGCGGCGAGCCAATGAAGCCGGCCACGAACAGGTTGGCCGGCCGTTCGTAGATGTCTTGCGGTGTGCCGATTTGCTGGATGCGCGCACGGCTCATCACCACCACGCGGTCGGCCAGGGTCATGGCCTCGATCTGGTCATGCGTGACGTAGATGGTGGTCACACCCAGGCTGTGGTGCAGGTGCTTGATGTGCGCGCGCATGGTGACGCGCAGCTTGGCGTCCAGGTTGCTCAGCGGCTCGTCCATCAGGAACACAGCCGGCTGACGAACGATGGCGCGCGCCAGCGCCACGCGTTGGCGCTGGCCGCCCGACAACTCCTTGGGCCGCCGGTCCAGGTAGTCCATCAGCTCGACTTGCTGCGCCGCCTTGTGCACGGCGGGCGTGATCTGCGCTGCCGGCAGCCCACGAATCTTCAACGGGAAGCCGATGTTCTCGGCCACTGTCATGTTCGGGTACAGACCGTAGCTCTGGAACACCATGGCCACGTCACGGTCCTTGGGCTCCAGTTTGTTGACGCAACGGTCAGCGATCCACACCTCGCCTTCACTGGGGTCTTCCAGCCCGGCCACCATGCGCATGGTTGTTGTCTTGCCGCAGCCGCTGGAGCCCAGCAGCACCAGGAATTCGCCATCCGCGATGTCCAGCGACATGGGCTCGACGGCAGTGGACGCACCCCAGCGCTTGGCGATGTTCTTCAGTTGGATGCGGGCCACGGCTTCTTCCGGTTCAGGGGCTGTGGATCTGCATCCACAGAGCCACTTCGTCGACCAGCACCCATTCACGCAGGATGCGGCTGCGGGCGTGGTCGACCTCGGCGTGTGTGATGCCCAGGACTTCGACCGGCTGGTTCGTGGCCGGGCCAAAGCGCCCGCCGCCGGTGTGTCGGCCGCTCAAGCGCCAGCGCATGGCCACGCGCGGCGTGCGGCCCGACTCGATGAGTTCGGCCAAGCTGTCGATTTGCAACGTGGCGCCGCTGAAGGCCGCCGTGTAGCCGAACCAGAAGCTCTCGGCCGCGTCGACGCCGAAGCTGGACTCGCCGTTGGGAAGCTGCAAGGCGATGGCTTCGTCGGCACTGGTTTGCAGCACCGACAAGTCGCCCGACCACAGCGCGCGGTAGGTGTTGGCCAACAACTGCGCGCCCAGGGTGTCGTGCAACGGGTCGCGCCAGTGCGCAGGTGCGGCCGGCTGCCACAACGGCAGGTTCGGCGCGCCCTTGCTGTCCAGCCACTGACGCGCCAGCGCCTGCGGCGTGCTGCCCAGCTGCAACGCGATGGCGCCCTGGTCGCGCACCAGCCATTCGTGCACGATGCGGTTGTCCTTGCACACGCAGTCGGCGACGGTGCGCACCCGCACAGGCCGGCCGGTGGCCGTGCCGAACGCGCCATCGCCCAGGTGGGTCATGGTCGACGCGATGCGGTGGGACGACAGGAAGCCATGCTCGGCGCCGCCCGCGCTGACGATGTCCTCGCACAGCAGCCGACGGTCGGGGAACTGGTGCAGCGTTTCCAGCGTTCCCCGCACGACGGTGTCCACGCCCTGGCTGGTGCCGCTTGGGGTGATGACGGCGCAATCGGCGCTGTAGTAGTCGGGAATGCGGTCGATCTGCCGGCCTTCCCAGATGCGCGCGGTGATGACGCGGATGTAGTCGTCCAGGCTGGTGAACTCGGCGTCGAAGCCGGGCAGCGCGGGATGGCGGGCCGCGTTCATGCCGGCAGCCTTGCCGAGGCACGCACCACCAGCTTGGTCGGCACCACCACGTGGTCGCGCGTTACGGCGTCGTCTTCCAGCTGCTGCAGCAGCATCTGCACGGTGGCTTCGATCATGGGCACGGCGCTTTGCTCCACGGTGGTCAGCCGGTAGGCACCCCAGTCGGCCTGCGGCACGTTGTCGAAGCCCACCACCGATACGTCTTCAGGCACGCGCAGTCCGAGTGCGCCGCGCAGGGTGTCGATGGCCGCAAAGGCCATGTGGTCGCTGGCCACGAACAGCGCGTCGGGCCGTTCGCTGCTGGACACCAGGCTGCCAAAGAGTTCCTGCGTGGCGACTGCTGCGCGGTCGAACTCGTAGTTGCCCATTGCACGCGCCACCACACGCAGCCCGCGCTCTGCCAGGCCGGCGCGCAGGCCTTCTTCGCGGTCGTGATTGGTGGAAGAGTCTTCGGCGCCGGCCAGGTAGGCCACACGCTGGTGGCCGCCGTCGGCCAGGAAGTGCGCCACCGCGCGGCCGCCGCCCAGGTTGTCGGAGCTGACGGTGCTGATGCGCCCCTTTTTGCTGGTGCGGTTGAACATGACCACGGGAATGCGAGCGTCGGCAATCTGCTGTGCCAGGCCGGACGACAGGTGCGTGGACGCCATCACGATGCCGTCCACCTGGTAGCGCAGCAGTTCCACCAGCAACTCATCAGCGTCTTCGGTCTGCGTCACGAACAGCAGCACGTGGTAGCCGTCTTTCTGCAGGCGCTGCGACAGAGCTTCGATGACCACCGGGTAGAACTGGTTTTGCAGGTTGGACAGCACCACGGCGATCATGCGGCTGCGCTTGGAGCTGAGCGTGCTGGCGATGGCGTTGGGCCGGTAGCCCAGCTTGCGTGCCGCATCCATGACGCGGGCCCGGGTGTCGGCCGATACGCTGGCGCCGGGTGTGAAGCTGCGGCTGACGGCCGACTGCGACACCTCGGCCAGGCGCGCCACGTCGATGGAAGTCACGGTGTGTCGGCTCAAGATGGTGGCTCGCTGCGCGGCGCTTTGGCGGGTCACCATCATGACGCGGTCCAGCCCCCATCGACCATCAGGGCTGAACCCGTGACCAGGGCCGACGCATCAGCGGCGAGGAACAGCACCGCGCCCATCACGTCTTCCACGCGGCCCACCCGGCCCAGGGCGATCTTGCCCAGCACCTGCTCGCGAAAGGCGGGTGTGGCCAACCAGTCGTGCGTCATCGGCGTGTCGATGAAGGTGGGGCACACGGTGTTGACGCGGATGCCATGCGGCCCCAGCTCAAGTGCCAGCGCCTTGCTCATGCCTTCCAGCGCATGCTTGCTGGCGCAATAGATGCTGCGGTGGGCGCCGCCCACATGGCCCATCTGCGACGACATCTGCACGATGCTGCCGGGCAGACCCGCCGCCTTCAGGCCGCTGGCCACCGCGCGGGCCACGAAGAAGGCGGCCTTGACGTTGAGCGCCAGCAAGGCATCGACATCGTCCTCGGTGACCTCTTCAAACGGCTTGGGGCGGTTGGTGCCGGCGTTGTTGACCAGCACCTGAAACGGCCCGTGGGCGGTCACGGCTGCGGCGACCGCCGCGCTGTCTGTCACGTCCAGCACCAGCGCGTGGGCGCGGTCGTCGCGTTCGCGAAGGGCTGCGGCAGCGTATTCGATCTCGTCCGCACTGCGCGCGGCCAGCCAGACCTCGGCGCCGGCTTCGGCCAACGCCGCCGCACAGGCCAGGCCCAGGCCCCGACCCGCGCCGGTGACCAGCGCGCGGCGGCCGTCCAGCCTGAAGGTGGGTGTGCGCGGCAAGGCCATCGTCATGCCCTGCTTGGCTCAGCTTTGCGCCGGCACGGGCTGGTACCAGGGCAGATCAGGCTGCTGGCCGTAACGCCGCACCCGCAGGTTAGCCTGCTCGCCGTGGCCGGCGAAGTTCTCCATGTGACACAGGCGCGAGCACACGGCGCCGAGGGCCGCGCTGGCCTCGTCGGTCAGCACGCGCTGGTAAGTACAGGTCTTCAGGAACTTGCCCACCCACAGGCCGCCGGTGTAGCGCGCGTTCTTGTTGGTGGGCAATGTGTGGTTGGTGCCGATGACCTTGTCGCCAAAGCTCACGTTGGTGCGTGGGCCCAGGAAGAGCGCGCCGTAATTGGTCATGCGCTGCAGGAACCAGTCGGGGTTGCGCGTCATGACTTGCACGTGTTCGCTGGCGATGCGGTCGGCCTCGGCCAGCATTTCCTTATCGCTGTCGCAGACGATGACCTCGCCATGCTCTGCCCAGGCCTGGCGCGCGATGCCGGCAGTGGGCAGGATGCGCAGTTGGCGTTCCACCTCGGCCATGGTGTCGTGAGCAAGTATCTCGCTGGTGGTCAGCAAAACGGCGGGTGACGTGGGCCCGTGCTCGGCCTGGCCCAGCAGGTCCACGGCGCACATCTCGCCGTCCACGCTGTCGTCGGCGATGACCAGCGTTTCGGTCGGGCCCGCAAACAGGTCGATGCCGACGCGGCCGTAGAGCTGCCGCTTGGCCTCGGCCACGAACATGTTGCCCGGGCCGACCAGCATGTCCACGGCCTTGACGCTCTGCGTGCCGATGGCCATGGCGGCCACGGCCTGCACGCCGCCCAGCACCAAGATCTGGTCGGCGCCCGCGAAGTGCATGGCCGCCACGATGGCCGGGTGCGGCGCGCCCTGGTAAGGCGGCGCGGTGGCGACGATGCGCGGCACGCCGGCCACCTTGGCCGTGAGAACGCTCATGTGTGCCGAGGCGATGAGCGGGTACTTGCCGCCGGGCACATAGCAACCCACGGCGTTCATGGGGATGTGCTTGTGGCCCAGCACCACGCCGGGCAGGGTTTCGACCTCGACATCGCGCATGGAATCACGCTGGATCTGCGCAAAGCCGCGCACCTGCGTCTGGGCGAAGCGGATGTCTTCGACCTCACGCGGACTCAACTGCTTCACCGCCTCTTCGATGGCCGCCTGCGACAGCGTGAAGTCCGCCGGGTCCCACTGATCGAACTGGCGCGAGTACCGGCGCACGGCATCGTCGCCGCGGGCTTCAATGTCTTTCAGAATGCCTTCGACGGTGCTGCGCACCTTGGCGTCGGCATCGGCGTGGGCGGCAGCACTTTGGCCGCGTTTGAGAAATCGGATCACGGGGTCTCCTGGGAGTGCGTGGCAATTGGAAGAGGCGAGTCTGAGCGGAGGCTCAAAACACTGCGGGCGGGGGGACGGGCAGCGCGTCGGACAAGGCCAATCGATGGCGCCTGCCAGCCCCCGGGTTCAGGCACTCCGTGTGTCCAGCCCCCTGGGCCATCCCCAGGGCCAGCCTGTCGTGCGCTCGCCGAGCAGGAGTCCTCGTCAGCACGCGCAAGCGGACCAGTGCGGCCACCGAGTCGCCGCTGCTGAAGGCACGCAGCACCCAGAACTGGCTGCTGCTGGCGGCAGTCGGCAACTGCACCGCTTGCAGCGCGTCGCCGCCGAGCGCCTGGACGTGGTGCCAGGCGCCTGCGCGCAGTTCGGGGTGGTCGGCGGGGTCGCCCTGGCCTTGCTCGCGAATCTGGCTCATGAAGTCGTCTCGAGCGACCGGCACCGCCGCTTCGGCCGCGGCGTCTGCGGCTGTTGTCGAGACGACCCAGACGCGACAGATCACCCCGTCTACCAGGTCGGCAAAAACGCCGGTCGCGCGTGCGTCAGCAACGCCGTCGAGGATGGCCAGCGACCGTGTTGACGTCAGCACCTGCGCTTCGCTCGACAAGACCAGCGGGTGCGCCGCGAACAGGTCCAGCGCGTCGGTGCGGCCAAAGGTGGTGCAACCAAAAGCCTCCACGCGCAAGTCATTCGCAAGCTGGGCTGCGGAGGCGGCCTCGCCGGCCAGCAACCGCTGCAACACAGCGCGGGCATCTGTGGCGGCCGGCCGTTGCGAGGTCATCACCGGGGTCCTCCGGCAGGTGCCTGCGCGCCCAGCCCGCCCTGCACCTGGCGCAGCACGGCCAGTTCGTCGAATACGGTCTGGTCGCGCACGATGCGGCCGCCGCGCAAGACGTAGTGGCTGCTGCCGGCCACCAGAATTTCGCGTCCTGTCGGCGGGCCCCAGGGGCCCGTGCCGGCGTGCACACCGCAGGCTGACCAGCGCAGCGCCACGGCCACGTCCCCGTGCGGCAGCGGCCGCGCGGCCCAGTGGTCGATGGACATTGCAAACTGGTGCAACTGGGCCCGCAGCTGCACCAGGCAGCCCGCCCAGTAACCCCGTCCCCAACCGTTGCGGCCGGTGGGCCAGTTGACCTCGATGCTCGGCGACACCTGGCCAGCCGCCTCACCATACAAGTCCGCGCGCAAAGCGGTATCGAGCAGGCGTGCCGGGCCCGATGCGGGGTGGTCAGTGTCCGGCCAGCGGGCCACCTGGCTGCGCACGCGGTCTATCCACGCCTGCCGCCAGCCGTGGCGTGCCGGGTCGCCCAATCGGTCGGCGTCGGCCTGGGCGCAGGCCAGCGCGCGGGGTGAATGCCCCATCTGCAGGGCAGCGCGCGCGTTGTCGCGGAACAGCCATTCCTCGACGATCAGGTTGTCGCGCACCACGCAATCGGCCACGGTGGTGACCATCTGCGCCTTGCCAGCGCCGGCGCCGTACAGGGCATCAACGCCTTCGTGCGTGGAGCGGCTGGTGATGCGGTGTGACGAGTAGAAAATCCCCGGCGCGTCTTCGCTCCAGATCACGTCCTCCGCCACGACCTGCCGGTCGGCGAAGGCCGACAGCGCCGACAGCGTGCCTTGCACGACGTTTTCCACACCGCAGGCCGGGCCGTTCAAGGTGTGCATCACGCAACTGTCGGCGTAATGTGTGCGGCACAGGCCGATGTCTTTCTGTTCCCAGATGCGGTGTGTGCAGCGCACGATGTAGTCGACGATGTCGCGGTACACCGGCGCGAAGCCGGGTAAGGCCTGCCGGCTCGTCCCTTCTGCCAACAAGTCAGCCGCCGTGCGACCGACTGGCGAGCGCACTTCGAGCAGCTGGTTCCAGGCCGCCGTGCTCATTTGCTCACCCCCCCGCGCTCGATGCCGAGCCGGCCCATGTCAATGCGCTGGTCTGTCATGCATGCATATTATCGCCAGCCGTGCATGCGTATGCATACTTGAAAACCCGTGTGTCAGTCCAGCTTGGCCGCAACGCCACACAAAGAACCCTGCGCCCCGTGCGGCGTTGCCCGGCTGCAATCAGTCGCGCAAACGCGCCAACAGGTCCACGCCCATTTGCAGCATCAGGTGCGGCAAGTCGATGAGCACCCAGTTCTCGGTCAGCAGCGCGCCGTCGTTGCGCCACCAGTCCATCACGCGCATTTCGATGGGCTTGCCGGTGGCCTTGACACCCAGGTAGTCGCCCATGAAGGTGCCGCGCACGCTGGGCCAACCGGTCGAGCCCACGTAAGGCCCCTCGGCGATGCGCGAACGGTGGCCGCGCGGCAGGTGGTGCGGGCTGCCGCGGTCGGGGAAGGCGTGCAGGAACGGCGCCTGGTGGTGACGCTGGAACCCGCCCACGCCACGCATGCTGCCGATGCCACCCGGCCCGTACCACATCATGTTCCGGTGCCAGTAGCGCGGCATGTCCATCGAGTCCAGGTTCTTGCCGTCGAAACGCCAAAGGCCTTTGAACATCTCGATCGTCAGCCGCATGCTTTCAGCACCCAGCGCCGGGTCGGTGGGCTCCATCAGCAGGCCGTCGTGCGGAGCCGGCCCAGGTACCAGGAGCTCCAGCCCGCTGCTGGGCGGCAGGATGCGCCGGCCGGCCTGGCGCGCGAGGTCGACTATGTCCAGCAGCACGCGCGCTTCGGTGATCTTGAAACTACCGTCAGGCTGCGGCTGCCAGCGGTAGAACTCGCCGAAGCGCAGGGTCGCCGGCTCGCCTGTGGCGGGTATGCCCAACCACGGTTGTTTGAAGGTGCCCAGGTAGTGGCCATGCGTGGTGACCCACCAGCCTTCGCCCGCGATGGCGGTGCCGCTTGCGTCCAGCGGCGCGTGGCCCACGGCGCCAGCGGGCGGGTTGACCCAGTTGCCACCGAAGAACAGGTCGCAGCGGCGTTCCAAATCAGGAAAGGCGGCCTGCAGCGGGCCGTAGAACTGATCGGCAACCGCTTGCGGCCCGACCAGCACATTCAAGGGGTGCGACACATGCCAGGCGGCGTCACCTGACAAGTGCTCATGCAGCACGCGAATGCTGTTGGGGCCGGGAAGTCCTTGCAGCAGGCGCCAGACATCGGCTTTGGCAGCGGCCAGGTGTTGCGGGTCGGATGGAACGGTCATGGCGGGCGCTGGGCCGGCTGGGCCCGGGTCTTGAACAAGCCTGATTCTGTGGCTCGCAAGCCGCAGCGAACAAGCAAATCAGGGTTTTCCGCAGAGCCTTCTGTTGCAAATTTGCATACGCTTGCAACGCTCGCAGTCGCGACTGGCTGTGCGCCCGAACCACCCCCGCCCTCTGGAGAATCAACGATGACCCCCATGAACCCCGCCCCGGTGACCGCACGCACCCCGCTGTCGATCGCCATGACGCTGGCCCTGGCCACCTGGGGCCTGCTGGGTGCGGGCGCCGTGCTGGCGCAGGCCGCGCCCGCCGCACCGGCGGCCGACAGCGGCGAGTTGTCCACCGTGACGGTGACGGCCACGCGCCGCATCGAGGACCAGCAGAAGGTCAGCACGTCCGTCACCGCCTTGTCGGCCGAAAAACTGGCGGAGCGCAACATCTACGACATCGGCCAGTTCGAGGGCCTGACGCCCGGCTTCAGCTTCGGGCGCTCGGGTTCAGATGCGCGACCGGCGATGCGCGGCGTGCGCACCGAGGCGGTTCAAGCCAATGCCGACACCACCATCGGCTTCTTCATCGACGGCATCTACAAAAGCCGGCCGGGCCAGGCGCTGGCCAGCTTTGTCGACCTGGAACGGGTGGAAGTTCAGCGCGGCCCGCAAGGCACGCTGTTCGGCCGCAACACCTTCGGCGGCAACATCGTGCTGACCACGGCGCGGCCTGAACTGAATGAGACCAGCGCCGAGGGCAGTGTGTTGCTGGGCAGCTTCAAGCGCATGCGACTGGAAGCCGTGGGCAACATCCCCTTGGCGCCTACGGTGGCCATCCGCCTGGCTGCCGCGTACGACAAGTCCGACGGCTACGTGAAGAACGACTTCAACCCCGCCGCCGACCTGTTCGACCAGGACCTGCGCTACTTCCGCGCCTCGGTGCGTTTCAAACCCGACAACCGCTTCGATGCGTTCGTCAAGATTGACAGCACCGAGCAGCGCGGCAACGGCGCCGGCGACTTCAGCTATTTCCAGAAGGGCACCTACCTGAACGGCACGTGCCGGCCCTTGATGAACAGCACCTTCTACGCGCTGAATGGGCGTGGCGGCTTGGTCGACGGCATCCCCGATTGCACGCGCACCGTGGGTATCCCGGGCGGCGCCGGCGCGGGCACCACGGCCGACATCGGCCGGCCCATCTACAGCGCCGGCAACCCCTGGCGCGTAGAAAACGACTACCAGTCCCAGCAGAAGCTCTCTGACCTGAGCGTGACGGCCGATGTCGCCTACCGCTTCGATGCCTTCACGCTCAAGTCCATCACCGGCTTCTCCGACTTTTCGGTGCTGCGCACGGTGGACCAGGACTTCTCGCGCGAATCCATTGCCATCAGCTACACACAGACCAAGAACAAGAGCTTCTCGCAGGAATTGCAGGTGCTCTCAGAAGGCAAGGGTCCGTTTGGCTATGTTGCTGGTCTGTACTTCTTCAGCGACAAGACCGACCAACTGGGCGTGTTCCAGTCGGTGCGCCGCTCTGTGGGCAACGGCAGCGCCGACACCGCAGTGGCGGAAACCGATTCCACTGCCGCTTATGCGCAGCTAAGTTTTTCTGCCACCAACGAACTGAAGCTCACCGCCGGTCTGCGCTACACGGTGGACAAGAAAAAGTTCAAGTTCGCGAACCGCAACTCGGTGGTGCCTGTCAGCGCCAATCTGGCCGACCCCGACCCGGCGTTCACATCGCTGGACAACTTGATTGCTGGCGGCGCCGCGTTTGGCAGCGCGGGTGTCACCAACTGCGGCCCGGCGGTCACCGGCTTCCCCGCAGGCATCGTGGCCCTGGGCGCCAATTGCGGTGGCGTGGGCAACAACACCTTTTTCGGTGCGACTTACAACCCGGTCGAATTCAAGAAAGCCACCGGCCGCCTGGCCGCTGAGTACAGCCTGAGCAAGAGCCAGTTGCTGTACGTCAGCTACAGCACCGGCTTCAGTTCGGGCGGCTTCAATGGCAGCCAGGCTGCCATGAACAGCGAAGCCACGCGCACCTTCAACCCGCAGGAAGTGACAGCGGTGGAGATCGGCTCGAAGAACCGCTTCCTGAACAACACCCTGCAATTCAACGTGGCGGCCTTCATGAACCGCTACACCGACCAGCAAGAGCAGCGCCAGGTACCTGTGGGCCTGACCACCGCATCGCTGCTGTTCAACGCCGCCAAGGCCAAAGCCAACGGTGTGGAGCTGGAAGGCGAATGGCGCGCCACACGCGCCTTGACGCTGGGCGCCACGCTGTCGGTGCAGGACGCCAAGTACACCAGTTTCCCGGACGCACCAGGCCCGATCGCCATCACCCAGTTGATTGACAGCCCGGGCACGGCGGCTACCGTGGTGAACGGCGTGACGATTGCGCCCGCCGGGCAGACGCGCGTGTTCGCACCTGGCTACAACTGCGGGCTGGTCAATGGCACCGGTGTCAACGGCATCCCGCAAGCCTTCGGCTGCGACCTGACGGGCAAGAAGATCCCGTACGCCGCCGACCGGTCGGGTTCGGTGTCTGCGGCCTACACCATTGGCCTGGGCGGCATGGGCAGCATCACGCCGATGGTCGTGGTCAATTTCAGCAGCGGCTATTTCGGCCAGATCTACAACGTCGAGGCCGAGAGGCAAGGCTCGTACACCAAGACCGATTTGAAACTGAACTGGAAGGTCAACGACGCGCTGAACGTGCAGGCCTTTGTCGACAACGCCAACAACACCCTAGTCATCAACCGCTTCGTCTGGGGCGGTGGCAGCACCATGCAGAACAGCGCCGCCGCGCCGCGCACCTTTGGTGTGAAGCTGGGCTACAAGTTCATGTGATTAACATGCCACGCATCCGCACCACCCACGTCGGCAGCCTGCCGCGCAGCCAGCCGGTCGTCGACCAGATCTTCGCCCGTGAAAAGGGCGAGCCGGTCGACGAGCCGACCTTCGACGCCATCATGGCCGCGGCAATAGACGCCTGCGTGGCGCGGCAGGTGGCCGCGGGGGTGGACATCGTCAGCGACGGCGAGATGAGCAAGATCAGCTACGCCACTTACATCAAAGACCGCTATACCGGCTTTGATGGCGACAGCCCGCGCCGCACCCCTGCCGACCTGACCGATTTCCCCGGCTTCCTGGAGCGCTTGCGCCACAGCGGCGGCACGCCCACCTACCGCCGGCCCTGCTGCGTGGGGCCGATTGCGGTGAAAACGCTGGAGCCGCTGCACAAGGACATCGCGTACCTGAAGGCCGCTGCGGCCCGCCATGGCGCGGCACAGATGTTCATGAACTCCGCCTCGCCCGGGGTGGTGGCCCTGTTCCAGCCCAACCAGCATTACGCCGACGACGACGCTTACCTTGAAGCACTGGCGCACGCGCTGCGGCACGAATACCACGCCATCGTCGATGCGGGTTTGATCCTGCAGATCGACTCGCCCGACCTCGGCCTGGGCCGGCACATGATGTTCAAGGCGCTGGATGACGATGCCTATCTCGCACGCATCGAAATGCATGTGGAGGCACTGAACTTCGCCTTGGTCGCGATTCCTGCCGACCGCGTGCGAATGCATGTGTGCTGGGGCAACTACGAAGGTCCGCACCACAAGGACGTGCCGCTGGCCACCATCCTGCCCACGGTGCTGAAAGCCAAGCCGCAGGGCCTGCTGTTCGAAACCGCCAATCCGCGCCACGCCCATGAATGGGCCGCCATCCGCGACATGCAGCGTCAGATTCCGCAAGACAAGGTGCTGATTCCCGGCGTGCTGGACACCACCACCAACTTCATCGAGCACCCCGAGCTGATTGCCCAGCGCCTGCGGCGGTTCGTGGACATCGTCGGTGTCGAGCGTGTCATCGCCGGCAGTGATTGCGGCTTCGGCACCTTCGCTGGATTTGGCGCGGTTGACGAGGACATCGTTTACGCCAAGCTGGCTTCTATGGCTGAAGGCGCCGCACGCGTGGTGTGACTTCCGTTCCGCGGCCGGGGCCGGGGCCGGGGCTGAGCTTGTTCCAGCAATCTGCGCCCAGTGGCTTCAAAGGCACAGAGTCAAGTGGACTGTCCTTGGCTGGGCTCGACTTGCAGCTCCCGACCACGGGCTGGCGCCCGAGGAGGTAGTTCGCCCGGCGATTGGCGGATTACACGGTCTGGGCGAGCCATTCGGGCGCTTGCGGCAGTTGCCTTTGGCGCTAGGTTCAAGACGCGGGACGGCAGAAAACTGCCTCTCGCCGCCGTCAGCTCGTGGCTGGTCTTGCAAGTTGCGAACGACGGCTGTCCACGCTCGGCGACCGGCTGCAATGGGTCGTTGGCCGCCAGTCACGCAACATAAGAGCTGCCCGCCGCCGTCACCACCCTGCCAGGCCACCCTGGCGAGCCGAGGCAGCCGCCACCACCTGTGCCAAGGGGGTGACATCTTCATGCGCGAAGGCCTCCAGGATGCTGGGGATGCCTTCAGCGTGGCCCTCAGTCACACGGAGCGACCGAAGGCAACTTCGACCTGGGCGAATCGCTCAAGCGGGCCACCCTCGAAGGGCACATAGGCGCGATCGTCTTCGACAAGTCCACTACCACGCGATTCACGGTGAGTGATGACCATGCCTGGTGGCGCCAGGACCGCCCGGAGCAGTGGCATCCTTGCACGCATGACAGTAGCCGACAAGTTGAAGAGATGGGCCAAACAGGTCAAGCGCGACGGAGTGACGCTCTGGTTTGCCGGCAGACACCCCGGTACGCCTTGGTATGCAAAGGCGTTGGGTGTTTTTGTGGTGGCCTACGCACTCAGTCCGATTGACCTCATTCCGGACTTCATCCCGGTGCTTGGCTACCTGGACGATGTGTTGCTCTTACCAGGCCTGATCTGGTTAGCGATCAGACTTTTGCCGCCAGAGGTGCTGACGGACTGCCGCGGCCAAGCCGATGCCTGGATGAAGACGCAGGGCAAGAAGCCAAGCAGTCGATTGGGTGCAGCGGTAATCGTGCTTCTGTGGATTGCCGTCGGCTTTGCCCTTTGGGTTTGGCTTTTTCAGCCCTGGCCATAGCGGGCGCACGGCAACAGTTTCCACCGCACGAGCACCTTCACACGGTTTGCGCGGCGGTTGGCGAACAAGTACGCGTGGCCAAACACGGCCACGATCCTTGCCAGGGCACTGGCGGTGCTGGCACGCATGTCGAGTGGCTCCCAGGCTATCCACAATGCATCGATGCAGGTCGGGGCACCGTCTAAAGCCAACTCGGTCGTTTGGCTCGTCAACCGCCTGCCAGTGAGCGACTGCTTGTGACCCGAACGTTCGACTGCAACGGGTCGTTGCCGGCCTACGCGAACAGCGGGTGACAGGCTCCACGCTTCGTCAAACCAGGCCGCCGGTAAGCTGGCAGTCGCCATCGGCTCTTTACGCTGCATTTCAGTCCTTCCCGATGAGGGAAGCGGATGCCGAGTCATTCGGTGCGGGCAGTAGCGTTGGATGGTGCTGTGCCGCTGAGGCCAGGTCTTGGTGGGCCTGGGCGTGTCCCCGCTGCGCGAGGCCGGGCTGTTGCGCTGCGCGTCGAGCCGCTGTCAATGGCCCAGCGTCTCGCCCCTGTCGGGCTGCCATCCCTCACGCAACACAGCCAGGCCGGCGGTGCCGGCTGAAGCACGCGGCGGCCCGTACCCGTGCCCGGGGACCGCGGGCCCTGTTTCCTTCACGCTGCGCGTGAACGAGGCCCGCTTGGCGAACTGACCGGCGCCGCAGGTCGCTGCGCTGCGCTTCGCTCGGTGCGGCGCCGGCCAGATCGCCACCCCGGTCACCCGCCATGCCCGGTGCCCAGGGCCGCTGAAGTCAGGGGTGCACAGATGTGCTCGCATCGGCTCGACCGACGCGCCATTCGCTGCGCTCGGTGTCACGTCGGCCGCAGAGCCGCCGCTGCTCGTGGCCGTGCTGGCGGCATCGCTTTGCTGCGCCGCCAGCCGGGGGTGGCAGCCCGTGCGCCAGTCGTCCCACCGCGCTCCCCCCACGCGCCCCCGTCAAGTGTGAGGGGGACTTGTGGGGGGATCTTCAAGCGGTGGGCCGGGGAACTGGCTCACTGCTTCGGCTGCTGTTGAACCCCACCCATCCCCAACCCCTTCCCGTGAGGGAAGGGACCATGCCCACCCCCCGCCCGCCCGTGGGCGGGAGCGAAGAAGTCCGAGCAGAAGGATCAGTTTTCAGCAGCCCGATGCGGGATGCGGTTGGTCGTTCTGCAAGGAGCACATCATGGCTTTCGTTCGTGTTGAACAACGCAATGCACACCTGGCCGGCGCCGTCCGGCTTCACACCGTCGAGGGTCGCGACGGCCCGGTTTCCAAGGCCACGCTGACGGCCATCAGCAACACCCGGCGCGGTGGGCGGGGAGAAGGCGAGAACCGCGGCGAAGAGGCCACCGCCATTCAGTGGACGCTGTGGGGCAAGCAGGCCGAGAACGCGGCGCAGTACCTGGGCAAGGGCAGCCACATCAACGTGGTGGGCCGGGTGCAGAACAACAACTACGACCGCGACGGCGAGACGGTCTAC
>JANNWL010000008.1:0-18450 GCA_031414735.1 Burkholderiales bacterium | reverse complement strand
CCAACCTGCCCACCGTGTGGAGCAACGTGCTCGTCGGCGCCTTGCTCGCGGGCGGCCTGCTGGCCGATGCGCGGCTGCCGCTGTTGATGGCGGCGCTGTCGCTTTTCTACGTGGGCGGCATGTTTCTCAACGATGCCTTTTATCGCGATTTCGACGCCGCACACCGCCCCGAGCGCCCCATCCCCTCGGGGCAGGTGACGTCGCAGCAGGTCTTCGGCATCGGCTTCGGGTTGCTCGCAGCCGGCATGGTGGGCGTGGCATTGACGAGCCGTGGCGCCGACGGCCCGCCGGCCTGGCGCGCGCTGGCCGCGGGGGCGGCGCTGGCCGGCCTGATCGTGCTCTACAACGCGCACCACAAGGGCAACCTGTGGAGCCCGCTCATCATGGGCCTGTGCCGGGTGTTCGTGGTGGTCACGGCGGCCTACAGCGTGGCGGCGGCGCTGCCCGTGGCGGTGATGCTGGCGGCCTTGGCCTTGCTGTGCCATCTCATCGGCCTGACCTACATCGCCAAGCAGGAACATCTCGACCGCATCGGCAGCCTCTGGCCGCTGGGCTTCCTGGCCGTGCCGGTGCTCTATGGCCTGTGGCTGGCCACTGCGGCGCCCGCGACCGCGTTGCCGCTGGCGCTTTACGTGGGCGTGCTTCTGTTCGCGCTGAACCTGCTGCGGCGCCGCGCGCGTGGCGACGTGCCGCGCGCCGTGGTCACGCTGATCGCCGGCATGTCGGTGCTCGACGCCGTGGTGCTGGCCGGTGCCGGACATGCGCTGGCAGCGGTCCTCGCGGTGGCGGCCTTCGGTCTCACGCTATTGATGCAGAAGTGGGTGTCGGGAACATGAGTGACGCCATGGCCATGAACGAAAGTAGCAAGACCGATTGCAAGGGCCAGGCCGGCCGCGTCGTGCCGCTCATCGACCGCAACCGCTGCGAGGCCAAAGGGGGCTGCGTCCTGGTCTGCCCCTTCAAGGTCTTCGAGATCCGCGCGCTCGCCCCGCCCGACCGCGCCGCGCTGTCGTTCCGCGGCAAGCTCAAGGCCTGGGGCCACGGCCACCGCCAGGCCTATGTGATCCGCCCCGACGACTGCCACGCCTGCGGCCTGTGCGTGCAGGCCTGCCCCGAGGACGCGATCCGCCTCGTGCCCGTGCCGCGCTAGCGCTGCGTCGCTGTCTTGCGTCAACGTGCGCGCGCCCACCACCGCTTCAACGCGGCCAGCGCTTGGGCCAGCGTCATGTTCGTGCGGTCGATCACCACGCCGACCAGAAAGAGCGCCAGCGCCAGGCCGATGAGCGTGCGGTCGGGCGCCGGCCGCGCGCGCTCACCAGCCTGCGGCGCGAACAGTGCGCGCGGGTCCCAGGCGCTCACCAGGCCCTGGGCGCGCCAGGCGGCCAACGCCGGGTGGGTGCCCCAGGTGTCGTCCTCGGTGCGCTGGCGGCGCAGGTGCAGCTGCCGCTGCGTGCCGCGCGCGGTGGTGACGATGAAGGTGTAGAGGCCCGGACCGTCGTCGGGCAGGGTCGCCCGCAGGCGGCCGGGGGCCACGGCAACGGTGGCCAGCGGCCGGCCCAGGCGGGTCGGCGTATCCACGGCGAGGGCCATGCCGCCGGCATCCGAGAGGACGGTTTCTGCGGGCAGTTCGATGTCGACCTGCAAGCCGGCAGCGTGGTCCTTGACCGCCAGCGCCAGCGCGCCGCCCTGGCCCGCGCCGCTGGCCCAGTCGGCCAGGCCACCGGCCAGGCGCGGCCAATCGCGCCAGCGCAGCCAGGGTTCGGTCCACGGCCCCAGGCCGCTGGTCACGGCGACCACCCGGCCGCGGCCCACGCTGTGAAAGGCAATCAGCGGCTCGCCGCGTTCGGTCTGCACCGCCACCACCGCACCCGGCTGCGGCCGTGTCACGGCGTGGGCGTTGACCGGTGGCCAGCCCGGCAGCAGCCCCGGCGCGAAGGGCAGCGGCAGCGCTTGCAGGGCGGCGATGCGACCGTGCTCGACGCGCGCGCGCTGGCGCTCCAGCCCCGAGCGCATGACCTGCGGCAGCTCGGCGGCCTCGTTGACGCGCAAGACCCTCCCCGCCGGTTCATCGACCAAGCGCTGCAGGGCAGCCCCATCGGCGTCGGGCCCCACCGCCAACGCCAGGGTCTCGATGCGCGCCCGCGTCAGCCGCGCGCGCAGTTCGGCGAGCGGCGCGTCGTCGACGAAACCATCGGTGACCAGCACCAGCAGGCGCCGCCCGCGGCCCGCACGTTCGAGCTCGGAAATTGCCGCGTCAAGCGCCGGGGCGAGCCGGGTGCCGCCATTGGGGCTGACCGGCCAGGGCCGGGCCAGCGCCAGGGTGCCGGCACTGGCGGGGCCGAGCGGAATCAGCAGCCGCGGAACGGCGTCGAAGACCAGCAGCCCGAGCGCATCGCGCTCCTGCAGGGTACGGGCTGTTTCGAGCACGGCGCGCTGGGCAAGCTGGAGGCGGTCCACGCCGCCACTGCCTTGGCCCATGCTGCCCGACTTGTCCACCACAAAGACAAGGCTCACCGGCTCGTCCAGCGCCGCCGGCTCCGAGACCACCGGCAGCACCGATTCGAGCACCGACCCGCGGTAGCCGCCGCGCGCGAAGGAACGCTCGCCGCCCAGCACCACCAGGCCCAGGCCGCGCTGCTTCACCGCTGCCACGAGTGCGGCCCAGAAGCGCGGGCTGGCGTCGGCGATGGCCACGTCGTCCAGCACCACGGCCTGGATGCCGTCCAGCCCGTCGGCGTGGGCGTCCAGCCGCGTGGCCGGGGTCACCGCCACAGACCAGCCGCCGGCCAACAGGCTGCGCGCCAGGCTGCCGCCAGCGCCGCCAGCGCCACCCACCGCGTACAACACCGCAGCGGTAGGTGCGATCTCGATGACGGCGGCATCGGGCAGCGCTTGCAGCAGCTGCCCCGAGCCCGGGTCTTCGAGCGTCACGTCGACGACCACCGCGCCGCTGCGGCCGGCGTCGAATTCAAGCGTCGCCCGGCCCGTGGCATCTGCCTGGGCAGTGGCGGCCTGGGTCTGCCCACCCGCGCTGCGCGAAACGGCCTTCACGCGCACCGGCTGGTGCAGCCCGGCGAGTTGCACGGTGACGCGCATGCGCTGGCCCACCCGCACGCGGTCGGGCGCCAGCACCTCGGCCACCCGCACGGGCGGCGGCGGGCGGCCCACGGCCCGCCATTGCAGCGGCAACCGCGACTCGCGCACGGCTTGGAGGGCAATCGCCGTGTCGCCCGCGGTGGCCAGACCGTCGGAGATGACGACCGCAGCGTCGAAAGCGGCCTCGGCGTGGGCGGCCAGCGCCGCGTGCACGGCGGTCTCGATATTCGTCGCCTCGGGTTGCAGATCGACGATGGGGGCTGTGCCGGGCGGCGTGGGCGCGGCCGGCCGGCCGGCGAATGCCATCAGCTGCACCTCACCGGCACCGGCGGTGCGGGCGCCTTGCAGAACGTCGGCCAGCGCCTGGTCGGTCGCGGCGCGCGGCATGCTCTGGGATCGATCCAGCAGCACCAGCAGTCGCGGCTGGCTGCGCATGTCAAGCCAGGCGCTGCCAGTCAGCGCGAGCGCCAGCGCCACCAGCGCCGCCGTTTGCAGCATCAGCGCGGCCAAGGTGCGGGCGCCGCGCGCGTTCACGCCGGTCCCGCCGCTGTTTGCCGGCCGAGGCGCACGCCCTGGCGGCACAGCGCGGCGATCTCCCACAGCAACGCGAGCAGGGCCAGCCACAGCACGGGCCGCGTGCCTTCGCCGGGCACGCGCATCCGGGCCGGCGTGCGCGCAGGCGCCGAGGCTGCTGGTCCGGCGCCGGGCGTGCCGACCCGCCCCCCCGGCACCACGAACGACGCCGCCGGGCCGCGCCCCGTGGTCGCGATCTCGCCCAGCAGACGCACGCCCAGCAGGCGTTCGAACAGCAGGTTCACCAGCAACGGGGTCTGCGGACTGCGCGTGGCGGCCAAAGCGCCGAAGTCCAGCGAGGTCTCGATGAGCGGCGTGGTCCCGGCGCGGACGACGATCACCGGCTCTGCACCTGTGGCCAGCAGCACGGCGTCGCCGGGCTGCGGCGGCAACGTCGCCGCGACGGGCACCTGCCCCGATTCCCCCTGGATGCGCTGCGATGCGGGCAGCGCCGCTGACCACTGCACCGGACCATCCGGCCGCCTGGGCGCGTCGCCATCACGCACCCGCAAGGTCGGCAGGCTGCCGGCCGAGGCAGCGCTGCTGCAGTCGAGCGCAGCCTCGGCGGCGCCGGCGTCCGGGGCTGCAGCCACAACCACTGCCACGAGCGCCGGGTGCGCCGCCACGGCCGCGCGCAGCGCCGCCGGGCATCGCGCATCGACCACGACGCGGTAGCGGCGCAGGGACGTCAGGTCGAGCACCAGCCCGTCGTCTGCCGCCAGCGCGTCGCCGGGTTGCAGCGCCGCGCGCAGGTTGTCCGCCGCCGCGACCTGCACCGTCACCAGGACCGACGCGCCGGGCGCCAGGCGGTGGCTCGATCGCGCCGCTTCAGATGCAGCGCTGAAGATGGCGAGCTCACGTGTTTCGTCGGCGTCGCCGCCGTTGCTGAGCTTGACGATCACGTCCACGCGGTCCGCGTCGTCGGGGCTGCGGCGCGCGGCCAGCGTCGCCAGGCCGACGTTGCGCGTGACTTCGCCCACCTGCACGACGCGGTCGGCCCGCCGGCCTGCGGGCCACTGCGAGAGTGCAGGATGGGCGCCGTCGGTGAGCAGCCAGTGCTCGCGGTCAGCGCGCAGCAGCGCTGCGGGCGGCGCGACAGGCCCGGTGTTTGCGGCGCCTGCCATCCGGGCCTCCAAGGCCGCCACCACCGCCCGTGCCGGACTTCCCGGCGCGACCACGCGCTGCCAGGGGTCACCCAGCGCGCGCACGTCGACCTCGGCACCCGGCCGCTCGGCCAGCAGCGCTTCCGCCTGCGCCAACGCGACGGCCAGCCGCGTGCCCTGTGCCTCACGCGTGAGCATGCTCAGTGAGTCGTCCACCCACAGTGTCACCGCCTGCTGCGGCGGTGGCCAGCGCGGCTCGGCCAGTGCCAGCAGCAACAGCGCCGCCAGCAGCGCGCGCCGCCGCCAGGCCGGGTCGGGCGGCTGCTTCTCGCCGGCCGCCGGGCTGTGGGTGGCAACGCCTTGCCAGAGGCCCAGGTGCGCGACCGCCAACGCGCGCCGGTGCCGCCCGCCGCGGTGCAGCCAGCGGACCACCGGCAGCAGCGCCAGCCCCAGCAACCACCACGGTGCGGCCAGGCTCAGCAATGCCGCCGCGCCTGCACCAGGTGGCGCAGCAGCGTGTGCTGCCAGGCCTGTGCGATGTCCCAGTCGGTGAAGGCCACGCCGCTGCGGTGGCAGAAGCGCTGCAGCCGCGCGGTCATCGCGGCGCGCTCCGCTGTGGCCGCGGTGACGGCCTGCGCGCTGGCCAAGGCAGGCAGCCGCGCGCCGGTCTCGAGATCGACCAGATCGAACTCGCCCGTCAGCGGCAGCGCGGTGTCGCTGACGTCGTTCACCTGCACCAGGTGCAAGGCCGTGCAGCGCTGCAGCAGGGCGCCGAGGTCGCGGCGCATCTCGCCCACGGCGAGGCAGTCGCTGAGGGCGAAGACCGAGCCGGCGCCGTGCAGGTGCCGCGCGCAGGCACCGATCTCCGAGCCCTCGCCAGCCGGCGCCGGCTGCAGCGTGGCCAGCAGCCGCGCGATGGCCGCGAACTGCGCCTGCCCGCGCCCGCGCGCGCACTCGGCGCGTACCCGCGTGCCAAACACCAGCAGGCCGACACGGTGGCCCATTTGCAAAAGGGCATAGCTCATCGCCGCTCCCATGCGGACGGCCGCGCGCCACTTGGCGCCACCCTGCGCGGCCATCGACGAGCTGGCGTCGAGCACCACGGTCCATTCGGCGGCAGACTCGGCCTCGAAGCGGCGCACCACGGGCTGGCGGCGCCGGGCCGTCTGCCGCCAGTCGATGTGGCGCACCTCGTCACCCGGCGCGTAGTCGCGGTGGTCCAGATGCTGCAAGCCCACGCCGGCCCGGCGCGAGACCACGCGCGCACCCGGCGCACGCGGCAGCCGCTCGATCAGCAGTTGCGCGGCGGCACCGGCAAAGGCCTGCAACTCGGCCTGGCCGGGCAGCGCATGCAGCGCGGCCGGGGTCAGAGCCGGTGTTGCCATGCGGCGATCACCGCGGCCAGCGTGGCGTCGGCGTCCTGGCCGTCGAGCTCGCTTTCCAGCCGCAACAGGATGCGGTGGCGCAGCACCGGCAGCGCCACCGCAGCCAGGTCCACCACATCGACATGCGCGCGCCCCGCCATCAGCGCCCGCACGCGCGCCGCGCGCACCAGCGCCTGCAGGGCCCGCGGGCTGGCACCGTAGCGGATGTGGCGGCGCGCATCCGCTGCGGCCATGCCGACGCCATCGGCCAGCGGCTGCGTGGCCAGTACCAGATCGACCGCCGCGTCCTTGCAGCGCGCGCCCAGCAGCACGCTGCGGCACAGCGCGGTGATGCGCAGCACGTCGGCGGGGCCGGCCACGGGCTGCAATGTGTCGGCGGGTTCGGCGTCGAGCGAGACCTCGAGCATGTCGCGCAGCGAGGCCCGGCTGGGGAACGGCACCGTCAGCTTGAACATGAAACGGTCCAGCTGCGCCTCGGGCAACGGGTAGGTGCCTTCGAGCTCGATCGGGTTCTGCGTCGCCAGCACGCAAAAAGGGCTGGGCAGGGCGTGGGTGACGCCCGCCTGCGTGACCTGGCGCTCCTGCATGGCTTCGAGCAGCGCGGCCTGCGTGCGCGGCGTGGCCCGGTTGATCTCGTCCACCAGCACCAGCTGCGCGAAAACCGGGCCAGGGCGGAACTCGAAGCGCGACGCGCCACCGGCCGCGGTGACATAGACCTCGGCGCCGGTGACGTCGGCCGGCATGAGGTCGGGCGTGCACTGCACGCGCGCCCACTGCAGCCCCAGCG
Source organism: Burkholderiales bacterium (assembly GCA_031414735.1). Classification (GTDB taxonomy): domain Bacteria; phylum Pseudomonadota; class Gammaproteobacteria; order Burkholderiales; family Burkholderiaceae_C; genus Rubrivivax. The sequence continues at coordinate 11,506 of JANNWL010000008.1, read as the reverse complement.
CGGCGGCCAGTGCCTTGGCCAGGTGGGTCTTGCCCAGGCCCGGCAGGCCTTCGATCAGCACATGCCCGCCGGCGAACACGGCCGTCACCAGGTGCGTGACCAGTTCCTGCTGCCCGACGATGACGCGGCCGAGCAGGGCCTGCAGCGCGTGCAACTGGCGCTGGGCGTCGGCGTAATCGTGGTCGGTGGCGTGGTCGGTGGCGCGGTCGGTGGCGCCCTCGCCAGCATCGGTCACGGGCGTTGCTGGCTGGCCTTCATCCATGCTTGTACATAACTCATCTGTGTAGGTGTCAAACGCATCGACTCCGTGGCCGGTGGCGGCGTCGCCGCAGCCGGTGCGGGCGGGTTCCCTGCCGCTGCAGCGTCACGGCCTGCGGTCCTGGGGTCGTCACTTTCGTAGCTCGCGGCTTGGTTGATGTCGGCCTGCCTTTGCCCAGTACGGCGGGTTGCTGGAAGCGCCACACCTTGCACATCCATGGTACCCCGCAGGGCACGCGACGGGCTGGTGCGGGCGCGTGCGTCGGCGCTGTCGCCGGCCTCGCGGCCGCCCCCGCCGCCGACAGCAGCAGCCCCCCCGGCACGGGCCGGGGGGGCTGCATCGGCGAGCGCGGGCAAGGTCTTGTCTGCTGGGCGGGCACCGGCCGGAGCCGAGCCAGCCTGGGCCATGGCCGGCGCGTCGGCGCCGTCGTCCCGCGCCGAGCCGACGGCGGGCGAACGGCCGCCGCCAGGCGAACCGGCTTCAAGCGGCGGTGCAGCCCGAAGGGCCGCTGCGACTTCCTGGGCAAAGGCGGCAGGCTCGGGCGCATCCGCCAGGCGCAGTGCGGCTTCTTGTGCTGCGGCCAGCGCACGCGCGCCCGCAGCCGCAGCAGCGGGCTGTTGCACGGTTGTGAGCGGCCCGGGCAGTGTCAGCACGAGCATCGCCAAGGCGCTGCACACCGCCATCGCCAGCAGCGGCCGCGCCAAGTGCGTCGGGTCGCGGCGCGCGGCGAGCTGGCGCAGGCTGGCGGGCACCCGCGCCTGCGCCCAGGCCTGGAGTCTGCGCACGGCCGGCGCGGGGCCCCGAGCCGACAGATTGCGGTCGGTGTCCAGCAAGGTCGTGAACGCCGACGCCCCGCCCAGGTGCTGGTCGGCCCACAGCGCGCAGGCCCTGTCGGCCGGGCGCCGCCAGGCCAACCGCGCCAGCAGCGCAGTCCAGAGCAGACCGTTGGCCGACAGCACGGCGCCCACGGGCAGGGCGTATGCGGCCGCGTGCACGGCTGTCGCCACCAGCATCAGGCCCGCCGACGCCCAGGCCGCCCTGCCCACGGCTGCGGCTAATTGCTGAAGCCGCAGGTGGCGGCGCACTGCGCTGAGCAAGGCCTGGACGCCGGACGCGGCCGGGCCCGCCTCTGGCGCCGTGGGGTGCGGACTCTCCGGGGCGGTGGTGGTCATCACAGCCTCAAGCCGCAGGCAGCGCCCACAGCCCGCGCGTGAACCACAGTGCCGCCACCAACGCACATCCGACCAGGGTGGCCGCGGCTTCGGCGAACGCCGCCTGGCGCAGCAGCCGGCGCAGGCCCAGCCCGAGCAGCGGCAGCGCTCCGCAGGCTGCCAGCAGCAGCCACTCCGCCAGCATCGCCGGCATCAGCGGCACCGTGCTTGCCGCCCATGCCAGCACCAGCACCGGCCACGCCGGCGCCACCAGCGCCAGCCCCGCCACCACGCCCGTGCGCCACCCGCCCAGGGCGCCCACGCGCAGGCCCAGCAGCGCCAGCGCCATCGCGCGCACCAGCCACAAGGCGTGCAGCGCATCGGCAGCCGGTCGGCTGGCGTCGGCGCCATCGTCCAGCGCCAGGCGGCTGCTGCCCAGCCACCACACTGCCAGGGCGGCGGCGATGGCGATTCCGGAAAGTGCCGACACCCGACGAGCCCCCTTGTCGTACGTGCGGCTGCTCATGGAGCCGCTCATGGAGCCGCTCGTGGCGCCACTCCCGGTGCCGCCTCTGACACCAGCAGCCAGCCCGTGGCGCCGGCCGGCAGCACTGCCACGCCGGCCAGGTCCAGCGGCCACACCGCCACCACGCTGCCTGGAGGGGTGCGCGCCATCGCTGTGCGCGCCACGGCGTCGCGCGGCGGTGTGCCGGCCTGCGCGGCCAGCGACAGGCGTTCGCCAGGGCCGAGCCCGGGCAGGTCGTGCACCCGCCCGGCGACCAGCAGCCGGCCGGGGGGCCAGGCCTTGCCGCCGGCATTGGCGACCTCGCGCGAGCCGTCCGCGCCTGCTTCGGTCGTCAGGGCCCGGGCGATGGGGAAGCTGCCGGCGTAGCACAGCGCGGTCTGGCCAAACAGGCGCGAATCGAACTCGGCAAAGCCCGCCTGGCCGAGGCGCGTGTCGAGGTCCAGTCGCAGCGCCTGGGCCACGTCACAGGGTCGCGCGGCCGACGCCAGCAGCGGCGGCAGCGGCACGCGCACGCGTTCGCGCGCCGAGCCCGGGAACTGCTGGAGGGCCTGGTAGCGCGCCACGGCCGCGCCCGACTCGCCTTCGCTCCACACGACAAGCTGCGAGGCCGGCGGCGTGGCGTGCAGCAACACCAGGGCCGCCACGGCCGCCAACGCGGGTGCCAGCACCAGCACCGGCAGCGCGGCCGAGAACATCAGCAGCAGCACCGCCGCGGCGAAGTAGACAGCCAGTGCCACCGCCACCCGATCCCAGGCCGCGTGGCCCGGTCCCGTCACGGCGCCGAGTGCCCCCGGCGACATCGCGGCAGGCAGGCTCGTCGCCAGCGACTCAGCCAGGCCGGCGCGCGCCGCAGCCAGCGAAGTGGCGGTGACGAGCGCGCGGCCGCCGCAACCCGCCGCGCCATCCAGCGCGCGACGCACGCGCTCGTCGGTGTTCACCACCGCGATGCGGCCGCAGCCTGCGGCGTGGGCAAGCAATGCGCCGAGCTGGCGTTCGTCGAGCGCGCCCAGCGTGGCTGCGTCGATGATGAGGGCATCGATGCTGGCATAAGCCGACGCGTTGCGTGGCAGGTCGTCGGCGGCCAGGGCCACCGTGTGGAAGCCTGCGATGCCTTCAACACGTGCCGGCTCTGCATCAGCCATCGCCACACCAAGCACGGGGGATTCGGACTGCGCGACGCCGACCTCGATCGGCACCGACACACCGCCCGCCGGACCGACGCTCACCACCACCGTGGTTGCCGCGGCCACCGGCACATGCAGCCGCACCGCGCGGCCGGGCTGCAGGTCGAGCTCGGCGCGCACCGTTTGCCGGCCGGCCACCAGATCAAGCGTGGCGCGCGTGGCCGCGTCGGTAGCCAGGCGGATGTCGATCTCCGTCACCCGTCCTGGGCGCGACCAGCCCGCCCAGGCCGGCGTGGCCGTCAGCTCGATGTGCGGCGGCGTGGCCGCGTGCGCCATGCCGGCCAGTGCAATTCCCAGCAGCAGCAGGCGGCGCAGCACCGTGTCACTTGAGAAGCGCGTGCTCGAGGGCGATCACCGACCACGCGGTCACCAGCTGCGGCTTGTCTTCCCACCAGGCATTGGAATCGGCGTTGGCCCAGGTGCCGTCCGGCCCCTGCAGGCTGACCAGCTTGGCCGCGAGCTCGCTCTTCCAGAGTCGCCTCTGGCCCTTGCCGTCGATGAAGCTGTCTTCGCCGTAGGCCGTCATCACCTTGGCGAAGGCGTTGTAAAAGTAGAAGATACCGTGCTTCTTGGTCGTGCCGGGGTTGAGGTCGAGCGTGTAGTTCGTCGTCATCCACTTGTAGGCGGCCTGCACGCGCGGGTCCTTCTTGTCGACGCCGGCAAACAGCAGGCTCAGCAAGCCGGCAGCCGTCATGCCACCGTAGGACCCGGTGCCGTTCTCGAACTCGGGCGGGTTCCAGCCGGGCATGTAGACAAAGCCGCCGTCGTTGCCGGCGAACTTCTGGTCGTTGCTCTCGCTGCGGTTCTGACTGCGGTTGACGAACTGCAGCGCCTTCTGCCAGACGGGGTCCTTGGGGTCGGTGGCCACGGCCTTCAGGCCCTCGATGGCGAGGTAGACGTTGGACATGTCGGGCCGCTCGTCGCCGCCGTAGCCGATGCCGCCGTAATAGCGGTGGTCGGGCTTGTAGCCGTCGTCCTCGTCGATCTGGTGCTTGATGAGGAACTTCTGCGCCCGCCCGATGACGTCGGCGTACTTCGGGTTCTTCGTTGCCGCGAGTGCGTTCATCGAAACGGCGGTGTTGTAGCTCAGGTTCTGCAGCGACTCGCTGATCGCGCCGTCGGGCCGGGCCTTGGACAACAGGAATTCGACCTGGCGCGTGATGAAAGCGCCGTCACCTTCGTTGTAGCCGCGGTGGCTCTCGAGAAAGCCGCGCAGCGACAGCGCCGTGATGCCCACAGAGCGCGCCACCGAGCCGTCGGCCCCCTGCTGAGAGCGCAGGTAGTTCAGCCCGGCATCGACGCCGCGGCGCGCACGTTCACGCAGCGGCGGGTCCAGCGTGTCCGCCGCATGGGCCCAGCGCGTGGCGAGCAGGGTGCCGGCCGATAGCGCCAGCAGGTGTCGTCTGTTCATCATGGTGTGTTCTCCGTGGGGTGGGGGGAAAGGGTTGCGATGGCCAGGCCGCGCCGCCGACGTTCGAATCTGATGGTACCGACTGCCAGCACCAGACACGCCGAACCGTAAGTCGCAGCCACCTCGACGAGGCCGGGATACGCAAACTGCAGACCGGCGAGATTGGCATGCTGATAGAACCACTGGTTGCGCAGCAAGTCGTTGCCGCTGGCGACGGCCAGATGGGTGAGCGGGCTGACGCCGATGACGGCGTCGACAGCCCAACCGTGTCGGCCCGAGACCAGCTCCGCCAGCGGTCCCGCCCACAGCGGCAGCGACGCCAGCAGCACCAAGGCCAAGGCCACGGTGCGGCCGGCGGTCTCGCGCGCGCCCTGCGCATCAGCTGCGCCCGAGCGCAGGCGAGACTCCAGTGCAGCTGCGAGCGCATGCGCGACAAGCAGCATGAGCATCAGCACAGCGCAGCTGAGCAGAATCTTTGGATAGGGCTGCATCGCCTGACCGGTCGCTCGCAATGCAGCCGCCGCCAACATCGCCGCTGCCGCCGACCAGACGACCACGCGCCACGCAGTGCGTGCGGGCGTCAATGCCACGCCGGGCCAGAAGAGCGGCGCCAGAAGACCCACCACCGCCGTCACCGTCACGCGCTGGGCCGAGGGTTGCATGGCGTCCGGCCCGACACCGACACCGACTGCAGCCAGTGCCAGGATGGTCGCCAAGAGCAGCAGTCCCCAGCGCGACGCAATCACTTCCTGGGCACCGCCGCTTCGACGACGAGTTCGATAGGCGAGCCTTCTGGTGGCAGGCTGGCGTTGCCCCGCACGGTTCCGTAGGCGCCCAAGCCGACGCCCGAGACGGCTTCGAAAATGCCGGAGGGGTCCTTCTTGACGAAGCTGATCAATGAGCCGGTCTGGTCGGCGGCAAGGTGCTTGCCATCGATCGAACTGAACGAGCCCGTATAGGCCCAGTCGATCGCGGCGTCCTTGGCGCTGGCGTCGACACCGAGCAAGGCCTCGGCGGCCGAGACCTGGCGGCGCTGGCCGGCGGCATCCGTCCACGCCACCGACAACAAGACCAGCGGGCCGGGCTGGCTGAGCGGCTGCGACAGAGGCGCCCTCGGGTCACGCTCCAGGCCGATCAGGATGCAGGCCAAGTTGAGTTCGGAGCCACCGGTATCGAGCGTAAGCAGCGACTCGTAGGCCCTCCTGCCGTCCGGCGTCGTCGCCAGGTATTCGAGTGGCTTGTCGATCACGTTCACGCGACCGGGCACCGCAAGGCTGCGCCCGCGCTTGTTGACGACGATGCGACCGATCAGATAGCGATCGTTGCCCAGTGACTTGATCTCGCCAACGCGCGACGGCGCCACCGCGGCGGGTGTCTGAGCGAGGGTCGGGCGGACGATGGCGCCAAGGCTCACCGCCGTCAGCACAAGTCGCCGCCTCATCACGTTTTCAGGCCCATCACCACCCGGTGCGGCATGGGCGGCGGCAGCGCCTTCGTTTGCAGTGCCGAGAGGCCGGCCTCGGACATCCATCGCTTCACGTCGGCGTCGGCATGCACGCCACCGTCGGGTGCCGTCAGCATCATGTTCAGGCCAAACATCGCCGCGAAGGCAGGTTGCGCGCCGCCTTCGTCGGTGAATACATCGCTCACGATCAACAGGCCGCCCGGCTCGAGGCAGGCCACGCCGCGTTCGATCAAGCCGCGGCAGGCCTGCGCCGTTTCGCGATGAAACATGCCCGACATCAGCACCACATCCTTGCCCGAACCAAAATCGGCATGGTGGTAGTCGCCGTCTCGCAGCGACACACGGTCGCTCGCGCCCGCAGCGGCCACCAATTCACGCGCCACGGCGGCCACTCCTGGAAGTTCCAGCACCTCCGAGCGCAGGCCGGGAAACTGCTCGGTGAGCAACACCGAATAGGTTCCCGGGCCACCGCCCACGTCGAGCATGGCATGGCGCCCGGACAGGTCCAGCACGCTCACCAACGCACGCGCAATGCCCTGCGCCCGCTCGTGCATGGCCATCACAAAGGCCCGTGTGCGTGCCGAGTCGTCGCCCAGGTAAGTTTCTGCCGGCAAAGCCGGCCGACCGGTGCGCACTGCGTCTTCGAGCCGGGCCCAGGTGCCGAAAAGCTGGTCGCTGTAGCGGATGACGTTGCCCATGAAGGCAGGGCTGCGCGAGACCAGGAAAGTGGCCGCCGTGGGCGTGTTCTCGAAACCCTGGTCCGACTCCACAAGAAAGCCAAGCCCGACACAGGCGCGCAGCAGCAAGCCGGTGCTGCGGGGGTCCAGGCCGAGCCCCGCCGCCACGGCATCGGCCGTTTGGGGGCCATCGGCCAAAGAGTCGAAAAGCTCCAGGCGATTCGCCGTCAACAGCGTCTGGCTTTCCCAATACGCCGTGCTCAGACGCACGATGGACGACGGATCGGGGCCGCGCGGAGCCTGCGATGAGAGGCCGGTCATGCAGCCACCGCTTCAGTCCGGTCCATGTCGCATTCCAGTTGCATGTAGGCACAGCGGTGACACATGAAGCCCTCGGAAATTCTCAAGCCATGGCGCGCGCGAATTGAATGGGTACCCGCATTCAGCGTCTCGAAGTAGCTGCGTATACGGGCGTGGAAGTCAGACCGCTGCCGGCCGCCCACCGGCCACACCAGCGAATAAATCGGGATGATGCCGCGGCTGCACAGGTCCTCGGCGCCTTGCAACGCGATGGCTGCCGCCTCTTCCCACTCCAAGCCATGTTCTGGCTCGAGTTCGATGCCCGCCACCATCGCTGAATACACATTGCCGCGGCCCCAGAAACGCACTGCGGTTTCGAGCGCCGCAATCCAGTTCGCATAGCCGACGAAGCGGTTCTTGCCCGGACAGATCTTTGCGAACAGCGGCTCGGACCACATTTCGAGGTTGAAGCAGACATGCTGCACCAACTGCTCGGTGTGGAACTGCTCGATCACGTCGTCGGGCAGAGCGCCCGAACCCAGGGTGACGGGGATGCCGCGCACGTTGGCTTTCTTGACGAAGCGCGCCAGTTGGAGGAAGCGTTCGCCCTCCTGCCGCGCGTCGGTGAGCGAGCCACCCACCAGGTAAATATGGCGGATCTCGGCCTGGTTGATGACGGCATCCAGCGCCACGCCCATGCGGTCCAGCGTGGGCGGCAGGATCTCGATGCGGCCCGCAATCTGCCCCAGGTGCTTGGTGCGTTCGTCCGGTGCGCCGTACGCACAGAACGTGCAGCGCATGGACTGGCCTTCGTGCTTGTGCAGGAAGTACTCGCAGCCTGGCGCGACATTGATCACCAGCATGTCGCCGTGCGTGGTGACACCGGCCTGTGAGTACGGCAGGCCGTCGGCCGTCTTCTGTGTCAGCCAGGGCCGCAGCGGTTCGAACTCGATGGGCACCTGCCGCCCGCTGCGGTCGTCTGTGAGCCAGTAGCCCTGCGCCTGGTCGCCTTCCACATGCCAGGGCGAATCGCCGTTGCCCAGGATGCGAATCTCGGTGCCGTCAGGCGTGTTGATGAGGTACGGGATAGTGGCAATGCCCCGACCGGTGGGGTCATGCTCGCCCTCCTTGAACCGGTAGGGGTAGTAGTTGGGCATGGAGTGCGCCGCAGCCGCGGCGAGCGCCGAGGTGTAGCGGATGCCTTCGCACATCACTTGCACCTTCAGTGCGGGCGAACCGATCAGGCTGGTCATGTCGACAGGTTCCTTTACTGCATGCGCTGGTTGCGACATTGAGAAGCGTGATCCCTGATCTCGATTATCGACGCTCCCGACTCACATGATATGGGGCATCTAAACGCGAAAGCGGAGGCTGTGCTCGGCCTCCGCTCTTGATCAATCCCTGGCGCAAACCCGCAGCCGCAAACCGCAGCCGAACCAAGCCTCAGGAAGCAACGCGACGCCGACTGGTCACGCCAGCACCGGCAAGCCCCAGAACAACCAGCGCCAGCGACATCGGCTCAGGGATCGGCGTCGGAGCGTTCGAGAAGCACCTCACCGTGCCATCCACACCATTGGCACATCCCATTGTGCTCGGGGCGCCCGACGCGCTAAAACCCAACGCAAAATTCGCTGTCGAGAGGTCAGCCAAGGCATCGAATTGCACAGTGAAGAGCGTGAATGCGGCACCAGTCTGCAGCGCATTGACTTGCGCATTCGTCAAAAGCGAAACTTCGTCGCCCTCGACAGTGCCCGCGACAGAGGTAGCAATAAAGATCGCCTCGAACAGACCCGTATCACCCAATTGGTTGTTCGAAACAACCCCGGTGATGTTGCCAAACAGCGACGGAGCGTACGTGATGAACAGATCGTAAGCCGTGATCGTCTCTCCGCTGATGCCGCTGACCCCCACCTGCAGGCTCTGGCCAACGGTTGACAAGTTGACCGTGAATGCCGACGCTGGCATCGCGAATGCCAGCGCCGTAGCGCAGACCCCCAGCATTTTCAATACTTTCGCTTTCATATAAATTTCTCCAATTTAACTGGCTCGACCAATTTGGTTATGTGCGGAGCGGCAGACATCGGACCGCTCCACACGCGACTCCTGTTGTAATTTATTACGGCGCGCACGCCGCCTTGGTACACCTTGTTGCGCAGATGCGCGCGTCAACGACATCGATGAGCCCGCTGAAGTCGGCATCGGCCCTGGGGTTGACCGAAGCCGGCTGATTGCGCAGCGCGTTGATTGCCAGAATGTCAGTCCGGTCGATCTTGCCGTCGCTGTTCATGTCACAGGTCATTACCGGCAAGACCCAGTTCTTCACCAGAACGTTGGACAAGAGCGCGCCAACGTTGGCCTGGATCAGGTCCGTGCCGGCCCCACCCGCTCCGGTGTAGGTGCATGCAACCTGACCGGCCGCATTGGTGATTCCGCTGCAGATCGTATTGGGCGGCGCGGCGCCTGCGTTCGGGCCGCTAAGCACCTTGAACGTCAAGGTCACCCCTGGAATCGGGCTACCGTTGGTCGCCACGGTGATGCCGGTGACCATGTGCGTGCCAGGTGGCACCGTCACCGGGTTGGTGGACGGGTTGGTTGACAGCGGCAAGCCTTGCTGCAGGCCCACGGTGGCAAACACTACCGGGTCGGGCAACACCAGCGCAGTGGGCGACAGCATCAACAGCCCCAGTGCGGTTTGCGCAGGGGTGTTCGTGGTCTGGCTGGAGAAGGCCATAGCGGACCAGTTGCCGCCGGCCGTCGTGGTCGGCAAAGTTTGGTTGGCCAACAGCCAGTCCACATAGTCGTCGTACCAGGAATCCGTGGGGATCGGCCCCGGCCCGGCCGGGCGGTTCACGCCTGCCAGGGTCGGGATGCCGAAGAGCCGGAAGCCCTTGAACACGTTGAACATGCCGTAGGCGCAGCCCTTGTTGTAGGTGCCGTTTTGGCAGACGAAGGACTGGCCGGTGTTCTGGTTTTGCCAGCGCGCACCGATCCAGGTCTTTGCCCTGGCGAGATCGGGGTCCGTGGCCAGCCGCCCGCCGAAGAACATGCCCTGGACGCCGACGCCAGTCTTGGCAACGTTGACTGCACTGTTGAAGGCCTGGCTGTTGAGGCTGGTGCGGTAGTCGAACGACCCGTCGTTGTTGAGGCCGGAAACAAGCGCGAGGCGCCACTCGTTCTTTACCCATTGCGGCACGGTCATGCCGGCCGCTTCGGCGTCCAGAAGGCCCAGCAGTTGCCAACCGTCGGTGGAACCGTCCGAGGTGTCGCTGTTGAAGTTGTAGTCCCAGCCGCCACGGCCGTGGCTGGTGTCGCCCTGGCCCCAGATGCTGGCGTTGACCATGCGCTGCAGGATTTCGCCGTACTTCTTGTTGGCCACGTTCGCGACCGCGACTTCGACGTTGGTGCGGTTCAGCGCGCCACTGCCGGCCAGCGCCAGCTTGACGATGCCGTTCTCGTAGCCTTCGTCGAACGTGGTCGCCGCGTACAGTGCCGTGCATGGAGGAGGTCCGTAGACCGTGCAGGCATCGTTGCCTGCCGGCGTCAGGGTGGGGATATTCAGTGTAGTCAGCCGTGCCAGAACGTAGTTGATGCCGCGACGTACCGCGTACTTCTGGTACAGCCCGACAGCCGCGTTGTCGTTGTTCGACAGTTGGTAGCCCTGGTTCTGAAAGGCGAGAACTGCCAGTGAGGTACCGGCATTGTCGAAGCTGCCCCAGTCCCAAAAGGTTTCGGCGGTGGTATTGAACGTCGTGCGATTGGCCTGCGAGAACCAGAGGTAGCGCAGGCCGTCCTGGATTGCCCGGTTGACGTTCAATTCGCGCAGGGCGAATGCCGAGAGAGTCGCACCGTTGAACACGACCACGGTCGTGGTGGCCGTTTCCACCGTAGCGCCGTTGGTGACTTCCAGCGTCACGGTGTACGGGCCGGGCAGGGCGTACATCTTGTTCAGCGCGATGTAAGACCGGTCTGTAACGACCGCAGCGGCTGAGAACCCAAGGCCATCACCGTAATTGATCCTGTAGGTGGATGTCGTGTTCGGCAGCGTCGTTATGCCCCAGACGACCTCGGAGGCACCTGCGAGCATGTCGCGGTTGGGCATCAGCAGAGTTTCTGCCGATGCGGCCGAAGCCATGCCTGCCAATGCAACCGCTGCAAGCGACGCGTGGTTGAACAGCTTACGTAGCAAGCCACCAGCCCGGGCGATGAATCCGCCGGAGATGTGCTTCTTGGGAATCGCAAATGTGCACGTCATGACTACCCTCCGTCATTGAACAGACCTTGGCAATGACCGCCCGGCCACTGCGCAGTGCAAACTAAATACTTACCTGACCAGCACTTCCCTGGCCACGGGTACACCCCTGCCAGCGCAATCCGTTTCCGGACGTCGCACTCAGCAATCCGCGCCCTCGTCGATGCTCTGGTGCCTACTGTGCAACTTGCAGCCCACCACCACATCCCCTAGAAACGGGGGTCTGACACGCCAGGTAAACCCAACAACAGTCGTCGGTCACAAGCAGCCGTGACTCATACAGA
>JANNWL010000007.1:0-3890 GCA_031414735.1 Burkholderiales bacterium | reverse complement strand
GCCGGTGTCGGGGCCGCAGTCGGATCGGGCGTTGTTGCGGTCTTAGGTGCTGCGGTCGGCGCGGGCGTGGGTTCGGGTGTCGTGGCTGCGGTTGGCGCAGGCGTGGGCGCTGGTGTCGGGGCTGCGGTTGGAGCAGGCGTGGGTGCAGGTGTCGGGGCTGCGGTTGGAGCAGGCGTGGGTGCCGGTGTCGGGGCTGCGGTCGGCGCAGGCGTGGGAGCCGGTGTCGGGGCTGCGGTCGGAGCAGGCGTGGGTGCCGGTGTCGGGGCTGCGGTTGGCGCAGGCGTGGGCGCCGGTGTTGGGGCTGCGGTCGGCGCAGGCGTGGGCGCCGGTGTCGGGGCTGCGGTCGGCGCAGGGGTGGGTGCCGGCGTCGGTGCTGCTGATGGCGAAGTGGCCGGCGCGGGTGGCAGCCGGCCAATGGTGGTCAGTCCGTTGCCTGGTGCCGCCACGCCTTGCGGTGACGTGCTCTGCACTCGCGCTCGATCGATCGCCACCAGATCGTCCACGGTATCGCCTGCGCGCTGGGCTGGCAGCGGCGGCGAGGTGGGTACAGGTGCCGGAGCCCCCGCGGTCACCACGGTACTGCTGATGACCGTGACGTTGTCGTAGCGCTGCACAGCCTCGACACGCAGTGCGCGCACGCGCTCGAAGGCCGCGGCCAGCGCGTCGATGCGCACGTCCAGCGCCGTGCCGCTGCCACTGCGGGCAGCGCGCAGCAGCACATCGCCGTCACGGGCCGCACCGGGCGTGGCGACAATGGCACCGCTGGGCAAGGTGATGCGGCCCTGCTCGCTCAGCATCTCGATGCGGCCGCCTTCGCTGTCTGCAGCCGTGGTGGCGGCCTGCACCAGGGCGCCTGCTTGCAGGCTCAGGTTGTCGCGCGCTGCAAGGGTCACGCCCGCACTGCTGCTGCCGCTGGCGCGCAGCTGACCCTGCAGGTCCAGGTTGCCGCCGTCGGCCTGCAGACCCAGCTGGCGGGCGCTGAAGCTGGCGCCGGCCGGCAGCACCAGGTCACCGCTGCGTGAGCGCACTCTTATCGCGCCGCTGAAGGCACCGCCATCCAGGCTGGTCGACAGTGCGCCCAGGTCGGGTGGGTAACCGCTGTCCAGCACCAGCTCAGCGCCCTCACCCTCGGCGGTGCTGCCGCGCAGCGTGCCTTGCACCAGCACTGTGCCGCCCGCAGCGCGTAATTGCACCTGGCCGCCGCGCGCGTCGCCCGAGGCGCTGGCGTCCAGCGTCGCGCCGGGAGCCAGCAGCAGGTTGCCGCCTGTGGTGCTGGCCTGCAGGTTGCCGCCGGGCGTGTGGACGGTGACGCGGTCGAAAACCCGCTGACTGCCGGCCACGGTGGTGGTTGAACCGGTGCCGTAAGTGATGCCGTCCGTGGCGTCCAGCCGCAATTGACCGGAGGGCAGTTCGACACGGCCGTCCTGGCGCACGGTGCGCGCCTGCAATTGAAGGCTCGCACCCAGGCCCTGCGTCGTGCCCACACGGGCGCCCGCCAACGGCGACAGCTGCAGCCGGTTCGCCGCCACCAGGCTGCCCGCAGCGCCCGAGGCCCCGGTGACACGCGCCGACTGTACGAGCAGGTCGCCGGTGGCCGTCAACCCGCCGCGGCCTTGCAGCACCAGGTCGCTCAGCGCCTCGATCGCCACGCGCTCTGCGCCGCGTGCCAGCACGCTGCCCGGGCCCAGCGTGACATCGCCACCGCGCGCCTGAATCAGCAGCTTGCTGTCGACAGGTGCGGCTGGGGCGGCCGTCGGCACGCTGGCTGCGGCGCTGCTGTTGGCCAGGGTCACCTGGCGAGCTGACACCGCGGCCAGACGGTTGCTGCCGGATGGCAGCCAACTCAGCTCCGGCGCGTCCAGGCTCAGCAGCTTCAGGTCGGGAGAGCCCAGCACACTGCCCGCCATGAGGCCCAACACGCTGTAGCTGCGCAGCAGCAGGTTCTGTGTCTGGTTGGTGGCGGCCAGGAGGGCGCCCGACAGCAGCAGCGTGCCCGTGTCGTCAGCGTCCAGCTGGCCGCCCACCTGCAGACGGGCTGCGCCCAGGCCCAGCGTGGTGGTTTGCAGGCGGGCGCTGTCGGCAAGGCGTGTGCCGGCGCTGGACTCGGCGTCGATGCGGCCGGTGCTGGCCTGCAACTGCACGCCGGCGGCCACTTCAAGGCGTCCCGTGGCGCCGACCACGGCGCTGCGCTGCACCCCTGCGTTGCCCGCGTTCACGCGCAGGCTGGCGCCATCGCCGCTGAGCTGCAAGGTCTCGTTGCTGCCCGAGCCGCTGGCGGCCACCGACGCGCCAGCCACCAAGGCGACACGCTCGCGGGCCACCAGGGTCAGGTCGGGCAGGGTCAAAGTCTGGCCCGCGGTGTCCAGCGTCACGCTGCTGGCGCGCACGTCCACGGCACGGCCGTCTCCTGTCACGGCGGCGCTGCGGGTGCCGCCGATGAGCACGCTTTCGGCGCCGCTGCTGGCCAGTTGCTGCGGTGTCAGCCACAAGACGCCGGTGGCCGTGGGGGCCTGCGGGCTGACCAGCACCTGCTGCGGCGCGGCGAGATTGAGTTCGCCACCGCGCGCGCCTTCTCGGCTGCCGCGCGCAAAGCCCAGGGTGCCGGCCAGGGCCAGCTGTTGCGCCGCCAGGTTCAGGGTGCCGGCATCGGCCGGGCCGCGGCCGGCGCTGCGGCCGGCTTCGGCTGCCGCCGCGGCAAAGAAATCGTCGGCCGAACTGACCAGCAGCTCTGACGACTGCCGTGCCACCGCAGAGGGCGTGACGAGGAACACGCTCGGCCGGCTGCCCTGCACCGTGGTGCCCGCGGTGCCCAGACGTGCCGCCACACGCACCGCGCCGTTGGCCTGGGTCTGCGCCAGGCCCTCGGTGGCCACCACGCCCGGCAGCGGGCGGACCAGGAAGGCGCCGGGCAGCAGCGCATAACGCGCCGGCAGCACGGCATAGGTGCCCGCGGGCAGCGGCCCGCCGTCGCCAAAGGCGATCTGCTGGCCGAAGGGGATGCTGCTGCGTTGGCCGGCGGCATCGACTTCCTGCGCCAGCGCCCGGTCGATGGGCGCCACGCCGCGTTCGGCGGGCATCACCGCGAAGGCGCCGTTGGCCGCGCCGGCAAACACGTCTTGCGATCCGCCCGGGCCGGCGACGAACTCGGGCGCCAGCAGGCTGCCGCCGCCACCCATGTCGAGCCGCGCGCCGGCGGCCAGGTCGACCCGTGGCGCGTCGATGTCGACGCGCTTGTCGGGTGCGGCGGCGCGCACGTCGGCGGCGCCTTGCAGCGTCCAGCGGCTGCCGCCCCCGGTCGTGCTGCCATACAGCAGCGCCTGCCCGGCGCCGGAGACCGAGGTCTCGCTGCCCGCGGCGAAACTGAGCTCGTTGGTGGCCCGCAGCTCGATGCGACCCTGCGGCGCGCGCAGCACACCGGCCTGCTCGATGCGGTCGGCCTGCAGCGTCAGCACCCCACCGGCCGACTGCGGCGCGGCCACGGTCTGGGCCGACGTGCCGGCCGCACTGTCAATGCGCAGGTTGCGGGCCTCGACGGTGAAGCGGCTGTCGGTCGTGGGCAGCACCTGGGCGGCCGTCAGTGTCACGTCGGCGGCGCTGCGCAAGCTGCCTTGCAGGGGGTCGTTACCGACGACGACACCCGTGAAGCGCAGCTCGCCCGTGCTTGCCAGGGCGATGCGGTCGAAGCCCGCCCAGCGGCTGCGGCCCAGCAGGTCGACCGTGCCCGCGCTGGCCTCCAGACGCGCCGTACCCGCCGTGCCCGCAGCGGCGGTCTGCTGCGCCGCAAAGCTGGCGCTCGGGCCCAGGCTCAGGCTGCTGGCCTTGAGCGCGGTGCGGCTGCCCTCGTCGCCCCGCAAGACCGGTGCGTCCAGCACCAGCCGGCCTGAAAGTTC
>JANNWL010000006.1:0-5903 GCA_031414735.1 Burkholderiales bacterium | reverse complement strand
AGCACCGAGGGCGCCCAGGTGTCGACCGCGGTGGGGCCGCGCAGCACCAGCGGCACGGCGGTTTCCAGGGCCACGGCACGCAGCGGCGCGCCGCCTGCACTGCCGGCCAGGGCGCGGCCGAGCCAGCCGGTGGTCAGTTCGTGGGGCTTGGTGCCGCCGGATTCAAGCACCTGCTGCGCATCGAAGTGCGAGCGCTCGCGGTAAGGCAGACCCACGGCGTGCAGCACGGCGGCCTCGCCGCGCCCGTACATGGCGTGCAGCTGGGGCAGCAGGGGGTGCAGGGTGAACGGGCCCTGCAGGGGCAGCGGTGCGGCGCCGAATTGGCCCAGCGTGCCGCGGGCTTCGGCAAAGGCCGGGTCGCCGATGACGGGGGCGGCGGTCAGGCCGTCCATGCCCCCCCGCAAGACGATGAAGACGAAGCGGTTGGCGTTGCTAGCCTGTGCGGCGGCGCCCAGGCTGAGCGTGGCCCAGGGGGCGAGCGTGCCTGCCGCCAGGGCAGCACGCAGAAGGTGGCGACGTGTGGTCATGAAGGGGCCTTGTCGAAATGGGGCGGTCAGCGGCGCTGGAACTCGGGCGCCAGCAGCAGCAGCGCCAGGGCTTGCGGGCCGTCGGCGGCGCGTTCGATCTGGCGCGCGGTGTCGTCGCTCAGCAGCGGGCCCAGGCTGGCCTGGGCCAGGGTGCGGGCGTCGACCCGGCGGCCCACGCGGTCGGCCACGCGCGTGGCCCATTCCACGCGCTTCCACACGGCGTCCGGGCCCAGCCATTCCTCTGCTGTGTCGGGCCAGCCGGCGGGCGACGGTGCGGCCTGCACGCGCTGGCCCAGCACGTTGATGCCGGCGTCGGCGACGCGTTCGAAGGCCTGCGCGCCCAGCCCAAGCACGCGCGCGGTGCTGATGACGAATTCCTCCGGCGTCTTCAGCTTGGCCGGCTGGGCCTGCCAGGCTTCGGGCGATTCGACCAATGTGCGCAGCACCGCGGGCAGATTCCCGTCGTGGCGCAGGAAGCTGGCTTCCAGCCGCGCCACCAGGGCCGGTGGCGGGACGTCTGCGACGAAGTGCCGGGCCAGCTTGGCGCTGATGAAACGCGCGGTGGACGGGTGGCGCGCCAGGTCGCGCAGCACGTCGTTCAGCGCCTGTGGGCCTTCGGCGTAGCGGCGGCCCAGCACGGTCTTGGGGCCCGGGTCGTGCCAGGCGGGCTCGAAGCGGCTGGACTCGTTGGTCTGGCCCAACGCCAGCTCGCGCAACGGCACCCGCCAGCCGGTGAGCACGCGGGCGAACTCGGTCACGTCGGCTTGCGTGTAGCCGCCCCAGCCACCATAGGCCGCGCCGCCCCCCGCTACGCCCAGCGTGTGCAGTTCGAGGATCTCGCGCGCCAGGTTCTCGTTCAGGCCGGTGAGGCGGGGGCCGGGCTCGCCCTCGCTGCGCGGTCGCCGCGCCTGCCGCTGCACCACCTGCGATCGCGGCCCGGCGGACTGGTCGTTGTCGAGGTAGCGCAGCATGCCCGGGTGCTTGACGGCCGCGCTGAGCAGGCTTTCGAAAGGGCCGCCGATGTGCGGTCTGATGGCCTCGCGCTCATGCGCGCCGACGATGCCACGCGCACTCGCCTTGGCCATGGACACGGTGAAGTGGTTGGCCCAGAACAGAGCCAGGCGTTCGTTGAAGGGCTGCGTGCTCAGTGTTGCGGTGGTCAGCCGCGCGCGCACATCAGCCTGCACGATGGCGCGGAAGTGCTCGCCAAACTGCTGTTCGATGGGCCGCATGTCGGCGCCGCCGGCGGCCCCACCCGGCGCCATGGCGGCTTGGCGGCGTTCCTGAAAGTACTGCGCAAAGCGCTTCAAACCCTCGGCACCGCTGGCCAGGCCCGTGCCGCGCTGGGCTTCGGCCGGCCCCAGTTGCGCCAGCAGCCAGCCTGGTGCGTCGCTGCCCAGTCCCTGGAGACTGGCCTCGCCCAGGCCAAACCGGTTTGCCGCCACCGCCGCGGCCATCGCGGGGGCAGGAAGGCGGGTGTCTTGTGTCATGGCTTGGTCTCCATGACGGCCAGTGTGGCGCAGACACTGTGAGGCGGCATGCCTGCCGCGTGAAGTTTCTTTGCCGCGCGGCCCGGGCGCTTACCTGGCCAGCAGCGCGTTGATGGCCTGCAGGTCGCCCGCGGCCAGCTGGCCCGAGGCCTGGCGCAGGCGCAGGCTGCCGACCAGCACGTCGTAGCGGGCCTTGGCCAGGTCGCGCTGGGTGCTGAAGAGCTGGGCCTGCGAGTTCAGCACGTCCACGTTGACACGCACGCCCACCCGGTAGCCCAGTTGCGTGGCTTCCAGGGCCAGTTTGGACGAGGCCTCGGCCGCTTCCAGCGCGCGCACCTGGGCCAGCCCCGACTGCACGCCGAAGTAGGCCACCCGCGTGGCCTGAGCCACACCGCGGCGGGCGGCTTCGACGTCGTTGCGGGAGCGTTCCTCGAGCAACAGCGTTTCCTTGATGCGGTTCTGCGTCGCGCCACCGGTGTACAGCGGCCAGGTCATCTGCACGCCGACGCTGGCCGTGGTGGTGTTGCCCGGCAACAGCACCGCCGTGCCACGCGAGTAGTTGGTGCCGACGGAGCCGACAGCGTCCACCGTGGGCAGTTCACCGGCGCGGGCCTTGGCGGTTTCGAGCAAGGCCACGTCCAGCCCGACGCGGGCGCGGCGCACCGACGGGTGCTGGGTGTCGGCCGCGGTGACCCACTCTTCGGCGTTGGCCGGCATGGGGGCCGGCAGTGTCACCGGCACTTGCAGCAGCTTGGGCACCACGCCTGGGCGGCCGACCAGCTGGTCGAGCGCAATGCGCTTGGTGAGCAGATCGTTGTCGGCGGCGATCTCCTGGGCGGTGCTCAGGTCGAAGCGGGCCTGGGCTTCGCGGGTGTCGGTGATGGTGGCGGTGCCGACCTCGAAGTTGCGCTTGGCCGAGGCCAGCTGTTCGGTGATGAAACTCTTGCTGGCGCGCGTGGTGGCCAGTGTGTCCTGTGCCGTCAAGACATCGAAGTAGGCCTGCGACACGCGGATGATGAGGTCCTGCTCGGCCGTCGCCAGATCGGCCTGGGCCGTTTCCAGCGATTTCTTCGCCTGGGCGATGCTGGCCGCGTTGGCGCGGTTGAACAGCGGCATGCGCGCGTTGATGGCGCCCTGGACCGTGTCAGTGCCGCGGTTGCTCAACCGGGGCGGGTCGGCCTGCGCGGTGCTGGCACCTGCGGTGGCATTCACGGTCGGGCGGTTCAATGCATCGACCTGCGCCGCACGGAATTCGGCCGAGGCGGCCTGCGCCTGGGCGCCGAGGATGGTGGCGTCGTACAGGCGGGCCGCGTCGTACAGCTCCTGCAGGCTTTGTGCCCAGGCCAGGCCTGGCAGGCCCAGGCCCAGCAGCGCTGCGGCGGCCAGGGTGGAGAACGTGCGACAGGGGAAACGGTAGGGCATGCGGATTCCTAAGGGGTTTTCATGGGGTTATAGGTGCCAGGTGCGACCCGATGCACGCGCCATGCGACGGCCTGCGCCAGGCGCATCCTGTCCGGTGCCGTGGTGGCGACGAACGGCGGCAGGTGACGTGGCATGTCGGGGTTCAGGAGCGGGCTCAAAACCGGAACCGCGATGGCTCGCCAAAGCCTTGGAGGCGCGGTGCCACGGTGTCGAAGAGGTCCACGTCCGACCACGCTTGCGGCCCAGCGCGTGTGAACAGGCGGGCGCGCATGATGGGGAGCTCGCCGACGATGGCGACCAGCCGGCCGCCAACCTTCAGCTGCTCGAGCAGGGCGCGCGGCACCTCGGCCACCGAGCCCGACAGCACGATGGCGTCGAAGGGCGCTTCGGCGGGCAGGCCGCGCGCGCCCTCGTCGACGCTGACCTGCAGCACCTGCGCGCCCATCACGCCGTTGCGGAGCAGGTTGTCGCGCGCCATTTCCACCAGCGCAGGGTGGCATTCGAGCGTGAACACCTGCATCGCGCGGTGGGCCAGCAAGGCGGCCATGAAGCCCGAGCCGGTGCCAATCTCGAGCACGCGTTCGTGACGCTGCAATTGCAGTTCCTGCAGCAGGCGCGCTTCGACCTTGGGTTCCAGCATGCACGGGCCCAGCGCGTCGCCTTCCAGCAGCGTCACCTGGGTGTCGACAAAGGCCAGCGCGCGCCTGGACGGTGGCACGAAGTCTTCGCGCCGCACGCTGCCCAGCAGCGACAGCACGGCCTGGTCCAGCACCTCCCAGGGGCGGATCTGCTGCTCGATCATGTTGAAGCGGGCGATCTCGGTGTTCATGGTGTCAGTCGTGCGGCAGCGGTCTGCAACGAAGAAGCAACGAACATTCTAGGGTGGGCTCTGCGCCAGCCTGGGCGGCGCACGCCAGCGCCGGCGTGCCCAATTGGACAGGTCGTCCAGGTAGCAGTAGATGACCGGCACCACCACCAGCGTCAGGAGCGAAGAGGTGATGACGCCGCCGATCACCGCCTGCCCCATGGGCGCGCGCTGCTCGGAGCCTTCGGTCAGCGCAAAGGCCAGCGGCACCATGCCGAAGACCATGGCCAGCGTGGTCATCAGGATGGGCCGCAGCCGGACGTGGGCGGCGTGCAGCAAGGCCTCGGTGCGTTCCATGCCGGCGTCGCGCGAGCGGATGGCGAAGTCGATCAGCAGGATGGCGTTCTTGGTCACCAGCCCCATCAACATGACGATGCCGATGACCGAGAACATGTTCAGCGTCGAGCCGAAGGCCATCAGCGCCAGCACCACGCCGATCAGCGTCAGCGGCAGCGAACTCATCAGCGCGATGGGCTGCAGGAAGCTCTTGAACTGGCTGGCCAGGATCATGTAGATGAAGACGATGGCCAGCGCCAGCGCGCCGCCCGCGTAGGCGGCCGAGTCCTGCATGTTCTTCGTCGAGCCGCCGAACTGGTAGCGGTAGCCCGGCGGCCACGCGATGCCGTTCAGGACGTTGCGGATGTCGTCCGACACCTCGCCCGAACTGCGGCCCAGGGCGTTGGCGTCGATGTTGATCTCGCGGTTCAGGTCGCGCCGGTTGATCTGGTTGGGCCCCGTGGACGGGCGCACGTCGGCCACCTGCGACAAGCGCACCACACGCGTGCTGCCGTCGACGGCGCTCAGCACCAGGGGCAGGGTGGACAGGTCGGTGGCGGAGTCGCGGTACTCCGGCCCCAGGCTGACGCGCACGTCGTAGTTCTGGCCGTCGCTGGCCTTCCAGTTGCCCACCGACTGCCCGGCGATCAGCGTGCGCAAGGTGGTGGCCACCCCGTTGACGTTCAGGCCCAGGTCGGCGGCAGCGTCGCGCTTCACGTCCACGGCCAGGGTGGGCTTGTCGGGCTTGAGCGTGCTGTCCACGTCGTACAGGCCGGGGATGTCCTTCAGCCCGGCGAGCACCTGGCGCGACAGGCGTTCGAGTTCGCCCAGGTCGCTGCCCTGCAGCGAAAACTGGATGGCCTTGCCGCCGCCCAGGTCGGTGGTGCCGATGTTGGTGATGGTGATGCCGGGGATGCGCGCCAGCCGCTCGCGCATGGGCAGCGCCATCTGCGCCGTGCTGCGCTGGCGGTCCTTGCGGTCGACTAGGCGCACATACACGGCGCCGTAGATCTTGCCCTGGGCAAAGCCGCTGTTGATGGTGGCCACGGTGTAGCGCACTTCGGGCAGTTCGCGCAGCGCCGCGTCGATTTGCTTGGCGCGCGCTTCGGTCACTTCCAGCGACGAGCCCACCGGCGTGTAGAAGTTGATCTGCGTTTCCGAGAAGTCGGCCTTGGGCGTGAATTCCTTGCCTAGGGCCCCGGTCAACACGATGGCCAGCACGAAGGTGGCCAGCGCCACTGCCAGAGTCTTCAGCCGGTGCTGCAGCGACCAGGCCAGCAGCCATTGGTAGCCGGCCGAGAAGCGGTCCGTCATGCGGTTGAA
>JANNWL010000005.1:0-4817 GCA_031414735.1 Burkholderiales bacterium | reverse complement strand
GTGGTTCAGCCGGCGGCCGATGTCGGCGATCTCGCCAGGCGGCAGTTTGCCGCGCGCGAGCTGGGCTTCGAGGTCGCCGCGCTCCTTGGTCAACGCGGCCAGCCTCGCGTCGATCTGCAGCACCTCGTTGCGCAGCGGGCGGGTCTTGTTGGCCAGCACCGAGCGCGCCTGGCCGGCCTGCTTGCGGTCGTCTCGCTTGGCTGGCGCGGCCGCGCCTTTGGCGGCCGGTGCAGCAGGGGCCGCCGCGGGCGGTGTCGAGCCCGGCACGGGCGGCGGCGGCTGCCCCTTGGCCAGCGCGCGCGAGACGTCGAGCAGCCACTTCTGGTAGTCGTCCAGGTCGCCATCGAAAGGGCTGACGCCGCCGCGCGTGACGAGCCAGAACTCGTCGCACACCTCGCGCAGCAGGGCGCGGTCGTGGCTGACCAGCATCACCGTGCCTTCGAACTCGTTCAGTGCAATCGACAGCGCCTCGCGCGTTGTCAGGTCGAGGTGGTTGGTCGGCTCGTCCATGAGCAGCAGGTTGGGGCGCTGCCACACCAGCATGGCCAGCACCAGACGGGCCTTCTCGCCGCCCGAGAGCGACCCCACCGGCTGCGTCACCATGGCCCCGGTGAAGCGGAAGGTGCCCAGGTAGTCGCGCAGTTCCTGCTCGCGCCCGGCGGGGCCGACGTCACGCGCCAGTCGAGTCATGTGCATCAGCGGGCCGTCGTCCATCGACAGCACGTCGAGTTCCTGCTGCGCGAAGTAGCCGATGCTCAGGCCCTTGCCTTCGGTCATCACGCCACCCAGCGGCGCGAGTGCTTTGGCGATGGTCTTCACCAGCGTCGACTTGCCCTGGCCGTTGGCGCCCAGGATGCCGATGCGCTGGCCGGCCAGCACCGAGCGGCTGATGTTGCCGACGATTTCAGTGTGACCATATCCGCAGCGCAGCTGATCGAAGGACAGCATCGGATTCGGCAGGCTCAGCGGCTCGCGGAACTCGAAGTTGAAGTCGCTGGCCGTGAGCACCGGGGCCAGCTTCTCCATCCGCGCCAGGGCCTTGACGCGGCTTTGCGCCTGCTTGGCCTTGCTCGCCTTGGCCTTGAAGCGGTCGATGAACTTCTGCAGGTGGTTGATGCGGTCCTGCTGCTTGCCGTAGGCCGCGCTGGCCTGGCTCAGGCGTTCAGCGCGCATCTCTTCGAAAGCGCTGTAGTTGCCGGTGTAGCGGGTGAGGATGCAGTCATCCAGGTGCACGGTGACGCGGGTGATGGCGTCCAGGAATTCTCGGTCGTGGCTGATCACGATCATCAAGCCGTCGAAGCGTTTCAGCCAGGCTTCCAGCCAGACCAGCGCGTCCAGGTCCAGGTGGTTGGTGGGCTCGTCCAGCAGCAGCAGGTCGGCCGGGCACATGAGCGCGCGCGCGAGCTGCAACCGCATCCTCCAGCCGCCCGAGAAACTATTGACGGGCGAGTCGACCTGGTCGCCCTTGAAGCCCAGGCCCAGCAGCAGGGCCTGGGCGCGGGCGCGGGCGTCGAAGGCGCCGGCTTCGTCCAACAGCAGGTGGGCGTCGGCCATGGCGTGGCCGTCGCCGGAAGCTTCAGCGGCGTCCAGCGCCTGCTGCGCCGCGAGCAGCGGCAGGTCGCCCTGGAGCACGAAATCGGTGGCGCCGTCGTCGGTTTCGGGCATGTCCTGCGCGACCTCACCCATGCGCCAGCGCGGCGGGATCTCGACATCGCCGGCATCGGCCTGCAGCCGGTGCGTGAGCAGCGAGAACAGGCTGGACTTGCCGGCGCCGTTGCGTCCGATGAGGCCGACCTTCTCGCCTGGCTGCAGCGTGACGCTGGCGTCTTTCAAGACGACCTTGACGCCGCGGCGCAGGGTGATGTTTCTGATCGTGATCAAGCGAGGCTTTCGAGACTTTTCTGGGTGAGGAGCAGCACCTGGTCGTCGCCCGCGCTGGTGGGCAACCACACGGCGTCAAGGCGACGGAAGGCGGATTCGAAGTGGGCGCGTTCGTGGCCGATTTCCAGCACCAGCACGCCGCCGGGGTTGAGCGCGCTGGCGGCTTGCGCCAGCAACCGCCGGATGAAGTCCATGCCGTCGTCGCCGCCGTCGGTGTTGCCGTCCAGCGCGAGGCGTGGTTCGGCCAGGAACTCGGGCGGCAACTCAGCCATGGCGCGCCGGTTCACGTAGGGCGGGTTGCACAGGATGAGGTCGTAGCGACCACGCCTGCCGATGTCCAGTGCGGCCAGGCCGTCGCCCTGGTGCAGGGTGACGCGCCCGGCCAGGCCGTGGCGGTCGACATTGCGCTGCGCCACCGCCAGTGCGTCGGCTGACAGGTCGCTGGCGTCCACCGTCACCTCAGGCCAGGCCAGCGCCGCCAACACGGCCAGGCTGCCGTTGCCGGTGCACAGGTCCAGCACGCGGTGCGTCGCCGGCTTCAGCCAGATGTCCAGCGTGCCGTCGGCCAGCGGTTCGGCGATGAGCGACCGCGGCACGATGACGCGCTCGTCGACGCAGAAGGGCACACCCTGCAGCCAGGCCTCGCCGGTCAGGTAGGCGGTGGGCTGGCGGGTGCCGATCCGCCTCGCCACCAGGGCCTCGACCTCGGCCTGCTGCGCCGGGGTCACGGGGTCATGGGCTGTGTCGTCCAGCGCGTCCAAGGCATGGCCCAGACGCCACAGCACCAGCCACGCGGCCTCGTCCCAGGCGTTCGTCGTGCCATGCCCGTACGCCAGCCCGGCGGCTTCCAGCCGTTCGCTCATGGCCTGCACCAGTTCAACGACCTTCATTGGAGGAAGTTCTCGAGCGTGCGCAGGTAGACGTTCTTCAAGGGCTCGATGGCCGCGACGGACACCCACTCGTCAATTTTGTGGATGCTCTCGTTGACGACACCAAACTCCATCACCTGGGGACAGATCTGGGCGATGAAGCGCCCGTCCGAGGTGCCGCCCGTGGTCGACAGCGTCGGCAGGGTGCCGCACTCGGACTTGATGGCCGCCATCAACGCGTCGCTGAGGCTGCCGGCCGGGGTGAGGAAGGGCTCGCCGCCCAGAGTCCAGGCGATGTCGTGGTCAACGCCGTGGCGCTGCAGGATCTCGTGGACACGCTGCTTCAACGCGTCGGCCGTGACTTCGGTGCTGAAGCGGAAGTTGAAATCCAGCACCAGCTCACCCGGGATCACGTTGCCGGCACCAGTGCCGGCGTGGATGTTGCTGACCTGCCAACCCGTGGGCGGAAAGTGCGCATTGCCCCCGTCCCAGCGCGTGGCCACCAGTTCGGCCAGCGCGGGGGCCAACACATGCAGCGGGTTGAGCGCCAACTGCGGGTACGCGATGTGCCCCTGGATGCCGCGCACCGACAGCCTGCCCGACAGCGTGCCGCGCCGGCCGTTCTTCACCATGTCGCCCAGCACGTTCACCGAGGTCGGCTCGCCGACGATGCAGGCGTCGATGCGCTCACCGCGTTCGCGCAGGCAATTCACGACGTGGCGGGTGCCGTGCAGCGCCGGGCCCTCCTCGTCGCTGGTCAGCAGCAAGGCCACCGTGCCGGCGTGGCCGCCGGTGGCAGCGGCCGCGGCGACGAATTCAACCGCCGCCACGACCATGGCGGCCACGGCGACCTTCATGTCGGCGGCGCCCCGGCCGTACAGGCGGCCATCGCGGTGGCTGGGCACGAAGGGATCACTGGTCCAGCGGTCTGGCGGGCCCGTGGGCACCACGTCGGTATGGCCGGCCAGCACCAGCGTGGGCCCCGGCCGCGTTCCGGCATGGGTCGCCCACAGGTTGCTGACGCGCGCGCTTTCGGGTCCGGCAGGCAGTGCTTCGCACAAGAAGCCGGTGGCGCGGAGGTGCTGGGAGACGAGGTCCTGGCAGCCGGCGTCGGCGGGCGTCAGCGATCGGCAGGCGATCAGCGCCTCGGCCAGGCGCAGGGCTTGCATCAGCACCTCACCGCGTTCAACGCTTGACAGCCCAGGGCGCTTCGCTGCCTGGGGGGGGGCGGCTGTCTTCGGCGCGCACGTCGTAGCTCAACTCGGTGTAGATCGCGGCTTCCGACTCTTCCTTCTTGGCCGCGACGCGTGACACCGGTGTCTGGTCGTTCTGCAGACGCCACAGCAGGTTGGTCGGCGAGTCGGCGTGCAGCAGGCCTTCATCGCGCGAGACGATGTCCTGGCCGATCAACCGTGCGATGTCCTGCTCGAAGGTCTGCGAGCCTTCGGCCATCGACTTCTCGACAGCTTCCTTCACGCTGAAGAGGTCGCCCTTGTCGATAAGTTCGGCCACCAGCTTGGTGTTCAGCAGCACCTCGACGGCGGCCACCCGGCCCCCGGAGTTGGCGCGCAGCAGGCGCTGCGAAACCACGGCGCGCAGCCCGCTCGACAGGTCCGACAGCAAGGTGGCGCGCGACTCGGGCGTGTAGAACGACATGATGCGGCCCAGCGCGTGGTAGCTGTTGTTGGCATGCAGGGTGGCCAGCACCAGGTGCCCCGACAAGGCGTACGACAGCGCCGCAGACATGGTTTCTCGGTCGCGGATCTCACCGATCATGATCACGTCGGGCGCCTGGCGCAGGGCGTTCTTCAGCGCCACCTGCAGGCTCTGCGTGTCGCGCCCCACCTCGCGCTGGTTGACCACGCTCTTCTTGTTGCTGAAGAGGTACTCGATCGGGTCCTCGATGGTCAGGATGTGGCCGGTCATCTGCGTGTTTCGCCACTCCAGCATCGAGGCCAGCGTGGTGCTCTTGCCGGTGCCGGTGGCGCCCACCATGAGGATCAGGCCGCGCTTCTCGGACACCAGTTGCGACAGCAGCGGCGGCATGCCCAGCGATTCGAGTGACGG
>JANNWL010000004.1:0-2274 GCA_031414735.1 Burkholderiales bacterium | reverse complement strand
ACGCCGGCAGCCGCCAGGGCCAGCAGTTCCTCTTCCAGCCGGCCGAAGAGGCTGGGGTCGCCGCCCTTCAGTCGCACAACGCGGCGGTGCAGGCCGGCCTGGCGGACCAGCAGCGCGTTGATGGCTTCCTGCCCGGTGGCGTCGCAGAAGCCGCGCTTGCCGACATCGATCCACTCGGCACGCGGTGCGAACTCGCGCAGCGCCGGGTCGGTGAGGGCGTCGAACAGCACCACATCGGCCTCGGCCAGGCGGCGCAAACCGCGCAGGGTGATGAGGTCGGCGGCACCCGGGCCGGCGCCGACGAAGGCGACGCTGCCGGTCATGACAGCGCCCCCGCATCGCCACGCACCAGCAGCGCGCCGCTGGTGCGGTGGCTGGCCGGGTCGACGACGATGAGCGAGCCGGCCTCGGCGTTGTCGGCATAGGGCGCCAGGGGCAGCGCCTGCTGCAGTTCGAACACCACCTCGCCGATCTCGTTGACGGCCAGCGAGTCGGCGGGCTGGGGCTGCAGGCTGTGGATGTCCAGGCGGGCTTGCACGCTGGCCAGCCGCGCCTGCACCCAGCGGTGGCCGTGGCGCAGCAGGTACCGGCGGCCGGGTGTGGCGGGTTCGGTGTCCAGCCAGGCCAGCGTGGCGGCCACGCGCTGCACGGGTTGCAGCAGCCCGGGCGAACCGATCCAATCGCCGCGCGACACGTCGAGCTGGCGGTCCAGCACCACGCCGGCCGACAGCCCGCAGCCCACCGCATCGGCCACGCCGTCGCTGTTGCGCAAACCAATGACCACCGCCCGCTCGCCGCTGGGAAACACCTGCACGTCGTCGCCCACCGCCACCTGTCCCTGCGCCACGCGGCCCCACAGCGTGCGGGCCTGGTCGCCTATGCCACCGCCTGCGCCACCGCCTGTGCGCGCCACGTACTGCACGGGCAGGCGCAGGCCAGTGGCCAAGGTGGGCTGCCCGGCGGGCAGCCGTTCCAGTACCTGCAGCAGGGACGGGCCGGCATGCCAGTCGGCAACCAGCGGCGTGGCCACGTTGTCGCCGCGCAGGGCCGACACCGGCACGATGGCGGCCACCGCCATGCCCGCTTCGGCTGCAAAGGCCAGCAAGGCCCCCCGCACGGCGGCAAAGGCCGGGCCGGGGTCGGCCATGGCGTCGAGCTTGTTGACAGCGAACACCAGGCTGGGCACGCGCAACAGGTGCGCCAGCAAGGCGTGGCGGCGCGTCTGCGGCAGGAGTTGAAGCGTCGGCGCGTTGAGGTCGATCTTGGTCACGTCGACGAGCACCACCGCGGCGTCGCTGCCGGCAGCGGCGGTGACCATGTTGCGCGTGTACTGCTCGTGGCCGGGGGCGTCGGCAATGATGAACTTGCGCCGTGGCGTGGCGAAGTAGCGGTAGGCCACGTCGATGGTGATGCCCTGCTCGCGTTCTGCTTCCAGGCCGTCGGTCAGCAGCGACAGGTCGAAGGCGGGCCCACCCGCTGCGGTGGCCGTGCCGGCAGCGCGCAGTGTCAAGGTGTCGACCTGGTCGGCCAGCAGCGCCTGGCTGTCGAACAGCAACCGGCCGATCAGCGTGCTCTTGCCGTCGTCGACGCTGCCTGCCGTGAGAAAGCGCAGCGCGCGGTCGGTGGTGTCGGTGGCAGGCGCGGACCAGGATGCCAGGGG
The DNA here is from genome assembly GCA_031414735.1 of Burkholderiales bacterium. Classification (GTDB taxonomy): domain Bacteria; phylum Pseudomonadota; class Gammaproteobacteria; order Burkholderiales; family Burkholderiaceae_C; genus Rubrivivax. The sequence continues at coordinate 614 of JANNWL010000004.1, read as the reverse complement.
GGATGCAAAGGCGGCGGTGCTCATCAGAAATACCCTTCCTTCTTGCGCCGCTCCATGGCGGTGTCGCTGGCGCGGTCGTCCATGCGCGTGGCGCCACGTTCGCTGACGGTGACGGTCAGCGTCTCGGCCACCACCTGTTCGGCGTTGGCGGCGGCGCTGTCCACCGGGCAGGTGCAGGTCATGTCGCCGACGGTGCGAAAGCGCACCTGGGCGCTTTCAACCGCCTCGCCCGGCCGCGGCGGTGTGACCGGGGTGACGGGCACCAGCAGGCCCTGGCGGCGAACCACGTCACGACGGTGGCTGTAGTACAGGTCGGGCAGCGGGATGGCCTCGCGGGCGACGTACAGCCACACGTCCAACTCGGTCCAGTTGCTGATGGGAAAGGCGCGGAAGTGCTCGCCGGGGCGCATGCGGGTGTTGAACAGCGTCCACAACTCGGGCCGCTGTTCCTTGGGTTGCCATTGGCCGAAGCGGTCGCGGTGGCTGAAGATGCGTTCCTTGGCGCGGGCCTTCTCTTCGTCGCGGCGGGCGCCGCCAATCAGCGCGTCGAAGCGGTGGGTCTCGATGGCTTCCAGCAGCGTCACCGACTGGTGGCCGTTGCGCGATTCCAGCGG
>JANNWL010000003.1:0-1942 GCA_031414735.1 Burkholderiales bacterium | reverse complement strand
GCCCACGGCCGCGTGGTCTCGCTGCGCGAGCCGCTGGGCGCTTACCGGGTGCACAAGAAGCCCAGCCCCGACGGCCTGCTCTTCAACAACGAACCCAAGGGCCTGTGGCCCGAGTACGACCGCATCCAGCGCTGCAAGGACCTGGTGGTCAGGCACTTCGGCGCCATCGGCCGGCCGCTGTCGCTGCCGTTGCTGCTGGCGCCCTGGGAAGCGCGGGTGCTGGCGCTGTGCCTGCGCTTCGGTCCGCCCGGGCGGCCCAGTGTGCCGGTGCCCCGGCTGGCGGGCATAGCGCTGGCCTTGCGATCGGTGTGGAGCTGGCCGGGCATGGGGCCGTTCATGCGCGTGGCACAAAGCGGCTGGATGCTGTGCGTGTGGCTGCTGCCGAACGCGCTGGCGCGGCGCGTCGGCCGCGTCGACCGGGCGCTGAAGGGAGATGCCGGTGGCCGTTGACCTGGCAGCGCTGGTCGTCAACGGCCGCTTCATGACGCGGCCGCCCACAGGGGTGGACCGATTCGCCACCGAGCTGCTGCGCGCCCGCTTCGGCGCCAGCGCATCGCGGCCCGTGGCCGCCGTGCCGCCCGGCGCGGCGGTGCGCGAGGGCATGCCCCTGGCCACGCAGGCCGTCGGCCACCGCGGCGGCCACGGCTGGGAGCAGTTCGACCTGCCGCGCGCGCTCGCCGGGCGCGCGCTGATCAACCTGTGCAACACCGCACCGGCCTGGCTGGAGCCGCAATTGGTGGTGATTCACGACGCGGCCACCGCCGCCACGCCGTCCAACTACACCCCCGCCTTCCGCGCCTGGTACCGCGTGCTGCTGACGCTGCTGATGCGCCGCGCCCGCGTCGTGGCCACCGTCTCGCGCTTCAGTGCCGATGAGCTGCAGCGCCACTTCGGCCGCCGCCGCGCCGGCATCGAGGTCATCGGCGAGGGCGGTGAGCACATCCTGCGCGAGGCCGCCGACGAAAGCGTCATCGACCGCCTGGGCCTGCGCGGCCGGCGCTTCGTGCTGGCCGTGGGCAGCGCTTCAGCGAACAAGAACTTCGGCGCCGCCCTGAAGGCCGTGCAGGCGCTGGCGCAGAAAGACGTGCTGCTGGTGGCCACCGGCGCCGCCGCCGCGGGCGTGTTCGGCCGCCAGGCTGACCTGAGCGGCGAGCGGCTGGTGGCGGCCGGCTACGTCAGCGACGCCGAGCTGCGCGCGCTGTACGAACACGCGCTGTGCTTCGCGTTCCCGTCGCGCTACGAGGGCTTCGGCCTGCCGCCGCTGGAAGCCATGTGTTGCGGCTGTCCGGCGGTGGTCTCGCAGCGCGCCTCGATGCCCGAGGTCTGCGGCAGCGCGGCGCTCTACTGCGACCCCGATGACCCGCGCACCCTGGCCGACGCCCTCTCGCGGCTGCTGGAGTCACCCGCACTGCGCGCCGAGCTGGCCGAGGCCGGCCGCGCCCGCGCCGCACAGCACGGCTGGGGCCGCGCGGCGACGCAATTCGGCGACATCGTCGCAGCCCACTTTCCGGGCCAGGCCCGAGGGAACCCAGCATGACCGCTCAGCAACGCACCCCGCGCGTGGCCATCGTCCACGAATGGCTGATCGACCATTCCGGCAGCGAAAAAGTGCTCGAGCAGATGCTGCATCTGTACCCGCAGGCCGACCTGTTTGCGGTGGTCGACTTCCTGGCGCCAGGCGAGCGTGGCTTCCTGCAGGGCAAGACGGCACGCACCACCTTCATCCAAGGCCTGCCGTTCGCGCGCAAGCACTTCCGCAGCTACCTGCCGCTGATGCCGCTGGCCGTCGAGCAGCACGACCTGTCGGCCTACGACATCGTGCTGTCGTCCAACCACGCCGTGGCCAAGGGCGTCATCACCGGGCCGCACCAGCTGCATCTTTGCTACGTGCATTCACCCATCCGCTACGCCTGGGACCTGCAGCACCAGTACCTGCGCGAGT
>JANNWL010000002.1:0-3642 GCA_031414735.1 Burkholderiales bacterium | reverse complement strand
CAGCTGTCGAACGGCGGGTGAGGCGCTGGAACGCCTTGCACGTTATGCGCCGCTGCTGAACGAGGGTCTGCAGGTCAGGGTCGAACACAAGCAGGACACGACGATCTGCCGGTTCGGCGCGGCGGACGAGCTCGGCAGCTATCTGCGTCGCTCACCGCGCCAGGTCATCGAGACCTTGGCTGCCGGCATCGTGCTCACGCTCGGGCGGGTGGCGACGCGGCCTCCGGTGCCGATCGCCGTGACCTTCCAGCATGCCGCGCCTGCGTCCATCGCCGAACATGCGCGGCTGCTGGGCCGCGTGGTCCGTTTCGATCAGCCTGACAACGCCGTCGTGTATGCCACTTCAGCGCTGGCGGCAGGCATGCTGTCAGCCGATCCGGCGCTGCTGGAGGTGTTTGAGGGCGACGCCCGGCGTCGCCTCGAACAACTCAAGTCACACGGCGCCGTGAGTGGCCGGGTGCAACGCATCGTCAGTGCGCGCCTGAAGGGCGAAGTGCCCAGCCTGGCCGTCATTGCCTCGGAACTGGCGATGAGCGAACGATCGGTTCAGCGCAGTCTCACCGAGGAGTCCACCTCCTACCGGGAAATCGTTGACGAGGTCCGCAAGGACCTGGCGCTGTCTCACCTGTCGCGGCCCGGCGCCACGGCCGCCGACGTGGCGTTCCTGCTCGGGTTCTCGGAGCCCAGCGCATTCACCCGCGCGTTCCGGCGCTGGACAGGGTCGTCGCCCTCCCAAGCAAGACTTGCATGACGGCCGCGGTCGCCGGCAGCAGGGGCGGCCGGTCGGGTGATGGCTTGCCAAGTCGGCATGGCGGCGATGCGGCGGGCGCATGAATACCCTCACGCTGTCAGCGCTTTGGCCGTGAGCTGCGCCTCGGTGCGCACCCAAGCCAAAAACGCTTGCAGTTCAGGCGTGAGGCGGGCGCCCGGCAAGGGCATCAGCCAATAAGCGGCGGGGCTGTCGATGCGGCCCTCGGGGCCGAAGGGCTCCACCAACTCGCCCCGCGCCAGATGTTCATGCACCATCGCCATGCGTGCCAAGGCCACGCCCTGCCCGGCCAGCGCCCCTTGCACTTGCTGATGCGTGTAGTTCAAGTAGACCCAACTGCGCGGCTCCAGCGCGGGCTGGCCTTTCAATTGCAACCAGCGGCGCCAGGTAAGGTACTGGGCGCTGGGGCGGTGGTCGTCTTCCTCCATCAGCGCGTGGCCCGCCAGGTCGGCCGGCTGGGCCAGCGGGGGCACTTCACCAGCGCGGGCGCGCGCCAACAGCCAGGGGCTCACCACGGGAGTCAGTCGCTCGCCAAACATGCGCTCGGCTGCTGTGCCAGCGGGTATCACGTCCTCGAAACCATAACGCAGCACCAGATCCAGTTCGGGGTCGTCCAGATCTGCCAGCGCATCACCGGCAGAAATGCGGATGTCGATGTCCGCATGCGCTTGCGCAAACGCAGCCAGGCGTGGCATCAACCACAGCGTGGCGAACGATGCAAAGGTGCTGACATTGACTTGCCGCCGCCCTTGCGAAACACGGATTTGGCGCACTGCGCGGTCGATGCGGTCCAGCGCCGGCAGCACCGCCTGGCGCAGCACTTCACCGGCCGCACTGAGCTCCACACGCCGCGTGCCGCGATGAAACAGGCTCGCGCCCAGCGTGTCTTCCAAAGCCTTGATCTGCCGGCTGATTGCCGATTGCGTGATGAACAACTCCTGCGCCGCCGCGCTGAACGACAAGCGCCGCGCGACGGCCTCAAAAGTGCGCAGGCTGTCCAGGGCCAGGGGCCGACGGTTGGCGGGCGTATTCATGCTTGGCATTCATCAGTGCAGGGCGCAGACGACATTGGACCATGGCGACCCCGAGGCCGATGATCCTGAAATGGATTCGAGAGTCGAATTCAGAGTCACTGGGCAACTTCAAGCAGGAGCATTGCCATGATCCTTGAGAATCAATCCTCAACCCCGCTGCGGTGGGACGGCCGGCCGCGCAGCTTGCGCCTGGCCGGTGTGCAGCGAATCAGCGTCGCGCAAGCTGGCTGGCTGCAAGTGGGCACCGGGCAGGTGTGGCTGACGCGCGATGGTGCGCTGGACGACATCGTGCTGGCGCGCGGTGATCGGCTGTGGCTGGACCGAGGTGAGCAGGTCGTGGTGGAGCCTTGGTCACGCGGAGCGGACGCGGCGCTGGTGTGGCAACACGGCGCCCAGACAGGCGCGGAGGCGGTGGCGGCCTGAACAGCGTCTCGGTGTGCTGGGCGGCGCCGCAGGTCCGCAGGTACCGGCATCGGCTTGAAGGCGCTGACTCGCGAGTGCCCGCTGTTGCCGCGTGGCACCAAGAGGTGCAAGAAGGGGGTTTGTTCCCAAGCCGCCGAAAGTATCCGCGACAGACTGAGACCTCATGGTACGAAACGGTGGCGCTTGGGCGTGACCCGCGCGCGTGGGCAGAAGCCATTGCGTCCTCCGAGCGTTTTGCGGTGGAACCCGCGGTGGCGCGCGCAAGCCGGCGCAGGCTGTGCAGGCGCCGGTGGAAAGTCCGCCCCGGCAAGATAAAGTTTTATCCGGAGTTTTTGACTCAAAAATTTAACCCGGATAGAATTCGCGGCATGGACCAAGCCATGCCACTCACCTACACCGCTTTCCTGGAGGGGCGCCGCCTCGCCACGGGCCGCTTGCACGAGGTCGCCGTGGCCGTCTTGCGGGCACAGCAGGCGCAACCCGACGGGAATCCGCTGGTCTTCAGCGATGCCAGCGGCCAGTCTGCCGATCTGGACCTGCGGGGCGGCGAGGAAGCCGTCGCGGCCCGCTACACCGTGGCTGCGCCGATCCAGGCGCCCAGGGGCCGCGGTCGCCCCAAGCTCGGTGTGGTCGCGCGGGAGGTGACGCTGCTGCCGGAACATTGGGACTGGCTTGCGGCGCAACCCGGCGGCGCCTCCGTGGCCTTGCGCAAGCTCGTGCATGAAGCGCGGCACAAGGGCGGCGAGCGGGGCCGGACGCGCCAGGCGCGCGACCGCGCGTATCACGCCATGTCCACGCTGGCCGGCGATCTCGCCGGCTTCGAGGAAGCATCGCGGGCGCTGTTCGCCGGCGACCACGAGCGGCTGGTGGCGCAGATGGCCGCATGGCCGGAAGACGTGCGGGCGTACGTGCTGCAGCTCGCCGAACCCGACCCCGGCTAAGCCGGACCTCTTTCTCCCTTTTGCAACCAGCGCGCGGCTCCGGGCCGCAGCGCTGCGAGCACACGCACGCCCGCTTGTCGACAGGAGCACTCATGAACGAGCCAGAAACGACACCCCCCGCCGGCCCGGCGCCGACGCTGCGCACGCACTACCTTGCGCTGCTGACGCCCCTCATCCTGACGCACGCGCTGCAAAGCGCTGGCGGCCTGCTCGATGGCTTCTGGCTCGGGCACCTGCTGGGCGTGCGCGGCATCGCGACGGCCGCGTCGTTCTTTCCCGTGTTCTTCTTGCTGCTGTCGCTGATCATCGGGCTGGGCGCCGGCGCGACCATCCTTGCGGGACAAGCATGGGGCGCGCGTGACGCGGCGCAGGTGCGGCGCGTGGGTGCGACGGCCTTCGTGGCTGCGCTTGGTGTCGGACTTGCGGTCGCGGTGGCCGGTGCGTGGTCTGCGCCGTGGCTGATGCAAGCTCTCGG
>JANNWL010000001.1:0-13592 GCA_031414735.1 Burkholderiales bacterium | reverse complement strand
GAAACTGTCGGCAGGGGCATGGGTGTGCAGCGGGTGCTTGTGGGGACGCCTTCAGGGTATCGGACGCACCGGTCGTTGCGCCAGTGGCGCGGCTGCCAATCGGGTGTAGGTAGGCCTGCCGAGGGTGAACATGCCGAAGCGGTGCCGGGCTGTGGCGCCGGCCCACGGTCGCGCCCTCGCGCTGGACAGGTGGCAGGCACCCAGGCCGTTATGCGGCCTTTCGTACATACAAGACGGGATGGGAGGGCCAAACTCGCCCCGGATACCTCGGGGTCGCCGCGAGAAACGATTCGTAAGAGTCCCTGGGACATGTCCAATGCGCCGCCATACTTCGAAGCACGCCAGGTTCCGCTTGGGACCGGTGATGCCCTCATGCAACGCGCATTCGAACTACGCTACAACGTCTACTGCATCGAGCGCCGCTTTCTCAACGCCAACGACTATCCTGACGGATGTGAGTCAGACTCGTACGACGATGAGTCGGCACACTTCGTGGCTCACAACCTCAACGGCGAGTTGGTCGGTTACGTCCGGCTCGTGCTGCCCGACATCAATTCGGCGCTGCCCTTCGAGCGGTATTGCCAGCCTTTCCTGGGGCACACCAAGCCACCACGGCTCGAGTGCGGGGAAATCAGCCGGCTGATGGTTCGGCAGGACTACCGGCGCCGGCGGGGCGACACCCTGGCGGGAAGCCGTGAAGTTGAAAGTGGGCCGGGTGAACCGAACTGGCTGGAGCGCCGTTCGCACTCACCACACATCCTGCTCAGCTTGTACCGACAGCTTTACCAGCACAGCCTGCGTCATGGCGTGCGCTACTGGTACGCCGCGATGGAGCGGGCCTTGGCGCGCTCGCTGCAGCGCTTGGATTTCGGCTTTCAGCAGATTTGCGAGGAGGCCGACTACTTCGGCCCGGTGGCGACTTACCTGGCCGACCTGCGCGAACTCGAGTCGCGCCTGGAACGCAACCAGCCCGAACTGCTGGCCTGGATGCGCGCGCCCGACGTGCTCAGCGCGTAAACCGCCGCGCCATGCTTCGAGACGCCGCCGCCAGCGGCCTGCGCCGTCTGCTGCTGGCCCACGCCAGACGGGTGCCGCAAGAACGTGCCCGCCAGCGTGCCGCTGCACGTGCTCTGGTCATTGCACGCTGGGCCGCAACTTGCAGCGCAGCCTACCGGCAACTGCTGGCCGAGCACGGCATCACACCCGCCCGCCTGGCGGCCGGTTGCCGGCTGACACAGTTGCCTGTTCTCAGCAAGGCCGCCACCTTTGGAAGGTTTTCGGTGGCCGAACTGGCCCGGCCGGTGGCGTCACGCAGCCTGGCCGATGTGCTGACGAGTTCGGGCCAGTCGGGTGGCCACTTCGGATTCAGGCTGACCGAGCGCCACGAGCACGACCGCGCCTGGTTCGACATCGACCTGGGGTTGGAGGACGCGTTCAAGGTCGGTGCCAAGTCCACCTTGCTCGTCAACTGCCTGCCCATGGGCGTGGTGTTCGGCTCGCGTGCGGTGACGGTGGCCAACGTCAGCGTGCGCGCGGACATGGCCTGCGCCATCTTGCGCGACATCGGCCCGCGCTTTGAGCAGACCCTGCTGTGCACCGACCCCCTGTTCATCCGTCGCGTGCTCGATGAAGGGCGTGCTGCCGGCGTGGACTGGGCGGCGTTGAACACCAGTGTCATTGTGGGCGAGGAGTGCCTGGTCGAGGCTCAGCGCGACCACATTGCGCATGCCATGGGGATGGACCCCGAATGTGACCCGCACCGCATGGTGGGCAGCTCGTTCGGCGTCGGCGAACTGGGGCTGAACCTGTTGTTCGAAACCCGCGAGACGCTGCGCATCCGGCGTGCGGCGCGGCGCGTCCCGGCGCTGGCTGCGTTGCTGACGGGTGCAGCCGACAGCGGCGCGCTGCCCACCGTGTTCTGCTACTCGCCGCACCGCCTGTTTGTGGAGGTCATTGACCCCGACGAGCACGGTTTCGGTGAACTGTGCCTGACGCTGCTCAGCCGCCGCGCCGTGATCCCCTTGCCGCGCTTCGCCACCGGCGATGTCGCGCGCCTGCTCGGGCGGGCCGAAGTGGCGCAGGCGGCCCACCTGGCCGGGGTTGCACCGCCCTGGCTGCCGGTGGTGCTGGTCAGCGGCAGGCGCAGCGACCGGAGCGGCAGCGGGCCGTCGGTTGAGGAGGTGAAGGAGCTGATCTACGCCGACAGCGCCGATGCCAACCTGCTCAGCGGCGCGTTCCGCATGGACCTCGACGCGCAGGGCAGGGGGACGATCCTGGTCCAGGCCCTGACAGCGGCGACGGCAGACGCGGGGGACTGCCAAGCGCGCCTGGCCGAACGCGCGGCCGGGATGGGGTGGACGGCACAGCTTGCAGTCGTGGCGCCGGCAGACTTTCCTGGCCGTCCCATGCTGGATTACGAGCGCAAATTGCCCTATCGCAGCGCCGTGTAGGGGGGGGACGGTTCCCCGTGATTGCGGCCGTCGCCGCCAGCCCGCCCTGACCGGGTGGTCGCGGAAAACACTGAGGTTAAGAGTTATGTTCGATACCGAGCGGACAAAAGAAGACCCGGCTGGTATCTTTTTCCAATCAGGCCCGACAAGCGTCGAGCCGTCTATCGAATCCCACTGGAGTTGCCGCATGAACCTCGTTTCAACCAAATTGGCTGGCGCCGTGATCGCGCTGGTGGCCACCGGCAGTGCACATGCGCTGGCCTTGACTGCAGGCAACTACAAGATCACCTTTGACAACTATGACGCGGGTACCTTGTACAGCCCTGCGGCTGGCGTGAATTGCCTGAACAGCGTCGCAGCCTGCAACATGGCAGCGGCCTTGGTGGCCACCGGCAGCGTGGGTTCTGTGAACACCAGCGCCGATACGATGGGGATTCTGTCGGTGGCGTTGATCCAGAACGTCACCACCGGCATGGTCGAGTTCACCAAGGGCACCGGCGGCACCGTGGGCAGCGTGGTGGTCGGGCCGTACCTGACGGGCATCTTTGGCAACCTGTCGGACCGCACGGTGGAAACGACCTGCGGCGTCACCGGGTGCAGCACCACGGCGTTCGCGCAGGGTGGCGGCTTCAGGCTGTTCAGCAACGGGTCTGACTGGAACCCGGCGTTCGGCTCGGTGGGTGGCGGTGACCTGAACGCCTACACCTACAGTGGTATCTCCGGCGGCAACTTGTTTCTTGAAGGCGTCTTCACGGCCGGTGTCACGTCAGTGGACCCGCTGGCCACCTACCTCACCACCTACAACAACACAGGTGTTGCTGGCAACGGTTCGGGGTTCATCAACTTTACGGGCGGCGCGGCGCAGTCTTTCTTCGACACCAACAGCGTGGCCACCAACCTGGCCGGCATCAACGCCGACGCTTTGCTGTCGGTCACCTACTTCGGCGGCACGGCTGCCAATCCGCTGCCGGCTGACTGGCTGGTCATTTCCGCAGGGCAGGTCACGGGTGCGCTCAACCGGGTGCCGGAGCCGGGTTCGCTGGCGCTGGTGTCGCTGGCGCTGCTCGGTGTGGGCGCCACCGCTCGCCGCCGCGCGACCGGCGCCTGAGTGCCAGGGCGCCGACGGCGCCCAATGCCATGAAGCGGCCCTGCTGCGTCGCGGTAGCCAGCAGTGGGGCGCCGCCAGAACACCGCGCCGCCCGTCGTGTTCGGCGCAGGGCCTGTCTGACGCTGGCTTGCGTCACCGCAGCGCTGTGCGCCTGCACCCAGCAAAGCCCCGGCGATGCATTGCCAGCCGGGCGCGCCGCGCTGGACGGCGGGCAGACCCGTGCTGCCGTCATCCATCTGAAGAACGCGGTCAGTGTGGCGCCTGCGTCAGCGCAAGCGCGCTTCCTGTTGGGACAGGCCTTGCTGCAACAGGGCGACGCCAGCGGCGCCTTGGTTGAACTTGAAAGGGGTGCCGCGCTGGGCATGCCACCTGCGCAGGCCTGGCCGGTGGTGGCGCGCGCCATGCTGGCGTTGGGCCAGCTTGCACCGCTGGTGGCAGGGTTTGATGGCGCGGAGCTGCCTGGTGAACCCGCCGCGGCGGCCGACCTCGCGACCTCAGTGGCTGCTGCCTACGCTGCACAGGGCCAGCGTCAGCAGTCTGCCGCGGCGGCGCAGCGTGCCTTGTCATTGGCGCCACAGTACGCCCCTGCCGAATTGCTGTTGGCGCGGCTGTCGGCTGCCGACGGTCAACTCGATGCAGCGCTGCAACAAGTGCAGGGCGTGCTGGCACGCGACCCGGGCAACGTGCTCGCATGGCAGCTCCAGGGCGACCTGCTGGCGCAGAACCCGCAACAGATGGACGACGCCATGGCCGCCTGGCGCCACGCGCTGTCGCTGCGCCCTGACCACGCACCGGCCCATGTCGGACTGCTGTCGGTGCTGCTGATGCAAGGCCAGCTCGCTGCCGCCAAGACGCAGTGGAAGGCGATGCAACAGACCGTGCCAACCGATCCACGCACCATGTTCTTCGAGGCCCAGATAGCCTACCGCGAAGGCGATTTGGGGCGTGCACGGACGCTGGCGCGCACCTTGATCGGGCACTTTGCCAACAACGCCAGCCTGCAGCAGTTTCTCGGCCTGGTGGAGTTGCGCATGGACGCGCCGCTGCTGGCCGAGCCACCCCTTGTCAAGGCACTGCAGCTCGTCCCCGAGTCGGCCGACACGCGGCGGCTGCTGGCGGTGGCCTACCTGAAGACGGGGCAGCCAACACGCCTGCAGGAGGTGTTGGAGCCACTGCTTGCGCGCAACGACGCGCAGGCCCTGATGTTGCTGGCCGACGCGCGCCTGCAAGCTGGCCGCTTCGACGAAGCCCGGGCCGTGCAGTTGCGTGCCCAGGCCAGCCGCCCCGACGACGCGCGTGCGCGCGCGGCCTTGACGCCGGCCAGTGTGGATCCTGGCCATATCGACAGCGCTGCGCTGCGTTGGCTGCCGCTTCCCGGGCTGGACAGTGCCAGCCTGGCCGACAAGCTCGAGATCAGCACCCTGGTCACGCGGCGCGAGTTCGACGCCGCGCTGGACGCCATTGCCCGACTCCAGAGCCGGTTGCCCGCCCAGCCGGACACCGCGCTGCTGCGCGGGCGCGTGCAGCTGCAGCGCGGTGACCCGACCGGTGCACGCAAGAGCTTTGAGAGCGGCCTGCAGATCGTCCCCGGGCACCTGCCCACGTTGATTGCGCTGGCAGGACTCGACCTGGACGGGGGCCGCACCGAGGCCGCCCGCATGCGTCTGCAGGAGCTGCTGAAAAAGGAGCCCGCCAACGCCACGGCGATGGTGGCGCTGGCCGACGTGCTGGAACGCAGTGGCGAGCGCGGCGCGCAGGTTCTTACGCTGCTGGCCGATGCCGTGCGCCTGACACCGGGCGACCCCAGGCTGCGCATCGTGCACGCCAACCACCTCGCGCGCCGTGGCGACGGCAGGGCCGCCAGCGCTGCGTTGCAAGACGCTGTCAACGCCATGCCTGGAAATCCCGCCCTGCTGCAAGCCCTGGCGCGGGTGCAGACGGCCAACGGCGAGCACGAACAGGCCCTGGTCTCGCTGGGCAAACTGGTGGCCGCCCAGCCCGGTGCCACCGAACCGTTGGTGAGCCTGGCCCAGGTCCATGTGGCCATGGGCAACCTCGGCGCGGCGCGGCGCGCGCTGGAGCGGGCCCTGCAGGCCCAGCCCCAAGCCCTGATGGCGCAACGCAGCCTCATCGGCCTGGAACTTCTGGACAAGAAGCCCCAGGCCGCACTGGCCCTTGCGCGACAGGTGCAGCGCCAGCATGCAGGGCAGGGCGTGGGCCAGCTGCTGGAGGGCGATGTGCGCGTGTCCACCGGCGACCTGAACGGCGCGCTGGCTGCCTACCGCGAAGGTCTGCGCCACCAGCCCCTGACCGAGCTGGCGGCCAAGACCCATCAGGTCCTGACCGTGCTCGGCCAGGCCGACGAGGCCAGGCGTTTTGCTGACGAATGGCAACGCTCGCACCCGCGGGACAGCGATTTCGCCTTCCACCTGGGCAACGCCGCGCAGGCGCGCGGCGACGCCGCGGCTGCAGAGCGCCTCTTCCGTGCGACTTTGCAGTTGCAGCCCCTGCATGCCATGGCAATGAACAACATCGCATGGGCGCTGCTCGCGCAAGGCAAGCCCGGGGCCGTGGACCTGGCGCAACGGGCGGTGGACCTGCTGCCCGACAACCCCGCTGCGCTGGACACACTGGCGCGCGCCTTGCTTGCCGACAAACAAGCCGGCAGGGCCGTGGTGGTGGCGCGCAAAGCGCTGGCGCTGGCGCCCGACAACGCCGAACTTCGCCAGCAGCTGGCCCAGGCACAGGTGCTCGCCAGCGCGCCGCGCGCGCCGCCCTGACCGGCGCGCCGGGCGCCGTTCGCAGTCCGGCGCCCGCCCCAGTGATGCAGGCTTGAGGGCGTTGTTCAGGCGTGTCCGTTGCCTCCGCGACGGCGTCGCGCCATGAAACCCAGGGCCAACAGGCCGCCGACGAACAGCGCATAGGTTTGGGGCTCTGGAACGACGCCCACGTTCACGGCGATGCCCAGCATCGGCGCGGCCAGTGCAGGGTTTCCGCCAATGCCGAACATGCCCAACATCGTGGCTGCACCGGTGGCCAGGTTGATGCTGTACAGGCCGCTCTCGGCAGTGTCTCCATTGGTCAGTGCGGCAAACGCCAGCCCGCTGGTGCCGCTGATGTCAAAGCCCGTCACGCCCGTGGTGTCGAAGCCCAGGCTGCCCACCGCCACCAGCGTGCCCGCATTGGGTGGGTTCTGGATGTACAGCGTGTCGGTGGCGGCGCTGAGGCTGTAGAGCGCGGTCGTCGTGGCACCGGCGATGTTGTTGGTGTAGGCCGAGCCTGCAATGCTGGTGGTGGGGCCGTTGAGCGGCGTGTCGATGGTGGCCGCCCCAGTCGTCACGTCGATGCGCAGGTTCTGACCGGCATTGCTGGTGACGCGCAAACGGTCGGGCACCGGGTTGAAGTCGACACCGAAAGCCGTGCCCGACAACGTGGCGCCGGTGATCAGCGAAGCGAAAGTGGCAGCGCCCGTGGTGGTGTTCAGCGTGTAGATGCGGCCGCTGCTGCCCAGTCCGTAAAGCAAGCCGTTGGCCGGTCTGCGGTCGATGCCGAGGACGACTTCGTTGGTGCCGAGCAAGCCGGTGATGGTCACGGGCGCACTGCCGTTCAGCGGTGTCGCAGTGTCCAAGGTCACGAGCGCGTTGGTACTCGTCAAGCCGATCAGCGTTTCGGCCTGCGCGCCGGCAGCAGCACACAGCAACGCTGCCGCAGCGACGTGCGCGCGCCGTGCACGCGGGGGGCAAATGGATTTCAAGGTCATGTCGAACTCCGGGGTTTGAAGATGAAGAAAACGTTCACCAGCCCAAATGGATTGGCGCCAACCGGCGTGGTTGGAATTGCACGTTACAAAGTGGGCCCGCAACTTGATGTAGGACACCGCCGCCACAGGGCGATGCGGCGCCCCGAAGTTGTTTCAAGTGATTGCCGCCGGCCGACGCACGGGGCACTGCGTCTTGCGCTGTGCCCCTGGGGATGACTTGAAGTCGCGCCAGGGCGTCAGCTCAAACCGAGCCGGCGCGGGGCAGCGCCAGAAAGAAGCGCAGCATCTCCGAAGACGCATCGGGTCCGGCGGCGTCGGTGTATGAACCGCCGGGGTGGCCCCCCGACCAGGCGTGACCTGCACCGTGCAGCGTCCAGCTTTCGATGCGGGCCTGGCCGGCGTGGTTGAGATGAACCGTGCGACTGAACCGCCGCCCCCCCGCGGCAATGCCGTCGTCCTTGACAACCTGAGGCGCGGCGTCGCCCGCCAGCGTTGCTTGGCGGGCATGGGCTTGCTGCGCCTGCTGCTCGATCTGCACACCGTTCGCCGGTCGAACGGTCTGGTCCCGATCGCCGTGGAAGACGATGGTCGGGACCGCGTGAACCGTCTTCCCAGGCGGCGCCGAAGCAGCCGCGCTCATGCCATGGGACGGGCCTGCAGCACTGTGCCGGCCCTTCATCGCTGCCAGCGCCGACGGGATGTCGTGGGCACTGCCGTAGGGCAACCCGGAATGCGCGCCCACGCCGGCAAACAGGTCCGGGTACGCCTCGCCCAAGACGACCGCCATCGCAGCGCCCGCGGACAGGCCGGCGACGAAGACCCTGTGCGGGTCGGCACCGTGCTGGTTGACGACCTCGCGCACCATGCCTGCAATCAGCGAAGGTTCTCCCGCGTCGCGCTGCTGGTCCTGCGGCTTGAACCAGTTCCAGCACTTCGACGCGTTGGCGTGCACGGCCTGTTCGGGGTAGAGCACCAGGAAGCCGTGTTCGTCGGCGAGCTGGTTCATCCGCGTGCCGGCCGCAAAGTCGTCTGCCGACTGTGTGCAGCCATGCAACATCACGACGACCGGCGGGGGCTCGGTGGCGGGCTTGGCCGGCACATAGAGCTTGTACGCCCTGCTCCCTGCGCGGTTGGTGAAATCACGCGCTGCAAACGTGCCGGGCGGTTGCCGGCTGCCCATGGCCGGTTCGTGCGCAGGCGCTGTCGCGTCGTTCACGGCAGCAGTGCCCGGGGCGTGCGCATCCTCGGGCCCTTGCTCCCCGGCCAATGCGCGACGAATCGTCTCAGTCACCGTCTGCATGGGGCCCTGGGTGGTGTCGAGACCGGCAGACTTCAATGCCCGTTCGATCGTCGCGTGCACTGCTGCGGCGTCGAAGGACGAAGGTGTCCGTGCGCCAAAGTAGTACTTCATGATGTTCTCTTCATTGACTTCGTGGATCGAGGGTGTCCCGCCCGGCGCGACGCAATACGAGCACAGCGTTCGTCCCGCCGAATGCAAACGAGTTCGACATCATCACCTGCGCTGCGACGCCTTCGCGCGCCGCATTGGGCACGTAGTCCAGATCGCATTGCGGATCAGGCAGCTGCAGGTGCATCGTGGGCAGCGCGATCCGGTGTTGCATGGCCAGCAGTGTCAGCACACATTCGAGCGCTCCGGCCGCACCCAGCAAGTGTCCGTGCATGGCCTTGGTCGCGCTGATCGGGATCCGATCGGCCCGCGCCCCAAACACCGCCCTGATGGCGGCGGTTTCAGCGCGGTCATTGGCCTGGGTGCCCGTGCCGTGTGCGTTGATGGCGTCGACTTCCTGCCGGTCAACGCCTGCAACCCGCAGTGCCGCGCACATCGCCGCAGCCTGGCCTTCAACGCTGGGGCGGGTGATGTGGCTGGCATCGTTGGATTGCCCGTAGCCGAGGATCTCGCCGAAGATGTCGGCCCCGCGAGCCACGGCCCGGTCCCAGGGCTCGATGATCAGCATGGCAGCACCTTCGCCCAGAACCATGCCACTGCGGTTCTTCGAGAACGGCCGGCATGAAGCCGAGGGTTCGTCGACGTCCATGGTCGCGACCGTGTGCAACGCCTCCCAGGCCTTCAACGAGCCGGGCGACAAGGGCGCCTCGGAGCCCCCGGCAATGGCAAGCTCCAGCTGCCCGCTGGCCACCCGCATCCAGGCCTCGCCGATGGCCACCGCCGACGACGAACAGGCGGTCGAGTAAGTCATGTTCGGACCGCGCAGACCGTGCTCGATGCCGATCCAGGCCGCCGCCGCGTTGTGCATGCCCATGAGGATGGTGAAGGGCTTGATGCGATCCGAACCCTGCCCGTAGAGAGTCTCGTAGCCGCTGTCCATCGTGAGCGTGCCGCCCATCCCGGTCCCGACGAAAACGCCGGCGCGGTCGCGGTCGACACCGTCCAAGGCCCGCTGCGCGCTCTGCACGGCCTGGTTCGCGGCGAACAAGGCCAGCAGGCTGAAACGGTCCAGCATGCGGGCCTTGCCAGGTTCCAGGTCAGTGTCGTCATCGATGCACGCCGTGGCGGCAATGGGCGCAGACAGCCGGGACGAGAAAGGCATTCCGAGCCGGCGAACACCGGAGCGGCCTGCGCACGCGCGGTTCATCACCTCTGCCGCGCTGTTGCCCAAGGGCGAGACCACACCGATGCCGCTGACGGCGACCCGCCTCATGTCACCCGCAGAACGGGCTCTGCGGCTGATGGCCGAACCGGGACGACCGCTTGGCTGACCATCAGCGCATCGACGTAGCGAACGACGTCGCCCAGCGTGGCGAGTTCCACGGGTTCCGGCGGGAGCTTGATCTTGAAGGTGTCCTCGATGTTCCAGAGCAGTTCAACGGTTCCCAGTGAGTCAATGCCCAGGCTCTCCAGCGGCGCGTCGAGGGTCAAACGTTCCGGCTGAAGCTTGTAGTCCTTCAACAGGATGGCACTCAGGCGTTCGAAGGAGTTGGTCATGGCGAGTCCTGTTCCGGGCGAGTCAAAGCAGCGGTGATGCGCGGGCTGGCGCAGGGTGAGCGGGCAGGGTGGCTTCATGGAAGCGCGCGGGCGCCAGCTCGGCGAGTCGGACCTTGCCGCCCCAGCGCGCGCCGTGCGTCAGCAGTCCCGGCCAGCGTTGCGCCAGCTTCATCAGCCCCGCTGCGACGCGGGGCCGCATGGCGACGTGCGCGAAGACGGCCGCCAGGCGCAGGCGGGGTGCGAACTCGCGGCGCCACGCCGCCACGTAGGCGCGCTGGACCGTGGCCTGCACGACAGCATCGGGCACCGCAGCGTCTTGCTGACCCAGCAGGTGCGAACAGAGCAAAGCGGCCGACTGCAGGGCCATGCTCATGCCTTCTCCAAGGATCGGATGGGCCTCGCCCGCCGCGTTGCCGACCCTGAAGATGCTGTCCTGTGCGTCGATGCGCACACCCGGATTCAGCGGCCCGGACGCGAGCCAGGGTCCATCGCGGCGGGCGCCTTGCAGAGCCTGTCGGACGCCAGTGCAGTCGCGTTTCAGCCAGGATTCGACGGCGTCACTTGCACTCAAGCCAGGCGCGGCGCCACGCAGCGCGCTCAGGCGATCGCGCCGTATGCAGCAGGCGATCGTGACCACCCGGCCATCGGCGACCACCATGCCGCCGTAGCCGCCGTCCAGCGCCAGCACACTGATCTGGCCTTCGGCCAGTGGCGAGCCCAGGAAGTTGGCCTTGAATGCGAACAGGTCGGCACTGCTGCGTGCCTGTCGGCGCTTCGGGCGGTCAGACGGCAGGTCTTCCCACGAGCCGTGGGCGTCGATGACGACGGTGGCACGCAGTCTGCGCAGCCCCGGGATGTCGAGCATGCGCACCTCGCAATGCCAGGCGCCGGCGACGCCGAGAATGGCCTGCACGGCGCAAGGCTGCAACACCACGGCGCCT
This sequence comes from Burkholderiales bacterium, assembly GCA_031414735.1. GTDB lineage: Bacteria > Pseudomonadota > Gammaproteobacteria > Burkholderiales > Burkholderiaceae_C > Rubrivivax. Next base: position 2,368 of record JANNWL010000001.1, on the reverse strand, counting down.
GCTTGCCGGGCTTGTTCCAGCAGCAAGCCGTCCAGTCTCTCCCGGCCAAGGGCGCGACCCCAGGGATGGGCAGGGTGCTTGGCCGCAGGCAGGTTGGCCGTCACCGCGCTGTCGGCACGCAGCAACGTGACCTGGCGCAACGGTGGCCCGGCCAGGGCATCGATGGCGTCACCGATTCCCAGCGCGTTGAGCAAAGGAAGGTTGCTGGCCGCGATGCATTCGCCGCACACCTTGCGGCGGGGGAAGCGCTGCCTTTCTATCAGGGCCACCGACCAGCCGGCGCGGGCGAGCTGGATCGCCACTGTCGAGCCCGCCGGCCCGGCGCCGACCACGATGGCATCGAACTTGGTGGTGGGCCAAGCCTCGTGCATCACTCGACCCTCGCTCGTTGTGCGATGAAGCAATGGCTGAAGGGGCCGGCAGCGAACTCGCGCGTTCGCCAGGTGCCGCTGGCTCGGGGCCACACGGCGGTGATTTCCTTGTCACAAAAACCAGCGTGCACGCTCAGCACCGCATCTTCTCGGGTCACCGCGTTAGCCCCGATGGCGCCGACAAGATGGCTGCCCGCCAGCGGCAACCACGAGCGTTTCGGTTCGCAAGCGAAGAATCGATCCGTCTGCGTTGCAACGGCTTCAAGAAGCCGGTCAAGCTGGCTGCCTTCAAAGTGGTGCAGGAACAGGCTGGTGGTGATGAGGTCCCATCTTGGCCAAGCCTGGCCCGCATCGCCGCCACCCGGCCCGTCGGCCCACGCCAGCACATCGCCAACATGCACCTGGGCGGTCCACCCCAGTGCGGCATAGCCCGCCAGCGTCGCGGGGCTGACGATGTCCTGGCGGTCCAGCAGGGTCAGTTGCACGGGTGGCCAGGTCGGTGCCATCACCTTGGCGACGCCGAGCAGCAAGCTGCCGTCACCCGCGCCGATCTCCAGAATCCGCAGCGGCTGGCCACCGCGCGCCGCCATCGCCAAATCCCGCCAGCCCCGCGTCACGATGGAGCGTGTGCCCATGCAACGGTGCACGCGAACGAGATCGCGCCTTGAACGCCTGGCCGCAGGATCGTCGGGTGCGAGGTGATCCAGCGTCTCCGCGGCCACGACCCGCGGCATCGTCACTGAACCTCCAGCAAGGCGCCGTGGCAGCTGAAGCCTGCGCCGAACGAAGACAGCCACCACCAACCCGGCGGCGCTTGATCGGCAAGCGCGGCCTCCAGCACGAAGTAGACGAATGCGCTGGACAGGTTGCCGAACTCGCGCAGCATGGCTGCGCTGTAGCGCAGATCGCCGGACGCCAGCTCCAGCCGCTGTTCCAGCGCCTGCAGCACGTCGCGGCCACCCGCATGCATGATCCAGGTGCCCACGTCGCCCGGGTGCAGCCCGGCGCGGTTGAGCACGGTTGCCAGCACCCGCTGCGCGCAGTCCGCTGCCAAACCCGGTACCGCGCGGGTCAGGATGTTGCGCAGCATGCCGTCACGCTGCTCGAACATCAGCGCGCTGCGCTGGCCCGGCTCGACAAGCGAGGTGCTGTCCTTCCACTCGATGCGCCTGCCAGCGCGGCTGGGCTGCCGCGACAGCACCGCCGCGCCGGCACCATCACCGAACAGGCAGGCGCTGATCAGCACGCCGGGGTCGTTGTCCAGGTACATCGCGGCGCTGCTGACTTCGACGCAGATCGACAGCACATGCGCGCAGGCCTCCGTTGCGAGCAGCGCCTTGCCGAGCATCAGATTGGGCAAAGCCGCTGCACAGCCCTGGCCGACGAGGTCGTAGGCCTGGACGTCGGGGCGCAGGCCAAGCCGTTCGACGACATGCCCGGAAAGCCCTGGGCAAAGGTAGCCCGTGCACGTGCTCACCACCACGGCGTCGACCTGAGAAGCACTCAGCCCGGCCTTGTTCATGGCGCGCTCAGCAGCCTGCGCGGCGAGCAAGGGCGCGTGCCGCAGGAAGCGCCCGGACAAGGTGTTTGGGTCGATCTGGAAAACCTCGTCCAGCGAATCGACGGCCAGGCGGCGTGCTTCGATGCCGTTGTCGCGCTGCAGGACGGTTCGTGCGATGAAGTGGGCACGCCCGTCCAGCCGCGCAAACCAGCCCGACTGTTCAAACGCGACCAGACACTCGGACTTGGTGAAACGCGCGGGCGGGTTGGCGGTGCCTATGCCGAGGACGTGCATCGGTCACACCGCCCTTGGCCGGCTGTGCGTCTTGAGCGGATTCCTGATACGGCCAGCAGCAGGTGCGACCCGGTAGAGGGCGGCCGGTTCGATGGCCCCCATCAGTCGAGTCTCCCCGTCGTTGAAAGGCTGTGCTGCTGCCTGACCGGCGGACCGCTTTGCATCCGCTGGGTCACGGGCGCGAGCTCGTTGATGGACTCGA